>NZ_JBDJNS010000001.1:0-296147 GCF_039674545.1 Luteimonas sp. TWI382
GATGCCGACCCAAGCTCCCCCACGATCTGATCGATCAAAGGTCGGACGGTCTGGCACGGGGCGATCCGAAAAATGCCAACTCCCGGACCGCAAAAGCAACTTACAAGGTCGGCGCCGCAGGCGCCGGGTGGGGGCATCCCGCGATCCCCACCGCGTATCCTGCACCGATGACCGACATCCGGAAGTCCTTGATGCGCCCCATGCTGCTCGCCGTCCTGATCGCGACGTGCGCGGCCCCCGCCGCCCAGGCGCAGGCGCCGTACACCCGCTTCGACGAGGCGCCGCAGGTCGAGGCCCCCTCGCAGGCCGAACAGCGCGCCTGGACCGATTGGCTGCAGCGCAGCGCCGCCGCCCTCGCCGAGCGCGGCCAGCCGCGCGATCTCGCCCTGGCGGCGATGCTGCGCTCGGCGACCACGATGGCGGGCGATGCCCTGCGCGATGACGACGACGCGCCGTCGGCGGCGGCGCCCGTCGACGCGCAGGCCGACGCCTGGCGCCGCAGCGCGGCGGACACGGCCGGTGGCGACGCGCTCGCCAACGCACTGCTGATGGCCGGCGGCGACGCTCCGCTTCGACTGCGCGCGGCGCAGCGCTGGCTCGGCAGCGACCCGGAGAATCTCGCGCCGCTGCTGTATCGCGGCGGGCGTGTCGACACCCTGCTGACCGATGCACGCGGCGCCCGTCGCTTCGACCTGGGCATGCTCGAGCAGGTCCGATGGATCCAGGCCGCACTGCTGCGCCACCCGCCGACTGCGGCCGAACGCGCCGCATTGGCCGATGCCGGCGACGACATCGCCGACGAGCACGCGGCGACGATCGCGATGTCCCTGTGGGCCGCGTTCCCGCCGCCGGGCCTGGCGCCGATGCGGCAGGCCTGTACGCCGGACGCGCTGCGCGGCGACGCCGCCCGCCTGCGCGATTGCCGCCATATCGGCACGCTGATGGCCGACACCGCCGACACGCAGCTTGGTCGCATGCTCGGTCTCGACCTGCTGGCGCGCACCGCGGCCACCGCGGCCGAGCGGCGCGATGCGCAGTCGCGTCAGCGCACGCTCGACTGGCAGATGCTCGAATGGGGACGCATCGCCGGGTCGCAGCCGCGCGACGGCGCCGCGCAACTCGTGCGCCTGCTCGCCGACCCGTCGATCCGCAGCGAGGTCGCGCTGGTGGAGCGTTTGCTGCAGGAGGCAGGCGCGTCGCCGACGCCGCCCGCGGACTGGCAACCGATGCGCTGATCCATCGCGTCGCGTGCGCGTGGTCAGTCGCGTCTGATCGCACGCCCGCGCACGGTGTGCGCGTCGAACACGAACGCGTAGGTCAGACGCACGGGCACGGTGACGGCGACTGCGTCGTCGCCGCGACAGTCCGGATCGGCATCGGCGGCCGCCACGTCGGGAAACGTACAGGCCGCCGCACAAGGCCCTCCCTCGCTTGCGGGGGAGGGTTGGGTGGGGGCGATGGCGTCGAGAGGACGCTGGCCTGCCGCGAGCTGGCGGTGTCTCTCTCGTCCGGGACGAATTGTTACAACCGCTGCGCCTTGCCGGCGGCCAGCGCGTCATCGAGCAGGCGCGGCAGCGCCGCTTCGATCTGGCGGCTGGCTTCAGCCTGGCGTTCCCCGAGCGCACCCTGGCGACGACCCAGTTCGGCTTGCTGCTGCCCCAGTGCGCGCTGACGTTCGGCGAGGTCGCGCTGGCGGGCGGCGATCTCGTCCAGGTCGCGCTGATCGCTGGCGGGCACGTCACCGTCGCCGGCCAGCGCGCGTTGCGTGGCGGCGGTGGCCAGGCGGGCCTGCCGTTGGCCGAGCACACCCTGTTCGGCGCCGAGCCGGCCTTGCTCCCCACCCAGGCGGCCTTGCTGCGTGCCCAGCTCGCTCTGTTCGCGGCCGAGGCGGGTGACGGGCTCGAGCAGCGTGTCGAAGCGACGCAGGGTGGCGGGATCGCGGATCAGATAGCGGTCGTTGCCGCGTCGCAGCCACAGCGCATCGCCGCCGCCGGTCTGGCGCCTGGCCGCCTCGAAATCGTCCGTCGAGCCGCTCATGACGAAATCGGCGCCGCCGCGGGTGCGCACATAGGCCTGGGGCGTCCGGCCGGAGATCTGGACCTGACGGGTGCCGGACGTCGTCGCCGAGGCGACCGACGACGCGATCGCCGGCGCGGCGGCGGCCAGGGCCTCGGACGTCGCGGCGGCCGTGATTTCGGCGATCTCGGCCGAACTGAGTGCGGCTTCGGCCGCCTGCGCCGCCGAGGTGGCGATCTCGGCGATCTCCGCAGGGCTGAGCGCGGCGGCCGCTGCTGCGCTGATCGCCGGGCGCGCAGGCGTTGCAGGCGCTGACGGTGCCACCGGCAACACGGGGCGCGTGGGGGTTGCGGCCGCGGCCGGCACCGGGGGGACCGCGGAGGCGGCCGGCGCGGCGACCAGCCGCAATGGCAGCACGCCAGCGACGGCGACGCCGAGCAGCAGCAGTGATGCGCCCAGGCGCGAGGAGGAATGCGTGGTCTGGAGCATGGTCAATCTCCGCTTGAGGCTCAGGAAGGTGGGCGATGCGCTGGCCAGGCACGCAGGCCGGCCAGGTGTGACGCCCAGGCGCACCAGCAGGCGGCCGTAGCCGTGTCGGCAGCGATGGTCGCCGGCGACCACCGCAGCGTCGCAGGCGGCCTCGCGGGCGATGCCGTACTCGCGCACGGCCAGATGCACCAAGGGATGGAAGAACAGCAGGTGGCGCGCCAGCGTCGGGACCCAGCCCAGCCACAGGTCGCCGCGGCGCAGATGCACCAGCTCATGCGTCAGCGCCATGTCCAGTTCGTCGCTGTCGAGCGCGGTCTGGTCGGGCAGCAGCAATGTCGGGCGCAGTGCACCGACCAGTTGAGGCGAGGCAATCTGTGCGGAGATCCGCAGCACCGGCGCGCGGCGCAGGCCGTGGGCCTCGCACGCCAGCGCCAGCGCCTGGGTCAGCGAGGCATCGGTGCAGGGACGCGCGCTGCGGACCAAGGCGCGGGCCTCGCGCCAGCCGCGCAGCGTGCCGACGGCCATCACCAGGACACCGGCGGCCCACAGCGCCGCGATTGCGATCGGCCACAGCGGCGCGGCGACCTGCGGTGCCTGTACGGCGACGATTGCGACGCCGCTGGCGGGCAGGTCCAGCGCCGGCATCGCCGGCGGGGCGGCGGCCGGCAGCCACGGCAGTTCCATCCTGCCGACGGCCAGGCCCAGCACGGCCTGCAGGCCCACCAGCCACCACAGCCAGCACTGGCTGGCGGCGGACAGCCGCGGCAGCCAGCGGCACAGCCCCCAGACCACGGCGGCGAGCACCAGTGTGTGCAGGCTGGTCGCGGCCAGGCGTTCGAGCAGTGTCGCGATCATGGTGTCCATGCTCAGTCCTCTCCGCGCTCCGATTGCAGGCGTGCGACCAGTGCCTCGAGTTCGGCCAGTTCGTCATCGCTGACCTTGCCGCGCTTGGACATGAAGGCCACGAACGGGCTGACCGAGCCCTGCAGGGTCTTCTCCACGAAGGCCGCGACCGCGCCCTGGACCACGTCGTCCTCGCCGCGCGTGGCGGCATAGCGATAGACGCCGTCAACGCGGTGGCGCCGCAGATAGCCCTTGGCGCGCAGCCGCTCCATCATCGTGAGAACGGTCGAGCGCGCCAGGCCGCGCGCCTCGCCGAAGTCGGCGGCGACCTCGCCGACCGTCGCGTCGCCTTGCTGTCCGATCGACTGGAGCAAGGCGAGCTCCTGGTCTCCGATCGTGGATCTGGCCATGGTGGTGTTCCCGGTTGACTACAGATGTCGTCAGGCTAGTCGTGACGACAGCTGTCGTCAAGCATGACCGATGGCATGGGCCGACATTGCGCGCCTGCGGATTGGCCGGGGCTCCACACACGCCCGTCCGCTTGCCGGTGTACGCTGGCCTCGACCGGACCTGCGGAAGACGTCGATGAAGACCGTGCTGGTGGCCAGTTCCAAGGGCGGCGTCGGCAAGACCACGATCGCCACCCATCTCGCCGCGCATGCGGCGCTGGCGGGCGAGTCGACCGTGCTGATCGACGCCGACCCGCAGCATTCGTCCACTCGCTGGGCCGAGCGCCGCGCCGGCCTCGACAGCGCGGTGCTGCCGATCGACGGCAGCGCACGGCACCGCAAGGTCCTGGCGGCAATCCCCGAGGGCACCACGCGGCTGATCGTCGATGCCGCCGCCGGTGCGATGGCCGACGATCTCGACGCCTATCTGGAAGCCGCCGACGCGATCGTGGTGCCGGTGCTGCCGTCGGCGCTCGACATCGATGCGACAGTGGGCTTTCTCAACTCGCTCGCCCGCCACCCGCGCGTGCGCCGCGGCAACACCCGCGTGGGCCTGGTCGCCAATCGGCTGCGGCCGTGGACCAACGCGTCGCAGCAGGCACTCGACCTGCTTGCGCAATGGCCATATCCGGTGGTCGCGCAACTGCGCGACAGCCAGGCCTACGTGATGCTCGTGGGGCTGGGCCGCAGCCTGTTCGACTACCATTCGGCGCAGGTGCGCGAGCATCAGGACGATTGGACACCGCTGCTGAAGTGGCTGAAGAAGTAATCGCGCACCCGATCCCGACCCGACGACGAGACCGCCACGCCCATGCGCGAACTGATCCTGCTCCGCCACGCCCACGCCGACCCTGCGCTGCCCGGACAGGCGGACATCGACCGTCCGCTGTCGGCCGAGGGTCTGGCCGAGGCCGAGGCGGCTGGGCGCTGGCTGCGCGACAAGGCGCTGGTCCCCGATTGCGTGCTCTGCTCGCCGGCCAGGCGCACGCGCGAGACGCTCGAAGCGGTGCTGGGCGTGGTCGGCTATGTCGATCAGCGTCTGGAACCGGCGATCTACGAAGCCACACCCGGCACGCTGGCCGGCCTGGTCGACGACCATCGCGAGGTCGGGCGGCTGCTGCTGGTTGGCCACAACCCGGGCTTCGAACGGCTTGCGGCGTTGCTGCACAGCGGCCAGTCGGGCGACTACCGCGGCATGCCGCCAGGCGGCATCGCGGTGTTGAGCCTGCGCGACGACGCCGCGGTCGAGCCGGGCGTCGCCGACCTGTCGGCGTTCTGGTGGCCCTGACCGTCACGTTCGGAACGATGTCAACGACACCGGCGTGCATTGCGTGTGCAGGTCACAGGCCTTCGCCGGTTGCACCGTGGCTGCTGTCGGCCGGTCTGTGGCTGTCGGCGATCGCGGCCGTGCCGGCGTTGGCCGGCGAGACCCGCGCGCTGGTGCTCGACACCGCGCGCTCGGACATCGGCTTCCAATTGCGCACGCGCTGGGGCCAGCAGCTCGAAGGCCGGTTCGACGATTGGCACGGCGAGATCGTGTTGCTGCCTGACGGCCACCATCAGGTGCGCTTGACGCTGCCCACCGGCGGCGTGGAGATCGTCGGCAGCCGCAGCTACACCCGCATTACCCGGGGTGCCGGTTTCTTCGATGTCGAACGCCATCCCGAAGTGAGGTTCGTCTCCGATCCCTATCCGCCGACGCTCGCCCGCGAGGGGGGCGCGATGACCGGTGTGCTGAGCATCCGCGGGATCGCCCAGCGCGAGACGTTCCGGATCGCGCCGGCCGAGTGCGCGCGGCCGGCCGTGGACTGCGACGTCGTCGGCGAGGGCGATGTCCGCCGGAGTCGTTACGCGATGGACCGCTGGGGCTACGCGCTGTCCGACCAGGTCCGCTTCACACTGCGGATCCGGGCGGTGGAGCCGCACTGATGCGCTGGATCGGACGTGCCTTGCTGCTGGCGGCGACGCTGGCCACCGGCGCCTGTACGACGCTCACGTCCGCGCAGCGCGAGCGCGCGGCGCAGATCGCGCTCGAGGCGCGCGACACCACGATCGTGTGCGAGCGCGCCGACGCCTGCGCAACCCCGTCGCCGTTGCGCGAACTGGGCGTGCGCGCATTCGCGCGCAGCGCGCCGGAGGCGCCGCATCATGCCGCGCTGCTGCTCGAGTACGGGCAGGATGCATTGATCGCGCGGCTGGACCTGATCCGCGGCGCGCAGCGCACGCTCGATGTGCAGACCTACATCTTCGACGAGGACGATTCGGGTCACCTGGTGCTCGAGGAGCTGTTGGCCGCCGCCCGTCGCGGTGTGCGCGTGCGGCTGCTGGTCGATCAGCTCTCGGCGCTGCGCACCGTCGAGACCCTCACCGCCCTGGCCGGTGCGCATGTCGGTTTCGAGCTGCGCATCTACAACCCGGTACTGGGCCGCGCGCGCATCAGTTATCCGCGCTACGCACTGGCTGCGGCGTGCTGCTGGCGCCGGCTCAACCAGCGCATGCACAGCAAAGCGCTGCTGGTCGACGGTTTGGTCGGCATCACCGGTGGCCGCAATTACCAGGACGACTATTTCGATTGGAACGACAGCTTCAACTTCCGCGATCGCGATGTCCTGGTCGCCGGCCCGGTGGTGGCCGACATGGCCGAGAACTTCGAGGCGTTCTGGCAGTCGTCGCTGAGCACGCCGGTCGAGCAGCTCACCGATGTCGGTCGCCAGCTGCTGCGCGGCGGCGTGCCCGATGTGTCGTTCCTGGACTATGCGCGGCCCGAGCGCGTGGCTTCGGTCTCGGCCGACGCCAGCGACGCGGTGCTGGTGCAGCAGCGCCTGGCCGCGGCCGCGCTCGAGGTGGGCGAGGTGGAATTCATCGGCGACCTGCCGGCCAAGCACAAGCGCGACCACGAGCGCGCGCAGGACGCGACCGCCGCCACGCCGCGGCTGCGCGAGCTGATCGAGTCGGCCGACCAAGACGTGCTGCTGCAAACCCCGTACCTGGTGCTGTCCAAGCCGGCCGAGCACATGTTCGCGGACCTGCGCGAGCGGCCCGATCCGCCGCAGGTGACCGTGTCGACCAACAGCCTGGCGGCGACCGACTCGTTCATCACCTACGCGCTGTCCTACAAGTACAAACGCCGGCACCTGCGCGATTTCGGCTTCCACATCTACGAGTACAAGCCGTTTCCCGAGGACGCGCCGATCGACCTGGAAGCGACCGGCGCGGTCGGGATCTCCTGGAACGCCGATGGCAGCGTCAACATCGAGCGGAGCGGAGCGGAGGGCGTGGCGACGACACGTGAGGCTGCGCTGGCGGCCAGGCCGGACAGTGCGCCACCGCTCACGCGCGAGTACTCGGCGCTGCGCTACGCCGGCATCGGCGTGAACCGGCGCGTGCCGCTCAACCGCGCGGGGGTGCGGGTCGGGCTGCATGCCAAATCGATGGTGATCGACGATCGGGTCGGCGTCGTCGGCACGCACAACTTCGACCCGCGCGGCGACACGCTCAATACCGAAAGTGCGATCGTCATCGCCGACCCCGCATTCGCGCGCCGGCTGGCGGCGAGCATCCATCGTGACATCGCGCCGGCGAACTCGTGGACCATCGCCCGGCGCGACAAGCCGGCGTTCTTCTCCGGCATCGACTACACGATGGCGAAGATCTCCGAGCGATTGCCGGTGTTCGACCTGTGGCCCACGCGCTATGCGACCAGCTACGAGTTCCAGCCCGGACCCGATTGCCCGGCGCCACTGTCGCCCGACGATCCGGGCTTTCGCGCCTGCTATGCGCCTGTCGGCGATTTCCCCGAGGTCAACCTCGGCTGGCGCAGCCTGCTGACCCGGATCTCGACGGCCTTCGGGGCGGGTCTGGTGCCGATCCTGTAGCGAACGCAGGCCACGGCGCGCCCGCCGTGGAGACGTCTTGCGCGGGCCGCGGGCGTGACGTGCGTGCTCTGATCCCGTTGGGATGCCCCGTGCGTCCGCAACGTGCGCCGCGCCCGGCTTGGAGGGCGCCTTGCTCGTGGCGCGGACGTGCCGGATGGCCGTCTTGAATAAACGAAAGCTGAACAATCGCTGCGGTCGGGCCGAGTATGACGTCCGGCACATGGTGTTCTCGAACGGTGGTGTTGTAGTCTACCAACACACCGAATCACAACCACACCGGAGCACGACCATGCAGACCCAGACCGCCCCCGCCCGCACCGCCCCCAACGCTGCCTATGTCCGTCCGTTCGGCATCGGCTACGGCCGCAGCAGCGGTTACGGCACGCCGCGCAGCTACAGCCAGTCGTCGGTGCCCAGCCGCTTCCGCGTGGCTTGACCGGCTCTTCCGCCTTCGTCTCCTGGACCTTCGCCATGACCCGCATGCTCGCCATCGTTGACGCTGCCGCCCGCCTTGCCCCGATGTCTTCATTGCCGCGCCAGATCGGCCGCGCGCAGGCCGCCCGCCGCTGGCGCGGCACCGGGGCCCGCGGTCGCGATGCCGGGTCGCTGCCGCAGCGGTTCCGTTTCGCCTGATCCGCCGGACCGACCGCGACGTCCAGGCCGCGCGACGCCGACCCGTCGCTGCCGCCCGGCCGCACCGCAACGCAGCGGTGCATGCGCCACGTCGAGGAACGGCCTAAGCTGGCGCGTTCCCGCCCGGAGTTCCGCGCCGCATGTTCCGCAGCGACACCACGGTCGAGCAGCTCAACGCGCTGTCGGCCAATACCGCGATCGTCGCGCTCGGCATCGTCTTCACCGAGATCGGCCCCGATTACCTGCGTGCGACCATGCCGGTCGATGCGCGGACCCACCAGCCCTACGGGCTGCTGCACGGCGGCGCATCTGCGCTGCTGGCCGAGACGATCGGCAGCACCGCCGGCGGCCTGGCCGCGCCCGAGGGCTGCGGCGTCGTCGGCATCGAGATCAACGCCAACCATCTGCGCGGTGTGCGCAGCGGCACCGTCACCGGGACCGCGCGCGCGCTGCACGTGGGTCGCAGCACGCAGGTCTGGGACATCCGCATCGAGGACGCCGGCGGTCGGTTGGTCTGCGCCTCGCGGCTGACGCTGGCGGTGATCCCCAAGCCGTGAGCGCGTCCCTGCCCGGCAGTGGCGCGTCCAGGACCGGTTTGGGTATGGTGCGCGCATGACGTCCTTCCCCATTCATGCCGGCACCGGCGGCCCGTCGGTGCGCGCTTTGCGCTATGCGTATCGCGTGCCGATGCTGCTGTGGCACGTCTTCGTGCATTTGCCGCTGGTGCTGTTGTCGATGGTGCCGCCGATCGGCGCGCGCACGCTGCGCAGCGGTGAGCGGATCGATCACCGGATGATCCGCTGGTGGCAGGGCGGGCTGATGCGGGTGTTCGGTTTCCGGATGCGTCGGATCGGCACCCCGTTGCCGGGTGCGACGCTGTTCGTCGCCAACCACGTGAGCTGGGTCGACATCGTCGCGCTGCACAGCCAGCGGATGATGGGCTTCGTCGCCAAGCGCGAGATCGCCGGCTGGCCGGTGGTGGGCTGGCTGGCCGCGCGCGGGGAGACCATCTTCCACCAGCGCGGCAACCAGGAGTCGCTGGGCGGGGTGCTGCAGGAAATGCTCGCGCGGCTGCGCGCCGGACGCCCGGTCGCGGTGTTTCCCGAAGGGCGCACGCGTGGCGGCACGCATGTCGGCCCGTTCCACGCGCGCATCTTCCTGGCCGCGGTCGAGGCCAATGTCGCGGTGCAGCCAGTCGCGTTGCGCTACGGCGTCGGCGGCGCGGCGCAGACGATCGTGGCGTTCCGTGAGCGCGAGTCGTTCTTCGCCAACTTCCTGCGCTTGCTGGGCGAGGCGCCGCGGCAGGCCGACGTGATCTTCCTCGAGCCGATCCTGCCGGGCGAAGGCGAGGGCCGGCGCCGGATCGCCGATGTCTCGCGCGAGCGCATCGTCGCCGCGCTGGAGGCGGCGGGATGAGCGCGGCGCATCCGTCGGCGACGGCGGATGCGGACCGGCTGCCGGGCGCCGATGGCGGCCTGCGCGGCAGCGACTACGCGCCGCCGGCCTGGCTGCGCAGCCCGCATGTGCAGACCGTGCTGGGCAGCAGCCCCTGGCGCCGCCGACGCGGCGCCCGGCTGCTCGCGGCGACCGGCGCGGTGACCACCGAGCATCTGGTCGACGGCGGCGAGGGCGTGCGCCTGCACGGTCTGCATTCGGTGGTGCCCGGCACCGCGTCGCGCGGGCTGGCCCTGCTGCTGCACGGCTGGGAAGGCAGCACCGAATCGAGCTACATGCGCCTGACCGCGGCGCGGATGCTCGAGCGCGGTTACGAGGTGTTCCGGCTGAACTTCCGCGATCACGGCGGCAGCCATCACCTCAACGAGGCGATCTTCCATTCCAACCGGATCGACGAGGTCGTCCATGCCGCGCTCGACGTGGCGCGGCGCTTTCCTGCCCGGCCGATGGTTGCGGCCGGCTACTCGCTCGGTGGCAACTTCGTGCTGCGCCTGGCGTTGCGCGCGCCGGCGGTCGGCCTGCAGCTGGCCGGCGTGGCCTCGGTGTGTCCGGTGGTCGATCCGGCGCGCACGATGGTGTACATGGAGCGCGGTCATCGGCTGTACCTGCGGCATTTCGAACGCACCTGGCGTGCGTCGCTGCGGCGCAAGCGCGCGCTGTTCCCCGACCGCCATGCATTCGACGATGCCACCTTGCGCCTGGGCATGCGCGAGCTGACCGAGTGGCTGGTCCAGACCCACACCGATTTCGGCACGCTCGACAACTACTTCGATGGCTACTCGGTCGCCGGCGACCGCCTGGCCGGCCTGCAGGTGCCGACGGACATCCTGATGGCGGCCGACGATCCGGTGATTCCGCTCGACGCGTTCCACACTCTGGCATTGCCGGCGCATGCCCGCATCGAACTCAGCCGCTGGGGCGGGCACTGCGGCTTCCTGCTCGACGCCCACCTCGACGGGTTCGCCGAACGCTGGGTCGCCGCGCGACTCGACGCACATGCCGACGCGGCACGCGAGGCGGGCACCCGCACCCGCCTGGCGAGCGCGATCGGCAGCGACCTGGCGCCCGGCGCCGGTTGAGCGGCGCCGCGTAGATCACTTCCCCGCATCGCGGACGTCGGCGCGCGCAGCGCGACGGACGGAGGCACGCGCTCCGGCCGTCAGCAGATGGCCCGCTACAATGGCCGGCCCAGCCAGACGGACGGCGCCACGCCGGCACCAGCATGCAGCAACAGATCCTCGATGCCCTGCGCCGCGGCGCCCACGATGACGCCGCCGCGCTCGCGCGCCAGGCCCTGGCCGATGCGCCCCGCGATGTCGGCCTGTTGCGCGCCGCCGCGCTTGCGTTACGCACGGCTGGCGACCGCGATGGCGCGCTGGCGGCGATCGACGCCGCGCTCGCCGATGCGCCCGACGAGGCCGAGCTGCACTTCCAGCGTGCGGGCATGCTGCTCGACGCACGCGACATCGAGGCCGCGCAGGCGGCGTTGTCGCAGACGGTGTCGCTCGATCCCAACCAGTTCGGCGCCTATGTGATGCGCGCGCAGCTGGCGATCGGGCGCGGCGATCTCGACGAAGCCGAGCAGCAGCAGAAGCTGGCCGAGCGCGTGGCGCCCGAGCATCCGTGGACGACGATGCTCGCCGGCGCGATCGCCTCGCGCCGCGGCGACCACGACCGCGCGCTGGGCCTGCTGTCGCATGCCTCCGGTCAGGCGCCGGACGACCTGCAGGTGCTGCACGCGCTGGCCTTCGGCTATCTCGCGGCCGGGCACCTGGCGTTCGCCGAGCAGGCGTTCCGCCGCGTGATCGAGAAGACCGGCCAGGCGCCGCTGCGCGGGCTGCTGGCGCAGATCGTGCTGCAGCAGGGCCGTCCGGCCGACGCCGCCGACGTGATCGCCGAACTGCTGGCCGATCCGGCGCAGGTCACCCCGGCGTGGCAGACGCTGGGCGGCGAGCTCGAACTGGAGGCCGGGCGCCCCGAGCGCGCCGCGCCGCTGCTCCACGCCGCGTTCGCCGCGCATCCCGAGTCGCGCCGTGCAACCAATGCGCTGGTCCAGCTTTGGAGCAGGACCGACGCTGCGGACGATGCCCGCAGCACGCTCGATGCCGCGCTCGCCGCCGCGCCCGAGCACGATCACCTGTGGCTTGCGCGGCTGGCGTTCGAGCCGTTCGCCGGTGAGGCCGCGCGCAGCACCGTCGAGCGCTGGAACGCGCGACGTCCCGATCATCTGCCGGCGTTGCAGGCGCGCCTGTCGCTGGAGACCGGCGCCGGCGACATGGAGGCGGCCGAAGCGGTCGCGCGTGCGGTCACCGCACTGCAGCCCGGCCATGGCGCAGCCAATGAGTTCCTGTTCAACCAGCTGCTCGCACGCGACCCGGATGCGGCGGTGACCTTTGCCGAAGGCCTGCAGGCGACCGCGCACGACGGCGCCCGCCTGATGCTGCGCCGCTGGGTCGGCCTGGCCCAGGACGCGGCCGGCCGCTACGCCGATGCGGTCGCGACCTGGACCGCGGTCAGCGTCGAGACCAGCGCCGCGGCGAGCGCACCGCCCGAGCCGACGGCTGCGCCGGCGCAGTGGCCGGCGGTCGCCGAGACTTTGGCGGCGCAGCCTGCGGCGGTGTTCCTCTATGGCCCGCCCGGCGCCCAGGTCGACCGCGTCGCCGGCCTTCTGCGGCACGCGGTGCGCCAGTTCCGCGCCGACCGGTTCGCCGGTCCTGTCGCCGACGCATTCCAGGACACGGGCGTGCCGGCCCGGCTCGCTGCGGGCGAATTCACCGCACGACAGATCGTCGACAGCTGGCGCACCCAGTTGCCGGCACGCGACGCCGGCGAGGGCGCGATCGTCGACTGGCTGCCGTGGTGGGACAACGCCTGGCTGCTGGCGCTGCGG
This sequence comes from Luteimonas sp. TWI382, assembly GCF_039674545.1. Taxonomy (NCBI): domain Bacteria; kingdom Pseudomonadati; phylum Pseudomonadota; class Gammaproteobacteria; order Lysobacterales; family Lysobacteraceae; genus Luteimonas; species Luteimonas sp. TWI382. The sequence continues at coordinate 12,651 of NZ_JBDJNS010000001.1, forward strand.
TCCGAGTTGCCGCAGGCGCGCTTGCTGCTGGCGCTGCGCGATCCGCGCGACATGCTGCTCGAATGGCTGGCGTTCGGTACCGCGCTGACCATGCGGGTGGACGACGCCCAGGGCGCGGCCGACTGGTTGGCCCGCCACCTGGCGCAGTTCGCCGACCTCATCGAGCAGCAACTGATGCCGGTCACGGTCGTGCGCACCGATGCGCCGACTGCCGATCCGATGGCGGTCGCGGCCGCGCTGGGCGAGGCCCTGGCGCTCGACGGCTTCCCGGTGCCGCCGCCGCAGGCGCTGGGTGCCGATCGCCTGCCCGCCGGACGCTGGCGCGCGTATACCGACGCGCTGGCCGGCCCGATCGCCGCATTGACCCCGGTCGCGGTGCGCTTGGGCTATCCACAGGCCTGACCGCCGCCCCGACTTCCGCCACGCAGGAGACGACACCATGCGCATCCACAGCGACAGTTTCGCGCCCGGCCAGCCGATCCCGGCGGCGTTCGCGGCAGGCACGCCCGACGGCTTGGGCGGCAACCGCAACCCGCACTTGGCCTGGGACGAGGTCCCGGCGGGCACGCGTTCGTTCGCGCTGCTGTGCCTGGACCCCGATGCCCCGACCGACCCGTCGCTGGCCGGTCGCGACGATATCGAGATTCCGGTCGAACATCCGCGCGGCACGTTCGTGCACTGGGCGGTGGTCGACCTGCCGGCCGAGCTGCGCGCGATCGAGGCAGGCAGCGCCAGCGACGGCGTGACGCCGGGCGGCAAGCGCCGACCGCCTGGGCCGGCGGGCGCGCGCCAGGGCCTGAACGACTACACCGGCTGGTTTGCTGGCAATGCCGACATGGCCGGCGACTGGTTCGGCTACGACGGCCCGTACCCGCCGCCCAACGACCTGCGCACGCATCGCTACTTCTTCCGCCTGTTCGCCCTCGATGTCGAACGTCTCGACGTGACCGAGCGCTTCACCGCAGGCGACGTGCAGCGTGCGATCCAGGGCCATGTGCTGGCCGAAGCGACCGTGTGGGGCAGCTATGCGCTGCATCCGCGCGCCACGCCGGCCTGAAGCCCACGCCGCGCGCGGACCGGGATCGGGGTCTGCCGGTCGGGGCGCGCGTCGCGGCGCACGCCCCCATCGATGTCGCGCTCAGCGCGCGACGGTCTCCGACTCGACCACCATGTCGAGCACATACGCCTGCGCCGGCGCATCGGCCGGCGGGTTGGCCACATCGAAGCGTTGCACGCGCACGACGTTGCGCGTGCCGTCTTCGTGGGTGAAGCCCTCGATCTCCTGGTACAGCGGCGCCCACGGCGCGTCGCCGGCCTCGCGCACGCCGTTGGCGTCGTAGCGCACTTCGCGCACCTGCAGGCAGCGGTGGTCGGGGATCAGCGGATGGCTGCAGGCCACGCGCTCGGGCGCGACCTCCAGGAACACCTGCTCGCCCGCGCCGCCGTAGCGCGTGGCGGGCGTGGGCGTGCCCTCGAACGTCAGCACGTCGCCGCCTTCGGTCTGCAGTGTCAACCGCGGGGCTTCGCCCTCGGCGATGGTGATGTGATGGGTGCCGGGCAGGCGCTGGCCGATCTCGCGCTCGAGCGTCTGCAGCCGCGGGTCTTGGCAGGCCATCATCGTCGAGATCACCTGGTCGACGGTCATGCGGTCGTCGTCGAGCGCGACGTTCGCGCTCATGTTGTTGCAGGCGTTGCGGACCTGGACGCCGCCATCGCGGAAATCGAGCTGCAACGGCGCACCGCCCTCGGCCAGCAGGCCGTCGATCCGTGCCCCGGTGCCCGAGCGGGCATCCACCAGGCGCCAGTGATAGGCCCCGAGCGTGGCCGTGTGGTCGGCCGGCGCAGCGTCGGGCAGGTCGGCGGCCGCCGCCTGCGCATCCGGCGTCGCGGCGGCATCGGGCGGGGAGGTGGCCGGCGAGCAGGCGATCAAGGCGAACGGCAGCAGCAGGGGCAGCGCACGACGCATCGGGGGTCTCCTTGGCGGACGGACGGATGCGCGCAAGCTTAACCGGCCCGCCTGTACGCACTGCGTGGACGCCGGAGCGGGCAGGGCCCGCGGTTCAAACATCGCGCGGGCCATCGGGTGACCGATATCACTGTCCCCACTTGGGGGTCGGGGCGCATCACACGCCTGGGGAGGCGCGGGCGTCGCCGAGGCCTCAGACCCCCGACGGCATCAATAGCAGCAGGCCCAGCCCGAGCGCGATGCGGTAGAGCGCAAAGCCGGTGAAGCGATGGCGCTTGATGTAGCCGAGCAACCACTTGACCACGATGAAACCCGTCACCATCGCGGCGACGAAGGCGATCGCGACATCGCCCCAGGCCTCTTCGCCCAGGCCCTGGTCGAGCCACAGTTCCATGAACGCGTAGCCACTGGCCGCGAACATCGTCGGAATGCCGACCAGGAACACGAATTCGGTCGCCGCCGACCGGCGGCTCAAACCGGCCAGCATTGCGATGAAGATCGCCGCCGCCGAGCGCGACGTGCCCGGGAACACGCCAGCCACGACCTGCGCCAGACCCACCAGCACCGCGACCGTCCAGGTCACGTCGCTGCGGTCGGGCCTGCGCTCGGCCAGGCGTTCGGCGACGATCATCCACAGCCCGCCGATCACCAGCGCCCAGGCCACCGGTGTGACGGTCTCGGGCAGCTCCCAGCCGGCCATGCGCACGGGCAGGCCGACCAGCGCGGTGACCAGGAACGCCAGCGCCAGCTTCATCGCGTAGTCGCGGTTGGCGCGTTCGCCAAGGCCAGTGGTCAGGCTCCAGATCCGCTGGCGGAACACCAGCGTGATCGCGACGATCGCGCCGGCCTGGATGATGATGTTGAAGAAATCGGAGCGGGCGCCGAGCCAGTGCTGGGCGATCAGCAGGTGACCGGTGCTGGAGACGGGCAGGAACTCGGTGAGCCCCTCGATGATGCCGAGCAACAGGGCGGAAATCGGGTCGGACACGGGGACTCACGGTGCAGCGGTGGGGGCGGGCAAGCATACGCGCCCGGTCCGGGCGGGGCCAAACCCGGGCCGCGCGCCGGATGCGGGAACGGCCCTGCGCGGTTCAGTCCCGCACGCCCGCCGCCGGCTGCTTGAGTTCGCGATAGCGTGCTATCGCCGCCCGCAGATCGCCGCCGAGCGCGGCCTGGTCGGCCAATTGCTGTTCCAGCACCGCAGTCTGGCGCTCCAGATCCGCGCGCTGGGCGCGGATGCCCGCGACCAGTGTCGCGTCGACGGGCGCGTCGCGCAGCTCCAGATCGGCGGCCTGGCGCAGCAGCGACAGCAGGCTCGCGCGCAGGTTGGCGATGCCCAGGTGCGAGGTCTTGATCGCTTCTTCGACCAGCACGATGCGCTCGCCGTAGGCGCGCCGCAGGTCGGCTTCGGTCGCGTAGGCCTCGACCATCGCCAGCTCCCGCCGCTGCAGCACGCCGCGCGCTTCGGCCTCGCGCTGCGCCTGCGCCTGCGCGGCCTCGGCCGCGCTGCGTTCCTCGTCGGTGAGCGCGCGGCCGATCTCAGCGGTGCGCACGCCGCTGCGGGCGTCGATCTCGGTGCGCGCCGCGTTCACCGCCGAGGCGGGCAGGGCATCGCCGCAGACCCGCCGGCCGCCTTCGTCCCAGCAGTACACCTTGCGGTCGGGCGCCGCGGTCTGCGCCGCTGCGGTGGTAGCGGCGAGCAGCAGCGTGGCTGCCAAAAGTCCCTGCAACGTCATCGTGTGCCTCCCCCGGCGGCGCTGGCGGGCCCTCAGCGCGCCGGGCCGCTTCCGTACTGCGACCGGTAGGCCAGCAGGCGATCGCGTTCGGCATCCAGTGTCGCGTTTTCGCCCGCGAACGCAAGCAGGTCCGACAGCCCGGCGATCGACACGACCGGCACGCCCTGCGCATCGGCCACGCGCTGGGCGGCCGAGCGCGGATCGTCGTCGGTCAGGCGCTCCTGGCGGTCGAGCGCGATCGCGATGCCTGCGACCTGCCCGCCGGCCGCGTCGATCAGTCCCAGCGCCTCGCCGATCGCGGTGCCCGCGGTGATCACGTCGTCGACGATCAGCACCCGGCGGCCATCGAGCGGTGCGCCGATCAAGGTGCCGCCCTCGCCGTGGGTCTTGGCCTCCTTGCGGTTGAACGCGATCGGCAGGTCGCGCCCGCGGCGCGCGTACTCCACGCCCAGCGCGCTCGCCAGCGGAATGCCCTTGTAGGCCGGTCCGAACAGCAGGTCGAAGTCGAGCCCGGCCGCCTCGAGCGCATCGGCGTAGCAGCGCGCCAGCGTCGCCAAGGCTGCGCCCGAGTCGAAGCGCCCGGCATTGAAGAAGTACGGGCTGACGCGGCCGGACTTGAGCGTGAACTCGCCAAAGCGCAGCGCCTGCACGTCGAAGGCGAGCTGCAGGAAACGGGTGCGGTGGTCGGACATCGGCGGCCTGGCGGGGAGGGCGGAAAGCCGAAATGGTAAGGCAACACGCGGGTCCGGCCGCATCGGGGCGCCGTTGCGTGCGATCAATGCCGGCCACGGCCCTGGACGCGCATCCTCGCAGGCGTCATGGAGATGGAGCAGGGCGATGCGGACAGGATGGGTGGTGGGCGTGGCGGCTGCGGTCGCCCTCGCACTGGGCGCGGGCAGTGTCGCACTGGCGCAGCGCGACGACGACGACGGCTTGCGCGCTACCGCGGCGGCGCTGTTCGGCACGGTGGGCGCGGTGCCGACCCAGGTGCGCGGTGTCACGATCACCGAGGAACGGCTCGAGCTGGGGCGGATGCTGTTCTTCGAGCCGCGGCTTTCGCGCAGCCACATCATCAGCTGCAACACCTGTCACAACATCGGGACCGGCGGTGCCGACAACGTGCCCGTCTCGATCGGTCACGGCTGGCAGCGCGGGCCGCGCAACTCGCCGACGGTCTTCAATGCGGTGTTCAATGCCGCGCAGTTCTGGGACGGTCGCGCGGCCGACCTCGCCGAGCAGGCGAAGGGCCCGGTGCAGGCGAGCGTGGAGATGAACAACACGCCCGAGCGCGTGGTCGAGACGCTGCTGAGCATGCCGCGCTACGTCGCGCTGTTCACCGCCGCATTTCCCGGCGACGCCGCACCGGTGAGCTTCGACCACATGGCCCTCGCGCTGGAAGCCTTCGAGGCCACGCTGGTGACCCCGCACGCGCGCTTCGATCGCTGGCTCGGCGGCGAGGCCGATGCGCTCGATGCCACCGAGCGCCGCGGCCTGCGGTTGTTCGTCGACAGTGGCTGCGCGGCCTGCCACAACGGCGCGAACTTCGGCGGCCAGGCGTACTTCCCGTTCGGCGTCATCGCCCGCCCCGGCGCGGAGATCCTGCCCGACGGCGACAAGGGCCGCTTCGCGGTCACCCAGACGGCCAGCGATGCGTACGTGTTCCGTGCCGCGCCGCTGCGCAATGTCGAACTGACCGCGCCCTACTTCCACAGCGGACAGGTCTGGGACCTGGAGCAGGCGGTCGCGATCATGGGCACCAGCCAGCTCGGCCGCGAACTCGGAACGGCCGAAGTGGCAGCCATCGCCGCATTCCTGCGCACCCTGACCGGCCAGCAGCCCGACATCGCCTATCCGCTGCTGCCGCCGAGCACGGCGACGACGCCGCGGCCGGAGTAGGTGCGCTCTTGGGAGCCGCGGCGATTGGGCGGTGCGGCGGCGATCGGGCGGACTGCCGGTCGTGCGTCGGTTACCCTTCGCGCCATGAGAATCATCAGTTTCAACGCCAATGGGCTGCGCTCGGCCGCCCGCAAGGGGTTCTTCGACTGGTTCGTCGCGCAGGACGCCGACGTGCTGTGCGTGCAGGAGACCAAGGCCCAGGAGCACCAACTCGCCGGCCCCGAGTTCCTGCCGGCCGGCTACAAGGCCTGGTTCCGCGATGCGACCACCAAGAAGGGCTACAGCGGGGTCGCGATCTATGCCCGGCGCGAGCCCGACGAGGTGTGCACCGCGCTGGGCTGGGCGCCGTTCGACGATGAAGGCCGCTACATCGAGGCGCGCTTCGGCAACCTGAGCGTGGTCTCGTTCTACATCCCGTCCGGCTCGTCGGGCGATCTGCGCCAGGGCTTCAAGTTCGAGGTCATGGACTGGTTGCGGCCGATCCTCGACGAATGGCTCGCCAGCGGCCGCGACTACGTGCTGTGCGGCGACTGGAACATCGTGCGCAGCCGCAACGACATCCGCAACTGGACAAGCAACCAGAAGAACTCAGGCTGCACCCCACCCGAGCGCGCCTGGCTCAACGGCATGATCGCCGATGCCTGCGGCGACGGCCTGTGCGATCCGCCGGCAACCGGCTGGCTCGACGCGCTGCGCGTGCTGCGGCCCGAGGCCGCCGAGTACACGTGGTGGAGCAACCGCGGCGCGGCCCGTGCCAACAACGTGGGGTGGCGCATCGACTACCAGTTCGTCACGCCCTCGCTGCGCGAGCGCATCCAGGCCGCCGCCGTCCATGCCGAACCGCGCTTCTCCGACCACGCGCCACTCGTCGTGGACTACCGCGCGTGAGCGCTGCTGCGCCGGCAAGCGCCGGCAAACCGTCGATCTGGCGGGCCTTCACCCAGCCCGCGGCGTGGACGATGTTCCTGTTCGGCTTCGCATCCGGCCTGCCGTTCCTGCTCGTCGCCGGCACGCTCGCCTATTGGCTGCGCGAGGGCGGCATGGAGCTGCGCGACATCACGATGATCGCCAGCGCCGGCATGGCGTACTCGTTCAAGTTCCTGTGGGCGCCGCTGGTCGACCGCTGGCGGCTGCCGCTGCTCGGGCGCCTGGGCCAGCGCCGCGGCTGGCTGCTGCTGGCGATGGCGGCGGTGATGGCGGGGTTGCTGGGCATGGCCGCCGTCGGCACCGGACCGCTGGCGCTGTTCGTCGCGCTGACGCTGCTGGTCGCGTTCTCCGGCGCCACCCTCGACATCGCAGTCGACGCCTATCGCGTCGAGATCGCACCGGCCAACGCGCAGGGCGCGCTCGTGGCGACCTATTCGCTGGGCTACCGCATCGCACTGATCGTCACCGGCGCGCTGGCGCTGGTGTTGGCCGACCACGTCGCCTGGCCGATGGTCTACCGGGCGATGGCCGCCTGCATGCTGCTGCCGATCGTTGCCTGCCTGCTGGCGCGCGAGCCCGACGTGGTGCGCGTGCGCGCGCAGAACTGGGCGCAGGGGCTGCGCGAAGGCGTGGTCGAGCCATTTGCGGATTTCTTCCGCCGCTTCGGCGGGAAGGTCGCGCTGGCGATCCTGTTGTTCATCCTGGCGATGAAGATCTCCGACCAGGCGCTGATCGGGGGCATCATCGGCCCGTTCTATCTCGATCAGGGCTTCAGCAAGACCGAGATTGCCGCGGTCACCAAGGTGTATGGCATCTGGATCGGCATCGCCGGTGCGTTTCTGGGTGGCGTGGCGGTTGCGCGCTGGGGGGTGCAGTGGCCGCTGTTCGTGGCCATCGTGCTGGGCGCGGCGAGCAACCTGCTGTATCTGGCACTGATCGGCGCCGACGGCGACCTGACCCGGCTCACGATCGTGATCTCCGGCGAGAACCTGGCGCAGGGCTTCCTCGGCACGGTGGCGGTGGCGTACATGTCGGCGCTGGTCAACCAGCGCTACACCGCCACGCAGTACGCGCTGTTCTCGTCGCTGATCATGTTGCCCGGCAAGCTGCTGGGGTTCTTCTCGGGCTGGATCGTCGAAGTCACCGAAGGCTATGCGGTCTACTTCGTGATCACTGCGGTCGTCGCGGCGCCGGCGTTGCTGCTGTTCTTCTGGCTCAAGCCGCGTGTGCGACTCGGCGAGGACGCCGCGGCCGGTACCCAGGGCGACGCCAGCGCATAGGTCTGGCGCCGCCGTATCGCGGTGTCAGCCTTGCGCGTCGGCGAGCGCACGCTCGGTCGCCGGGGGCGTATGCAGGCAGGCGTCGGGGTCGCCATCGAGGCCGGCCGGCATCTGGCAGGTGCGCGGCGCGAAATCGAGCGTGCTCTGCCAGCCGATCCGGCGGTCCGGACGCAAGCCCACCTGCACGTCCACGTCGCGGATCACCACGCGCGCGGTCTGCGGCGCGCCGCCTGCGACTGCCCAGCCGTCGAGTTCGTGGGCGAGCGTCGGGTCGAGCAGGCGATTGTCCTCGAGCAGGCCACGCACCTGGTCCAGGGCCGCGGTGTGCTCGCCGCCGGCGCCGCTGGGCTCGATGTTGACGCTGGCGAGCATGCCGTCCTGCTGGCGGAACGCGACCCGTTCGGCCGGCACCGTCAACAGTCGGCCGTCGGGCAGCCGCAACGTGACCTGGCGCGCCTGCGCGATCGTGTGCTCGCTGGCGAGCGCGCCGTCGCGCTGCGGCCAGGCCAGGTCCACCTGCTCGGCGACGGGCGCCGACAGGTCGATGTGCAACGGCTTGACCAGTGCCGGCGGCGTGTCGATCTTCGCGCAGCCGGCGGCCAGCAGGCTGGCAAGAAGCAGGGCGGTTGCGCCGTGGCGCAGGCGGGGGCGGCTCGTGAAACGCATGGCAGACATCCTGTGGAGGGAGACAGCGGGGACCTGGCCGGGCCCGTCTGTGCGGACTTCGGCCGTCGTTGTGGCAAGGCAGGGCCGACGACAGGCGCGTTGCGCCCGCGATGGCGTTGCCGGTGATCCCCCGCGGCGGATGAGACCAGCGCCGGAGTTAAGGGCGCGTCGATAATGCGTTGGCATCGCCGGACGGCCGCGCGTTCCTTGCCGGGGCTACAGCATCGGCCGCCATTGCAGCGACAGGCACGTCCAGGTTGCAGGATCGTAGATCGCGTCGTAGCTCGGCATGGCCGGCCTGCGGTGAATCGGATGCATCCAGATCGCGAACACCTGCAGGACGACGTGTCCGCCGTCGCAGCGGATGTCCTGGAACCAAAAATCGGCCTGCGGGTGAGCGTCGGGCAGCTGCGGATAGGGGGTCTCGATCCTGCGCAACGGCGTGCCGCATGGTGACAGCACGAGGACGTTGTCGGGTCCGTGGGCACGGTAATCCTGCAACACCACCAGCGACGCCCCATCCGGTGCGCGGATGATCGCCTGTGTCTGCGCCCACAGGCGCGTGTGTGGCGGTGGCCCTGCGCATACCACTCGAACGCGACGACGGCGTAGTCGGACGATGGCGCCTGCGCCATCAGCGGCACGTCGGACAGAGGGCGCTGCGGCGAGCGGCGCCGCCCGTTGTGCAGCACCACCTGCAGGTCCTCGATCATGCCGTGCTCGGACGCGCGTGCCATGTCGGATGGATCATCCCGCACGCTGGCTCAGCAGTTCGCGCAGGGTCTGTTTGCCGGCGGCGTCGAGCGCGCCCTCGCGCTGGCGGGCCAAGAGGTCGTCGATGCGCTGCTGCAACACCTGCCGGTCGAGCTGGGCAACGACGTCGCGCAACTCGATCTCCCAGGTCGCCTCGTCGCCCGGCAGCGACTGGCTGGCAAGTTTCTGCAGCGCCGTCGCCTCGTCGCGGCCGTCGAAGTGGGCAAGCAGCGAGCCGGTGCTGATGTCGGGGCGCACGCTGGCGACCGCGATCAACTCGGTCAGCAGGTCGATGCCTGGCTGCTGCAGCGCGACGAACGGATACGGCGGTGGCAGCGTCGCGGCCATCGCGGGCTTCTGCAACAGCAGCGCGATCGCGTGGCGCACCAGACTGCGCCGTGGCGCCGGCACCGCGCGTCCACCGCGCGGCATGCGCGCGGGCAGCGCGGGCGCCGACGCCGCAGGCCGGCCCAGTCCGGTGAGCTCGGTCAATCGCTGACGCATCAGATCGGCGAAGGCGCCGTCGGGAATCTGCGCCAGCATCGGTTTGGCGCGCTCGGCCAGTCGGGCCTTGCCGTCGAGCGTCGACAGCGCGATGCCATCGCCGATGGTGTCGAAGAAGAACGTCGACAACGGTGTGGCCTGCGCCAGTCGCGCCTCGAAGCCCTGCACGCCCTCCTGGCGCACGATGGTGTCCGGGTCCTCGCCGTCGGGCAGGAACAGGAAGAACGCCTGGCGGCCGTCGCGCATGCGCGGCAGCACCGATTCCATCGCGCGCGTCGCTGCGCGCCGACCGGCGGCGTCGCCGTCGAAGCAGAAGTACACATCGGCCGCATTGCGGAACAGCAGCTCGGCGTGGTCGGGCGTGGTCGCCGTGCCCAAGGTGGCGACCGCCTGCGGCAGGCCGTGCTGGAACAGCGCGACCACGTCCATGTAGCCCTCCACGACCACCAGCCGCTCGATCTTCTGGTTGGCCTGGCGCACCTGCCACAGGCCGTAGAGCTCGCGGCCCTTGTGGAACAGCGGCGTCTCGGGCGAGTTGAGGTATTTGGGCGAATCCTCGGCCGCCAGCACCCGGCCGCCGAACGCGATCGGCCGGCCGCGGCGATCATGGATCGGAAAGATCACCCGGTCGCGGAATTTGTCGTAGCTGTGCCCGCGTTCGTTCTTCGACAGCAGGCCGACCTTCTCCAGCACCGAGATGCGGCGCGTGTCGTCCTTGCCCAGCGCATCCTTGAGCGCCGAAAAACCGTCTGGCGCGTAGCCGATCGCGAACTGCTCGCGTATCGCCTCGTCGACGCCGCGACGGTCGAGGTAGGCGCGCACCTTGTCGCTGCCGGCCAACTGCCGCCGGAAGAACCGGGTCGCGGCCTCGAGCGCCTCGTACATCGGCGCGCTGTCGGGCCGCGCCTCGCGTTGCGTCGTCTCGCGCGGGATCTCCATGCCGGCGCGCTTGGCCAGTTCGTCCACCGCATCGAGGAACTCGAGACGGTCGTAGTTCATCAGGAACGAGATCGCAGTGCCATGCGCCCCGCAGCCGAAGCAGTGGTAGAACTGCTTGGTCGGCGAGACGGTGAAGCTGGCCGAGCGTTCGTCGTGGAACGGGCAGCGCGCCGCGTACTCCTTGCCCTGCCGCTTGAGCGGCACGCGCGCATTGATCACCTCGACGATGTCCGTCCGGGCGAGCAGGTCGTCGATGAAGGCGTCGGGGATGCGGGCCATATCAGGAGCGCATCAAGCGTTCGAGCAGCAGCGTCTGCAGGTCGCGGCGGCTGTCCAGGACCGCGACGATATGCACCGTGTCAGTGCCCGGCAGATAGAGGATCCGCCACGGCTTGACGACCAGTTCCCGGTACTGCGAGAGACCGGCGTCGCCGAGCTCAGGCACGATGCGCCCCCGCTCGCTGTGGCGTTCCAGGGTCGCGGCACGCTGCTGCAGCGTGTCCAGCATCGCCAGCGCCGCATGCGGATTTTCGGCGGCGATATAGTCGACGATGGCGGACAGATCCTGTTGGGCGGTCTGCGTCCAGTGGACTGCACGTTCAGCCATGCCCGGCGTCCAGCCGGGCGCGCAGCTCGGCGAAGACCTCGTCTTGCGGCTGGGTGCGACCTGTGCGGATGTCGGCCTCGCCCTGGGCGACCAGCTTCATCATCAACAGGCTCTGCTGCTGGCGCTGGTAGCTCTCGTAGCTCTGCACCACGGCGGCGCCGCGCCCGTTCTGCGTCAGGATCACGGCCTGCCGGTCTTCTTGCAGCTGTTTGAGCCACTGGCTGGCCTCGGACTTGAAGTCGCTCAGGCTGATGACGGATTCGGTCATGGCGATCGCCCTGCAAGGACTGAATTTGGTCCAAGTATAGTCCGATCGCGTCTCGCTGCGCGTGCGGCTGTCAGCCCGCGCTTGCGTTCGTTCCGGCGGCCTGCCGCTCGGCGCGTTTGCGCAGCGCGCGGTCGACCGATGCCCGGCGCAGGCGCTCGTCGACGACCGCGGTGATCAGCGCGCCGACGAAGAAGATCGTCGCCGCGTAGTACATCCAGATCAGCAGGATCACCAGGGTGCCGAACGAGCCATAGGCGCTGCCCGGCGCGGCGTGGGTGATGTACAGCCCGATCGCCCAGCGCCCGAACACGAACAGAACCGAGGTGATGAGGCCACCAAACAGCGCCTGGCGCCAGCGCACGCGTCGATCGGGCAGGTAGTGGTAGAGCAATGCGAACGCCAGCGAGTAGAGCACCAGCATCAGCGTGTTGCCGATCAAGGGCAGCACCGTCGGCACGTTGGCGAAGATCACCTCGACCGCGGTGGTCAGCAGGGTCGAGGCCAGCACCAGGAAGCCGAGTGCGAACACCACGCCCGCCGAGAACACGCGCTTGCGCAGGAACGCCTTCAGTCCGCCGGGAATGTGGCCGCTGTCGGTCTTGAAGATCAGGTTCAGCGTGCCCTGCAACTGCGCGAACACCACCGTCGCACCGACGAACAGCAGCAGCGTGCTCCACAGGCCCGCGAGCGAGCCGACATCGGGCTGTTCGTTGGCGTTCTGGATGACCGTGCCCGCCACCGTTCGCGCGCCTTCGCCGGCGAGCTCGCCGATCTGCTCGAGCAGGGCGTCCTGCGCCGGGGGATACAGTGACGCAGTGATCCACAGCACCAGCACCAGCAGCGGCGCCAGCGAAATCAGCGTGTAGAACGACAGCGACGCGGCCTGGGTCAGCAGGTCCGCGTCGACGAAGCGCTTGACCAGCGTCGCCGGCACGCTGTCCTCGACGCGTTCGACCGTCCTGTCCAGGCGCCGGCGCGCGCGCGACCAGCGCGTATGCGGCACGGGGGCGGTATCGGCGGTTTCGGGCGAGGACGGCGGGGGGCTGGGTACGTTCATGCGGTCGGTCGTGATCGGGGCCGGGCGTGCGGTCTGCGCGGAGCTGTCCGTTTCCGGCGTGGCCGTCACTCTAAGCGCGCGGCGGTATGGGCGCGTGATGAACACGCCGCATGCGCGCCGCCGCTCAGCCGATCACGCGTTCGAACGGCGGCAGCGCATCGAGGATGCGCTTGCCGTAGCGACGGGTCAGCAATCGCGAATCGAGGATCACCACGCGGCCGGTGTCGCTGGACGTGCGGATCAGCCGGCCGGCGAACTGGGTCAACGTGCGCAGAGCGTGCGGCACTGCGATCAGGTTGAACGGATTCAGGCCACGGGCCTCGAGCCATTCGCCGAGCGTCGCGGTCTGCGGGTCGGTCGGCACTGCGAACGGGACCTGGGTGATGACGACCGTCGTGCAGGCCTCGCCGGGCAGGTCGAGGCCCTCGCCGAACGAGTTGAGTCCGAACAGCACCGAGCCCTTGCCGGCGGCGACGCGCTCCAGGTGCGCGGCGACGACCTGCGACTTGTTGCCCGCGCTCTGGAGCTGGATCGCGCCGCGGCGCGAAGCGGGCATCAGTTCGGCGACCTTCTCCATCTTCCAGCGCGAGGTGAACAGCACCATGCTGCCTTTCTTCCAGTCCAGTTCGCGCGCCAACCAGTCGGCGACCGCCTTGGGATGCCCTTCGCGGTCGTCGGGCGGCACCGGGAACGGCGGCACCACCAGTTGCGCCTGGCGCGGCAGATCGAACGGGGAGGGCAGCGACGCGGTTTCGGCGTGATCGGGCAGGCCGGTGTCGATCGCGAACGACTGGAAGTCTCCGCCGCCGGTCAGCGTGGCCGAGGTCATGACCACCGAATCGACCTCCTTCCACAACAGCGTGCGCAGCACATGCGCGGCCGACACCGGCGAGCAGTGCAGCGCGAGGTCGCCTTCGCGCGTCGCGGTGACCCAGCGCGCCATCGGCGGTGCGCCGTCGCGGTCTTCGCGGCGCCAGCCGGCCCACAGATCGTGCTGCTGCTCGACCATCTCCAGTGCCATGCCCAGGCTGCGTTGCAGCTTCTCGCGCGCCGGGTCGTCCTGCTTGGCGCGCGCGACCGCCTGCTGCGCGGCGTGGACCCAGTTGAGCAGTGCGCGGGTGTCCTCGGCCAGCGTCTCGATCGCCGGTGCCCAGTCGGCCGGCAGCCGCCCCAGCGGCGCGCGCCACATCGGTTCACGCTCGCCCGGCTCGGGTTGCCAGACCCGGTCCACGTCCAGTTGGAACGCCTTGAGCGCCTTCGACACCCGCACCGCCAGGTCGATCGCCTCGTTGGGCAGCAGTGTGCCGATGCGCTCCTTGTCGACCAGGCGGTAACTGCCCGCGATCAGGATCTGCATGCGGCCCGTGCGCTTGGCCATGTCGGCCAGCGGCAGGCGCGCGGCGCCCTGGTCGATCGCGACGTTGGCCACGTGATGGCCCTCGTCGAGCACCAGCAGCATCTCGCCGGGCGGTGCCAGCAGCGGCTGGCCGTTCTCGACATCGCCCATCGCCAGCGACGACAGCAGCAGCGCGTGGTTGGTGACCACGATCTGCGCCTCGCGCACGGTGGTGCGCGCACGCAGCACCGGGCATTGCTGGGCGAAGCTGCAGCGCCGGCCTGCACAGCCCGACGCCGGCGTGGTGATACGCGAGCGCAGCGCCGGCGACACCGGCTCGGGCGCGGCATCGAGATCGCCGTCCCACAACCGGTCGGCATGCGCTTCGAGCAGGCGATGCGCAGCATCGACCTCGTGCGGCGCCAGCGGGCGATCAAAGAGCTGGCGCTCGAAGTCGCCGCCCTCGTCCGGCCCGGCGTCGCCCGGCAGCAACGTGCCCTGGCTGTGCTCGGCATGCAATTCGGCGGCGTTGCGGGTGCACAGATAGCGGGTGCGGCCCTTGGCCAGCGCGACCTTCGCCTCCAGCCCGGTCGCGGCGAGGAACGCGGGAATGTCGCGCTCGACCAACTGCGACTGCAACGCGACCGTGCCGGTGCTCACGACGAGCTTCTTCTTCGTCGCCAGCGCGATCGGCACGCCGGCCGTCAGGTAGGCGAGCGACTTGCCGACGCCAGTCGGTGCCTCGGCCACGCCGATGCCGCCCGAAGTCGCGAGCGCGCGCGAGACCAGCCCGATCATCGCGCTCTGCGAGCGACGCGTACTGAAGCCGGGCGTGTTGGCCTGGAGCTTCGCGTACGCGGCGCGGATGTCGGCCTTCAACGCCTCGGTGAGAACGCGCGGCGGCGCATCGGCCGCGGGCCGGGCCGGCGGCTGGAGTTCGGGTTCGCCCATGCGCGCATTGTCCCACGGCCGGTCGCACCGATTGAGCGCGCCGCCGCGCGGCCGGATATGAACGAGGGCGTCTGCGGCCTGCTAGAGTGCCGTCGGCAAAGGCGAACAAGGACCGCGATGGCATCGAACCCGGCATTGGACGCCTGCGTGCGCGACGCGTTGGCGCATGGCGCGACCCGTGCGCAGACCGCGGAGGCACTGGCGGCCGCCGGTTGGCCGCAGGCGCAGATCGACGGTGCGCTGCGCGCCTGGTCCACGGTGCCGTTCGTCGTGCCGGTGCCGCGACCGCAGCCATCGCTGTCGGCGCGCGATGCGTTCTGGTATTTGCTGCTGTTCGCCACGCTCTACGTCTGGGTCTGGCAACTGGGCAGCCTGACATTCGACCTGATCGCTTACGCGTTTCCCGATCCCACCGATCCCGAGTATCGGGTGCAGCGGATGGGCGCGTCGATGCGCAGCGCATCGGCCGCGCTGCTGATCGCCTTTCCTGCGTTCGCCTGGCTCGCGCATCAGCTCTCGCGCGAGTTGGCGCGTGATCCGCTCAAACGGCTGTCACCGGTGCGACGCTGGCTGACTTACATGACGCTGTTCCTGGCGGCGGCGGTGCTGATCGGCGATGCGATCGCGCTGGTCTACAACGTGCTGGGCGGCGAGTTGACCGTGCGCTTCGTGCTGAAGGTCGCGGTCGTCGGCGCGATCGCCGGCGCGGTATTCACGTTCTACTTGCTCGATCTGCGCAGCGACGAGGCGGTGTCGTGAGCGCGACGATGTTGGGCCGGGCGTTGATCGTCGCTGGCGGTGTGGCGAGCGTGGCCGCCGTTGCGACCGCGCTGTTGCTGATCGGCTCGCCGTCCGCGCAGCGGCAGGCACGCATGGATGCCGCGCGTGTGCACGACCTGCGGCGGATCGAGCAGGCCGCCGCGCACCAACTCGAACGCGACGGTGTTCTGCCCGACACTTTGGCGGCGATCGATGCGCCCGACCTGCGCCGCGCGGACCCGGGCACTGGCGCTCCTTACGGCTATCGCGTCCTCGCGCCCGGCCGTCTGCAGCTGTGCGCGCATTTTGCGACCGACAACCGCGATCCGTTGCGCCAGGTCGAACCCGGGCTGCGCGCCGAGTGGCCGCACGGAACTGGCGAGGGCTGCTTCGAGCGGCGGGTCGAGCTGCCGGCAGCGCAGGCCGTGCCTGCCGACTAGCGCTGTTGTGCTGAGCGGCCGGCGACCGCCGGACGCGTGCGACTGCGCTCAGTCGGTCTCGAACAGCGGCTGCCCGTTCGAGGCCGACACGCCGCCGTCCACCGGCAGGTTCACGCCGGTAACGAAACCGGCGTCGTTGCTGGCCAGAAACAGCACCGCACGCGCGATATCGACCGGCTCGCCGAGTCGGCCGAGCGGCATACAGTCCAGGAACGCCCGCACGGTGGGCGGATGCTGTTCATCGTGCCGACGCTGGCGCTGACCGTCCTGATGACTTCCGACGAACGCATGCCTGCAGGGTCCGGACACCTGGCCGACCTGCAGGCGCTGCCTGAGGGGATCGTCGCCGAGCGGGCGGCTTGACGGCGAGCGTTGCATGGCTGCGACGATGCATCGTGGCGGTGCCGCTTCCGTGCATCGGGGGCCGCGCCCATCGTGAGGCGTGATCCCGCTCCCAGGTGCATCCCATGTCCCCGCTGCCCGCACTGTACGTCTCCCACGGCTCGCCGATGACCGCGCTCTCGCCCGGTCGTGTCGGCGTGCGGCTGGCCGAACTGGCGCGCGACCTGCCGCGACCACGCGCGATCGTCGTGGCGTCGGCGCACTGGCTGGCGGTGCGGCCGCTGGTCGGCGGCGCCGCGCAGCCGGAGACGGTCCACGACTTCGGCGGCTTTCCGGAGGCGCTCTATGCGCTGCGCTATCCGGCGCCGGGCGCCCCGGCGCTCGCGAAGGACATCGCCGCGCGCCTGGCGGGGGCCGGGCTACCTGCCCAGGTCGATCCACAGCGCGGTCTCGATCATGGCGTCTGGGTGCCGCTGCGCTTGCTCCATCCCGAGGCCGACATCCCGGTGGTGCCGCTGTCGATCCAGCCCGCACTCGGGCCGGCGCATGCCCTCGCGCTCGGTCGCGCGCTGGCGCCGTTGCGCGCGCAGGGCGTGCTGGTGGTCGGCTCGGGCAGCATCACCCACAACCTGCACGATTGGCGCGGCAGTGACGGTAGCGAGGCGCCGTATGTGCGGCCGTTCACCGACTGGATCGAAGCGCGGCTGCGCGCCGACGATCTGCCGGCGTTGCTCGATTATCGTCGGCAGGCGCCGTTCGCGGCCCAGGCGCATCCGACCGACGAGCATCTGCTGCCGCTGTTCGTGGCGATGGGCGCGGCCGGCGGCGACCGGCTCGGCGCACAGCGCATCGAGGCTGGCATCGACATGGGGTTCCTGGCGATGGACCTCTACCGCTTCGATGGCGCCAGCGGGGCCTGAGGCGCGGCCCACCGCCAGGCGCGCCAGGCAGCGCGGTCGTCGAAGTGCGCCGCGTAGTGCGACTGCACGTGCCGGCTGATCCAGGTCGACAACCCACGGCCGGCGTGCGCTGCCGCGCACAGCGCCGCGATGTGCCGCGCGCCGATGTCCCGGCGCCTGTACACGTAGACCGGGCCGTGCCCGAACTCGACCGCGATCGCGTCGTCGTCGATCGCGTAGGCGGTGACGCCGCTGTCACCGTGGCGGTTCGCGTACCGTTGCAGGGCCGGCCCTGTCATCGTGCGGCCGCAATGCGCCGGGCGTCGGATGCGCGCCGGCGGTTGTGGCTCAGGCCACCGCCGACTGCAGCGCGGCGGTCGCGGCCTCGACGCTGGCGATGAGTTCCTGCTGGCGGAACGGCTTGCCCAGGATCGTCAGGCCCGCGTCGAACTCGGCCATGCTGGTGTACCCCGAGACGATGACCACCGCCGTTCCCGGCAGCCGGTCGCGCACGGTCCGAGCCAGCTCGGCGCCGGTCATGCCGGGCATCAGGTGGTCGGTGACCAGTACGTCCGGCGCCAGGCCGCTCTCGAGCGCGGCCAGCGCCTCCTCGGCCGAGCCGGCCTCGATCACGCGGTATCCCATGTCGTCGAGCGCATCGGCGGTGCACATGCGCACGGCGTCCTCGTCATCGACCACGAGCGCGGTCCCGCGGTGTTCGTCTGTCGTATCCACGTCATCGTCCTCGTTGCTGTCTGCGTTCGCGGCCGCGCGGCGGGTGCCCACCGGTAGCCAGAGTTCCATGGTCGTGCCCTGCTGGGGGGCGCTGGCGATCGCCAGTTGGCCGCCGAGCTGCGAGGCCAGGCCGTGCGCCATCGACAGGCCCAGGCCGGTCCCGCGGCCGATGCCCTTGGTCGAGAAGAACGGCTCGATCGCGCGTGCGCGCGTCGCCTCGTCCATCCCATGGCCGGTGTCGGCCACCCAGACGACGACATAGTCGCCCGGGGCCAGCCCTTCGGCATGTGTCTCGTGATCGATCTGCGCATTGCGCGCGCCCAGCGTCAACACGCCGCCGTCGGGCATCGCATCGCAGGCATTGACGCTCAGGTTCAGCAGCGCCATCTCGAGCTGGTTGGGGTCGGCGATTGCGGGGGGCAGGTCGTCTGCGATGTCGAGCGTCAACCGGATGCGCGGGCTGCTGGAGCTGCCGATCAGTTCGGCCATGCCCGCGACCAGCGGGCCGACCTCGACGTCGATCGGCTGCAGCGGTTGCCGCCGCGCGAACGCGAGCAGGCGCTGCACCAGCGTCGCGGCGCGTTCGGCCGAGCGCTGGGCGACGGCGACCATGCGCTCGCGGCGCTCCGGACGCGCATCGGGGTCTGCGGCGAGTTCGAGCGCGCTGAAGATCGGCGTGAGCAGGTTGTTGAAGTCGTGCGCGACGCCGCCGGTGAGCTGGCCCATCGCCTCGAGCTTCTGCGACTGGCGCAACGCCTCCTCGGCTCGCCGCCGCTCGGTGGTGTCGATCGCTTCGGGGACGACCGAGATGATCCGCCCGTTGGCGTCGCGAATCGGCCGGATCGACAGATCATGGGTCCGCCGTCCCGACGCCAGTTCGACTTCGATCTCGGCGCGCGCGGTGCCGCCGGCGGTCGCCTCGTTGAACAGGTCGCGTACGCGCTCGGGCACGCCCGGCGTGTTGCAGAACCAGGGCGTTTCCCACAGCGGCCGGCCGACAATGTCGTCGAAGTGCGCGCCGATCGCGTCGAGCACGGTGCGGTTGGCGTCGGTCAGCGTGCCGTCGGGCGTGCACATCGCTTGCAGCTGGTAGCTCGTCTCGAACAGGGTACGCAGCTGCGCCTGCGAGCGTGTCAGCGCGTCGGCGGCGGCCTTGATGTCGGTGACGTCGCGGGCGCTGCAATAGGCGCGCCCGCCCTCGGGCGTGGCCACCCATGACAACGTACGTAGGCCGCCGCCGCGCGTCCGCCACCGGTTCTCGAAGCGCAGGACCGGCTTGCCGGCGCGCAGGGTGTCGAGCACGCTGCGGGTGACGTCGTGGTCGTCCGCGTCGACGAACGCCCACCACGGCCGGCCGGCCAACTCCTCGGCGCGCCACCCCAGCACCTGTTCCCACGCTGGATTGGTCGTTTCCATGCAGCCGTCGGTATCGATGACCGCCAGCAGGTCGGGCGTGACCTGCCAGGTCAGCGAGCGCTCGCGTGCGCGGGCGACGACCTGGCGTTCCAGGTCGCTGTTGAGTGTGCGCAGCTCGGCCTCGCGTTCGCGCAGGGCGTCGTCGGCGAGCGCGCGCGCGGTCACGTCCACGCCCTGCACGAAGATCCCGATCACGCCGCGCTCGTCGGTGATCGGCTGATAGACGAAATCGAGATAGCGCTCGACCGATGGTCCGCCCAGGGTGGCTTGCACGACGAAGCGGGCGCCGCTGGCCGAGAACGTGCGGCCGGTCGTGTAGACATCGTCGAGCAGCGCCTTGAATCCCTGCTCGACGGCGTCGGGCAGCGCCTCGGCGACGGTGCGGCCGATCAGTTCACGGTCGCCGACCAGTCGCCGGTAGCCGGGGTTGGCCAGCTCGAAGCGATGTTCGGGACCGCGCAGCAGCGCCATGAAGCTCGGTGCCTGGTCGAACAGCCGGCCCAGGCGTTCGGCCTCGGCGGCGAGTTGCCGCTGGGCGAGGACCTTGTGCGTGGTTTCGGTGGTGATGTTGAGAAAGCCCGGGATCCGTCCCTGCTCGTCGCGCACCGGGGTGTAGGAGAACGTCCAATACGTTTCCTCGGGATAACCGTGGCGCAGCATCGTCAGCGGCATGTCCTCGTGCGAGGTGGCCGTGCCGCCCAGCGCCTGCTCGATCAGCGGCAGGATGTCGTCCCAGACGTCCGGCCAGATCCGCGCGATCGGCCGGCCCAACGCGTCGGCCTCCTTGGCGCCGAGCATCGGGGCATAGGCGTCGTTGTAGAGGAACGTCAGCTCCGGGCCCCAGGTCAGACACATCGCGAACCGGGAGTCGAGCATCAGCGCCACTGTCGTGCGCAGCGACTGCGGCCAGTGCTCCAGCGGTCCCAGCGGCGTCGTCGACCAGTCGAACGCAGCGATGCGTCCCGCCATCTCGCCATGCGAGGGCAGGAAATCGACGGTGGCAGCACAGGCGGCAGGCGGGTTCAACAGCGGGGCGCGCAACTCGGGACGGGCCGCATCCTGCCACAGGCACCGGTCGTGAGGGGATGACGACCGCGACACGGCGCAGCCCCCGGGCCGGTGTCGTCACCTGTGTCGGCGCGCCGAAGGCGCGTCACCGGCGACCGGTTCCGCCAGCAGGCGGTCCTGCAGCGCGACCGCATTGCCGGTGGCATGACCGGCGGCGGTGTTGTCGAACACGACCCAGTGGCGGCTCGCCGGGCGCTCGCCGATGGCCGCGGCCAGCACATCGATGGCCGCGGCGTCGTAGGCGCTGCGGTAGATCTGCGGCGCGCCGTGCCAGCGCCAGTAGGCCAGGGCCGGGTCGCCGCCGGGCCGGGCATCGGCGCCATGCCGTGCCGGGTCGGCGGCCACGCGCGCCACGCGGTGGCGTTGCAGCAGCGCTTCGGCCCGCGGCGTCAGCCAACTGGCATGCCGGACCTCGCAGGCCAGCCCGCCTGCCCAGCGCCGACGCAGCATCGCCAGGAACGTCGTGGCGCTGCGCGCATCGAACGCCAGGCTGGGGGGCAGTTGCACCAGCAGGCAGCCGAGCCGCTCGCCCAACCCGGTCGCCGCTTCGAGGAAAGCGTCGAGCAGCGGGCCGCAGCCGCGCAGCCGGTGCGTGTGGGTGATCGTGCGCGGCAACTTCGCGCTGAAGCGAAACCCTGCCGGAACGCTCGCCGCCCAGCGTTCGTAGGTCGCCCGTCGGTGCGGTCGATAGAACGAGGAATTGATCTCGACCAGGTCGAAGCGCGTGGCGTAGCGCGCCAGCATGCTGGCGCCGTCGTCGAACAGTGCGGCATCGCGCGAGGCGATCGACCAGCCGGCGCAGCCGATCCGCGGTGCGGCCCGGGGCGGATGGACGCAGACCTGGGCCATGCCGATGTCCTCGCAGGCGCCTGACCGGACGCTACGCGCGGCGACCGCGTCAGCGCTTGGGCTTGGGATAGGGACGCTCTGCCAGCAGGCGCGCCAGGTGCGCGGCGTTGCTGGCAACCGTGCGGATGGTCTCGTCGACCTTGTCGGGAATCGGGTCGAGATCCTTGAAGTCGGTGCTGCCCATCGCCTCGCCGACCCAGTACGGCGGCGCGCCGCCGGGCAGCGTGAAGCCCACGTCGGCCAGGCCCTGATAAAGCTGGGAATGGACGAAGTGGGCGCCATCCTCGTTGCCGACGACGGCGGCGATGGCGACCTTGCCGAACGTCGGATAGACGCCGTCGTCGTCGATCTCGCCGAGCACTGCGTCCAGCCGTTCGAGCACGCGCTGGGCCAGGCTCGAGGGATGCCCCATCCAGATCGGCGTGGCCAGGACCAGGATCTGCGCGTCCATGATGCGGCGGCGCAGTTGCGGCCATTGGTCGCCTGCGCCCTCGTCGGCGGTCACGCCGGGGCGCACATCGAAGTCGGCCACGCGCGCGCTGTCGGTGCGCACGTCGTGCCGCGCGAGCGTGGCCAAAACAGCGTCGAGCATTCTTTGCGTCGAGGAGGGGGCGTCGCCTGACTTGAGCGTGCAGTTGAGGCCGAAGGCGGATAGCGTCATGGGGCGACTCGCAGAGCGGGCGGTCGCGCCACTCTAGACGTCCGGCCGTACAGGCGGCGTCGTCGGTGCCGACCTGCATGAACGCGCATGCACCGTCGCCCGATGCCAGGCTTCGGTTCATGCTGCGATGCAACATAATGCTCGGTCGTCCTTGCCGGAGACCTGCAATGGCCAGCGCCTCGCCCGCGCCGCTGCCCAGCCACGCCGCCACGCCGATCCTGTTCGCGCTCGCCCTGGGCGGGTTCGCGATCGGCACCAGCGAATTCGCAATGATGGGGCTGATGCCCAATCTGGTGCGCGCATTCGGCGTCAGCGAACCGGAGGTCGGCCATCTGATCAGCAGCTATGCGCTCGGCGTGGTCGTCGGCGCGCCGTTGTTGGCGATCCTCGGCGCGCGCCTGCCGCGGCGCACGTTGCTGCTGGCGCTGATGGGCTTCTATGCCGTGGGCAACCTGGCCACTGCGCTGGCGCCCAACTACCTGGCCATGCTGGTGGCGCGGTTCGTCGCCGGCATGCCGCACGGCGCCTACTTCGGCACCGCGGTGCTGGTCGCCGCGTCGATCAGCCGGCCCGACCAGCGCGGCACGGCGGTCAGCCGCGTGCTGCTGGGACTGTCGATCGCGATCCTGGTCGGCAATCCGCTGGCGACCTGGCTCGGGCAGTTGTCGAGCTGGCGCTGGACGTTCGCGCTGGTGGCGGCGATCGCGCTGCTCACTGTCGTTTTGGTGGCGCGTTTCCTCGCGCCCGATCCCGTGGCACCCGGGCAATCGCCGATGCGCGAATTGCGCGCGTTCAACCGCTCCCAGGTCTGGCTGGCGCTGGCGATCGGCGCGATCGGTTTTGCGGGCATGTTCTGCGTCTTCAGCTACCTGGCGCCGACGCTGATCGAGGTGACCGGCGTCGCCGAGACCTGGATTCCGGTGGCGCTGGCGGCGTTCGGCGTCGGGGCGATCATCGGCAACGTGGCCGGCGGCTGGCTGTTCGACCGGCTGCAGTTCCGCGCCGCGGCGGTGATCCTGGGCTGGTCGCTGTTGGTGCTGCTGCTGTTTCCGCTGGCGGCGCAGGCGACGTGGTCGATCCTGCCGGCCGTGGTCGCGCTCGGCACGATGGGGGCACTGGCGCCGGTCCTGCAGACCCGGCTGATGGATGTGGCCGGCGATGCGCAGACACTGGCGGCGGCGTCCAACCACGCCGCGTTCAACACCGCCAATGCGCTCGGTCCATGGTTGGGCGGACTGGCGATCAGTGCAGGCCTGGGCTGGACCTCGACCGGATGGGTGGGCGCGGCGACGGCCACGGCCGGTCTGCTGATCTACGCCTGGGCGCGGCGCGACGAGCGGCGGCAGCCGGTGGCGACCGCGGGCTAGCGGATCGCGCGCTGCGTGCGGCCTTCACGTTCGCGGCGCTGGCCGACGTCGACACTCGACCCGACCCCCGACATGCGGAGTACCCGATGGCATCGCCCAGCAAGGCCGACGAGGACGCGAAGACGATCGCGTCGCTGATCGACGATATCGACATCACGATGTTCACCACCGTCGCCCGCAGCGGTGCGCTGGTCAGCCGTCCGCTATCGACGCAGAAGGCGCAGTTCGACGGCGAGCGGATCTGGTTCTTCGTCGCTGCCGACAGTCCGAAGATCGACGAGATCGCGCGCAATCCCAACGTCAACCTGGCCTATGCCTCGCAGCGCCGCAACACCTATGTGTCGGTCTCGGGCCAGGCGCGGATCAGCGACGATCGCGCCAAGGTGGTGGCGTTCTGGAACGATGCGCTCAAGGCGTATTTTCCGGGCGGTATCGACGATCCGAATCTCGCCCTGGTCGAGGTCGAAGCCCACACCGCCGAGTACTGGGACGCGCCCGGCACGCTGATCGGCAAGGCGATCGCGTTCGCCACCGCGCGGGTGACCAAGCGCAAGGACGCGATGGGCGAGAACCGCATCGTCGACCTGCGCGGCGAGCGCAAGACTTCGCGTCCGCCGCCGTCGCGCAAGGCGCGCGGCAATCAGGCCCGGACGACATCGAAGGCGTCGTCCACGAAGCGGGCAGCCGCCAGCGAGTCCGCGACGCACACGAGCACGGCGAAAAAGGCGGCGCCGCAGCAAGCCACGACCAAGCAGGCCGCCAGGACGGCGAACGCAGCCAAGACGAGTGCGAAGAAGACGGCCGCCGTCAGGACCACCGGCCGGACGGCCGCGACCAAGGCGCCGGCCAGGAAGACGGCCGGCACGTCCAAGCGTCCGATGCGCTGAACCGGCTTCGGCGCGGGGGCTGCAGCGCGGCCGCAGCAGCGGCACACTGCACGCCCCCAACCCCGATCCGTCCGCCCATGTCCCTGCCCGAGACCGAGTTCGATCCCGACGACAATTTCGCGTTCCTCGCCGATGGCCGCACCGATGCCGAGGACGACCCGGAGGCCGACCTCGAGGCGATCGCCTGGCAGTGGCTGCTGCTGATCAATCCGGGCGACGAGGAGGCGGCGCGCCAGCAATTCCTTGCCTGGCAGGACGCGCTGCCGACCGACCCGGACGCCGATGCAGTGCGCGAGGCGCTGGGAGCGGTCACTGACTGGCGGGCCAGCTTTCGGATTGCCGAGGACGACCGTGTCGCGCTGATCGAGGCGCTGGTGGAACTGGCCGCGCGGTTCCGCGTGGAGATCGATTGGGACCTGGAAGACCCCACCGATGCCGACGCACTGGTCGATGTCCCGCCGTCGGCACTGCTTGGTGCCGCCTACGATCAACTGCGAGTGGCCGGCTATACGCTGTGGACCTGGGAGACCGGCGACGACACCTTCGCCGGGGCGATGGCCCTGCGCGACGACGACGATGGCGTGCGCACCCTCGGCCATGCACTGGGACTGGACCTGCGCCCCGGCGCCTGAACACGCGGCCCGCACCCTGTGCACACCACCGTCCCCGATTCGGTGCTAGCGTCTGCATCATCGCCAGCGCGTGGAGGGTGCGATGGACGAGATCGTCGGTGGACGTGCGCAGCGCTGGGCCGTGCCCACTGCGTTGCTCGCGCTGGCCTGTGGGTCGCCGGCCTGGGCCGGCGACGGTGCCGCAGCGGTCCAGGCCGATGCGGTCGCCACGGTGGCCATCGAGCCGCAACCGTGGGCGCAGCCGATCGGGGAGTCGTGGCCGATCCGGCGCGCCTCATCGCTGAAAGCCGAGTACCGGCGCATCCGCGCATTGCGGATCGAGCAGATGCAGCCCGAGTACGCGCGCCGTAGCGCGCAGGCTGGCCCGGATGCGGCGCAGGCCTGGCGTGACGCCACGCTGCGCGACATCGCCCGCCAGGATCTGCGCGACCTGCGCGCACGGCTGGATCGCTGACGCGGCCGCCTACGCTGCGATCAGCGTGGCGCTGCGGTGTCGTTGGGATCGGCGCCGTCGACCGCGGCCTGCGCATCGGTACGCGCCTGTGCATCCGGTGACAGGCCGGCGTCGCGTCGATTGCGGCCGGGCGCGAGAGCCAGTTCGACGAGGATCGGGAAATGGTCCGAGCCGATCGCCGGCAACCGGCGCATGCCCACCAGGGTGAAGTGCCGGCTGTGGAACAGATGGTCGAGCGGCCAGCGCAGGCCCGGCAGGCGTGCGTGGAAGGTGTTGTACATGCCGCGCCCGATACGGGGGTCGAGCAGACCGCTGACCTTGCGGAACAGGCGCGTGGTCCGCGACCACGCCACGTCGTTGAGGTCGCCGGCGACGATCACCGGGTGTTCGGCTTCACGTGCTGCGCGCCCGACCAGCACCAGTTCGGCGTCGCGGTCCTGCGAACTGTCGGCTTCGGTCGGGCTCGGCGGGCGCGGGTGCAGGGCATGCAACACGACCCGCTGGCCGTTATCGAGCTCGAGCGTGGCATGCATCGACGGGATGTCGTCCTCGACCAGATAGCGCACCTTGGCATCGTGCAGCGGCAGGCGCGTGTACAGATGCATGCCGTACAGGTTGTCGAGCGGGCAGCGCAGCGCATGCGGCAGCAGGTCCTCCAGGCCGTCGAGCGCGCGCTCCCAGTGCCGGTCGGTCTCCACCGCAATCAACACGTCGGGGCGGTGTTCGCGCACCAGCGCCACCAACGGCGCGGTGTCGCGGTTGTGCATCAGCACGTTGCTGGCGAGTAGACGGATGCGCGGGCGCGCATCGGCGGGCGCATCACTGACCTCCGGCCGCCGCAACCGGGTGTAGGGCACGATCCACCAGGCCTGCCAAAGCACGCAGCCGGCATTGACGACCACGATCGCGGTGGTCCACGCATCGTCGATCGGCTGCAACACCATCTGGGCCACCAGCACGGCGATCGAAAGCACCAGCAGTTGCAGACGCGGGAAATCGAGACCGCGGATCCACCACGCGCCGCTGCGGATGGTGGGCATCAGGGTGGCGATCGCCAGCACCATCGTGGCGGTCGCGAACACGGGAGTCAGCATGGACGGGCCGGCGGGAGGGAGGCCGGACTATCCGCGATGCCGGCCCGCGCCGATGTGAATGCGGCGCGGGCCGATGGCACTGGCAGGCATCGGCGCCCGGCAGACGGCCGTCAGCGCGTGCCCGCGTCGTCTTGCGTCGGCGTACCGGCACCGCGCTGCGTGCCGGACGCCGGCTCGCCATGGCTGTGGCCGGTGTCATGCTGGCGCGCCGCGGTCGACAGCGGACCTGCCGCGCCGGGGCCGGCTGCGGGCGGCACGTAGGTCGAGGCCCCGGTCGAGGAAGCACTGCCCGATGCATCGCGGCCCGAAGTGGCCGGGGCCGTGTCGCCCCCGGGCTGCCAGCGTCCTGCGTCGCGCACGCGAAGGCGATTCTCGACATCCTTCACACCCGCGCAGCCTTCGGCGATGTCCTCGATGCGGTGCTTGGTCCAGCGCTGCTCGACGTGACCTTCGAGCGTCACGATGCCGTCGTGCACCCGCACCGACACCTCGCGGGCATCGATTTCGTCGCTGTGGGTGAGCCGTTCGCAGATGTCCTCGGTGATCCGCGCATCGGAGCGGACGTAGCCTTTCGGGCCGACGCCACGCCAGCCGCGTCCCGGCGCTCGCCCGGCATCGCCGCGCGCTGTCGCCCGGCCGACACGGCCCTCGCGGTCGTAGGCGCCGAAATGCGCGAAATCGGGCGCGCCGCCCAGGTGGTCGACCTCGTTGAACCAGTGCGGGGCGCGATGCCCCCAGTCCGATAGGTGGTCGTCGCCGTCGCGCAGGTCGCCACCGCCACCCCCAGCACCGTAGGCGCGGCCGCTGCCGCCCCGCGCGTCGTCGGGATGCCGGTCGCGTGAAAACTGGGTGTAGGGCGCACCTGCGCCGTAGCCCTCGCCAGGGTGATCACGGGCGTCGTGGCCGCCGTGCGGACCCTGCTGGCGGCGCCAGGCGTGCTGCTGGGCTCCTGCCGGATCGCCGTAACCGGCGTCGCCGCTGGCTTCGCCGCGATAGGGCGCGTCGCGGTAGGCGCGGCGTCCACTGCCGGGGCCGGGGCCATGGCGACCTTCGTCGCCGTCTCGGGAAGCCATCTGGTCTCTCCTCTCGCTCAGCCAGCGCCTGCCGGCGTCGATGTAGCGCGCACCCGTGGCCAGCAGCTCTTCGCCGAAGGCCTTCATTTCCGAGGTGCCGGGGATGTCGTCTTTGCGGTCGTGCATCGCAGTCTCCTCGCCGACGGGCGGCGATGGCAGCGGCGCACCGGAAGCGGTGCCCGTGGAACGGCCGAAAGACACCCGTGTGCGGGATGCGCCGCCCACCTGGGCGGCCGGCCGTGCGGCATTTCCTTAAGATCAGGAGCGCCCGACGCCGCGGTGGCACGGGCGTCGGGGCGATGCCGTCACGCGACGGTGCGCGCGGGCGCGTTCGCGAGGCGTCAAATTCCCGCGGCAATTCCGTGGCGCGGCGGCGATCGGAACGCTCGTCCTCAACGGCCGAGTGCGGCCATACCGGCTTGCGGGTAGCGCGTGCCGGCGGCGGCATCGGGCGGGAAAATCGCATCGATGCGGGCCAGGTCGTCATCGGTCAGCCCGATGGCGAGCGCGGCGATGTTCTCGTCGAGAAAGCCCACGCGCTTGGTGCCTGGGATCGGCACAATGTCCTCGCCCTGGGCCAGCACCCAGGCCAGCGCGAGTTGGCCGGGCGTGACGCCGTAGTCCTGCGCGATCGCCTGCACCTGTTCGACCAGCACCAGATTGCGGTCGAAGTTCTCGCCCTGGAAGCGCGGCGAATGGCGGCGGTAGTCGTCGGCCTCGAAGTCCTCGGGGGTGCGGATCGTGCCGGTCAGAAAGCCCCGGCCCAGCGGGGAATAGGCGACGAGGCCCACGCCCAGTTCGCGGCAGGCGGCCAGCGTGCCGGTGGTCTCGGGGTCGCGCGACCACAGCGAGTACTCGCTCTGCAATGCGGTGATCGGATGCACCGCACAGGCGCGGCGCAAGGTCTGCGCAGACGCCTCCGACAGGCCGAGATGACGGACCTTGCCCTGCTCGACCAAGCGCGCCATCGCGCCGACGGTGTCCTCGATCGGCACCTGGGGATCGACACGGTGCTGGTAGTACAGGTCGATCGTCTCGATGCCCAGCCGCGACAGGCTCGCCTCGCAGGCGGCGATCACGTACTCCGGACGCCCGTCGACGCTGCGCGCCTGCGGGTCGTCGGGATTGAGCCGGATGCCGAACTTGGTTGCCACGAACGCGTCGTCGCGGCGGCCCTGCAACGCACGGCCGACCAGCGATTCGTTGGTGTGCGGGCCGTACATGTCGGCGGTGTCGAGCAGGGTGATGCCCTGATCGAGGGCACGGTGGATGACGCGGATGGCATCGGCGTCGCTTTCGCGTCCGCCGTAGAACGCGCTCATGCCCATGCAGCCCAGGCCGATGGCCGAAACGGCGGGGCCGCCGAGGCCGAGTTGACGGGTCTTCATGCTGTGGCTCCAGGGTCGGGGGAAAGGGGAGGCGAGGGGGCGGCCGCGGCGTCGCGTGCCGCCTCGGCTTCGCGGTCGGCGGCGGTCACGGTCTCGGCGCCGGGCGAGCGGGTATCGGCATGGTCGGGCGCCGGCTGCGCAGGCCGCGGCCGTTGCGCGCCGACCTCCTCGACGTCGTTGCGCAGTCGCGGCAGCGCTTCGGGATGATGGGCGGCCAAGAACGCCAGCATGCCTTCGCGTACCGCGCAGCGCAGATCGAACAGCTCGCCCGAGTTGCGCGCGCTCACCAGCAGGCGGACCTCGATCGTGTGCTTGTCGGTCTCGGTGACCTGAGTCACGCACACGCGGCGGTCCCAGCGCGGATCGGCCTCGCACAGCCGCTGCAGTTCCGCGCGGATCGCCGCGATCGGCGCGCGGTGGTCGAGCCACAGGAACGCGGTGCCGAGCAACTGCGCGCTGGTACGCGTCCAGTTCTGGAACGGATTGGAGATGAACCACTGCAGCGGCACCACCAGGCGACGCTCGTCCCAGATCCGCACGACCACGTAGGTCGAGGTGATCTCTTCGATGCGCCCCCATTCGCCTTCGACGATGACCACGTCGTCGAGCCGGATCGGCTGGGCCAGTGCGATCTGCAGGCCGGCGATCAGGTTGCCGAACACCGGCTGGGCGGCGATGCCTGCGACCAGGCCGATGATGCCGGCAGAGGCCAGCAGCGCGGCGCCGACCTGGCGCACCTGCGGAAACGTCATCAGCGCCAGCGCCACGCCGACCAGGATCACCGTGCCCTGCACGACGCGGCTGATCACGCGGGTCTGGGTCTGGATGCGTCGCGCTGCGAGGTTGTCCTCGATGTCGACCGGATGCTCGCGCAGGATGCGCGCTTCGATTGCGCCGACCACGCGGGCCAGCAGCCACGTCAGGCACAGCATGCCGCCGATCCCGAGCCCATGACGCAGCGACCGCACCAGGTCGGGGTCGAGCGGCGTGTAGTTCAGTGCGATCGCCAGGAACAGTAGCGGCAAGGCGATCGCGGCTGGGGTCGCGACCACCTGGGCGATGCGCGCGCGCAAGTAGTCCTGCGCATGGCGGCGCGCGGTGCGGCGCAGCGCGCGCAGCGCCCAGTGCACGATCAGGCCCAGCAGCAACGCCGCCGCCAGCGGCCAGGCCACGGCGGACAGGTAGTTCCAGTCCAGCGTCATCTCGCCTCCGCGTCGGAACATGAAGCGGCGATCCTGCCCGAGCGTGGGTCGATGGCATGTGGAGTGGGCGGCGCGTGCACGCTGCGCTTCAGCCGCGTTGTCGCATCCGGCGCAGCAGGGCAACGACCAGCCAGAGGCCGACCACGATGTACGGCACACAACTGGGCACCCACATCAACAGCCCGGCCAGTTGCTGGTCGCGCAGTGGATCGAGCCCCACCCGCAGCGCGCGATCGGTGTAGACCGGATACAGCAGCCGCGGTGCGAAGGTCAGCAGCGCGCCGAGGAAGCCCATCTGCATCATCACCGCCACCAAGGCGACGAGCCCGCCGACGGCGCCGGCATCGGGGGCGCGCAGCCGCCGCCACACCGCCGCCCAGAACCACACGCCCGCGACCAGGAAGCTGGCGTGCATAGCGCGGTGCAGGGCGGTATCGGCAAGGGCGGCCGCGGTCGCCCCCGGCAGATGCCACAGCCACATCGTCGCGCCGTGCATCACCGCCGCCGGCGCGAGCGCTGTGGCCAGCGACGACAGCGTCCGATGCAGACGGCGGTGCAGACGCGCGGCCCAGCGCCCCGGCAACGCGGCGGCGGCGATCGCGAACGGGCGGCCGGCCAGCAACAGCGGCGGCGCCAATGCGAGCAGGGTCATGTGCTGGGCCACGTGCGCCGAAAGCGCATAGGCGGCGAACGCGTCCAGCGGCCAGACCATCGCCGCCCCCAGCGCGAGCATGCCGGCTGCGAACGCGCCGACTTCGCCACGCGACACGCCGCGTCCGATGCCGGCGCGGTGCCACAGCCGCGTCAGCCCGCGTGCATACA
This sequence comes from Luteimonas sp. TWI382, assembly GCF_039674545.1. Classification (NCBI taxonomy): domain Bacteria; kingdom Pseudomonadati; phylum Pseudomonadota; class Gammaproteobacteria; order Lysobacterales; family Lysobacteraceae; genus Luteimonas; species Luteimonas sp. TWI382. The sequence goes on from NZ_JBDJNS010000001.1 coordinate 43,625, forward strand.
ACACGGCGAGTGCAAGCAGCGGGAGCAGCGTCCAAGGCGACAGCGTCCATGCGCTGGCGAGTGTGGGCGGCGGCCCCTCGGGCACGGTGGCGATCGCCGCCGTGGCGGCGCAGGCCGGAATGAGGACCCAACAGCGGCGGATGAAGCGCGACATCGCCGGCAAGCCTAGCAGCGGCCAGGTCGCGACGATGGGGGCCGTCGGTGCCTATCGATGCGGCGCGGACCGTCGCCCACGTCGGCTTGACCGACGACGCCCTAGTCTGCTTGGATCCCCGCCCCGGAGTCGCCGGTGTACTTCTGGCTCAAGGTGCTGCACATCCTCGCGATGACGGTCTGGTTTTCCGGGCTGTTCTTCCTGCCGCGATTGTTCGTGGCGCGGCATCGCCGCGAGATCGATGCCGATCCCGCGTTCTGGAATCCGGTCACCAATACGCTGTTCTTCCGCGTCATGACGCCGGCCGCGCTGGTGACCATCGTCGTCGGCGGTGTGTTGATCGCGTTCGGCCCCAGCGGCGCTTGGCTGGTGCTCAAGCTGGTCGTCGTTGCCGCGGCGGTGTTGCTGCATCTGTACTTCGGCCTGCTGCTCTACGAACTGGGCCAGGACCGCGACCACCATGGGCCGATGTTCTACCGCGCGATCGGCTGGGTACCGCTGGTGCTGCTGCTGTCGATCGCCGCGCTGACCGGCGCCAAGCCGCGCACGGTCGGCGATCTGCCGCCACCGCCGCAGGCGCCGGCCTCTTCCAATTGATCGCCGAATACAGGCGTCACGGCGGGCGGGCAATCTGTCCGCCGGTGCGCCCCGATGCAGGGCGCACCGGGGCCCGTCACGGGCTGGTGTCGACCTGCAGCAGGCGACCGATCTGGGTATGCGACGGCGAACTGGCCAGATCGAGCGGCATCACCAGCTTCGGATTGGGATGCGGGATCGCCCGGGCAGGCGTCTGGGGCGTCGCTTCTTCGAGCAAGGCGCCGGCATCGTCGACGCTGGTGGTGATCGGCAGGTCCGAAAGACCGAGCCGGTCGCGCACAGTGTTGGCTCGCTCGCGCAGCGCCGCGTCGGCCGGCGCGCCCTGCAGCGGCGGGGTCGCGGCCTGCGGATCGGTCTGCAGGTGTGCGCGGATCGCCGCCAGTGCCTGCTGGCGTTGCGGATGCAGCAACCCCCAGACCTCCTCGAGCAGCGCCTTGGCATCGATCTTGGGGAACGGCAGGTGCGTCGGCCCGGTCATCACGATGCGCGGTGCGAGCCGTCCGACCGGCTGTACATCGCATTCGGCCAGGGCACGATAGACGACCTCGCTGCAGATCATGTGGCTCGGGTTGTCGTGGATCAGGTGGTCGAGCGCTTCGCGCACGACGATGCGTGCCAGCCAGTTCTGCGGCCACTTGCCGCGGACCGCGACGACCACGCCGAGAAACGCCAGCGCATCGACCGGATAGGGAATGCCGAGCATCGACTCGGCCTTGGCCAGCACGCTGGCCCGGTCGGCGTCGTCGAGCGGACTGCCGTCGTGCGCGAGCGGACGGTAGGCGTCGAGCAGCACGATCTCGGCGGTGTCGACCAGCCGCTGCGCCAGCGGATACCGGCGCACGCCCGAGGCGGCGGCCTCGATCAGGTCGCCCTGGTCGGCGACGATCGCCGCATGGCTGTAGATGCTGTCGCCGCACCAGGCGATCAGCGTGGACAACTGGCCACTGCTGAGCATCAGCAGGATGTCGCCTGGCAGCAGGTCCTGTTCAGTGGCGGGGGGCGGTGTCGGGGCGGCGTTCGTCTGGGTCATGCGCGGGCGTCCGTGTAGGCGGCAGGAAGGGCAACGGGGGCTGGGGCGGACGTGACGCGATCGCGGCCGCCGCTCTTGCTGGCATACAGCGCGGCGTCGGCACGCGCGAGCAGCGCCGCCATCGACTCGCCGGCCGCGAACTGCGCCACGCCGATACTCAGCGACAGCGGCAGGGTCTGCTCCCCGGCCGAGAGCGGATGGGTGCGGACGGCCGTGCAGATCGCCTGCGCCGTCGCCTCGGCCTGCACCAGGTCGGCGCCGGGCAGGACGGCCAGCAGTTCGTCGCCGCCGTAGCGACCGAGCGCGTCGCGCTCGCGCAGGCGGTTGCGGGCCCGGGCGGCGACGATGCGCAGGCATTCGTCGCCCAACGCATGGCCATGGCGATCGTTGATGGCCTTGAAGCGGTCGAGGTCGATGAACGCGACCGACAGCGGCGTCGCGCGCGCGTCCGCCAGTGCGATCTCCTGGGCCAGGCGCTGCTCGATCGCGCTGCGACTTGCCATGCCGGTCAGCCCGTCGACCATCGCCAGCTGGCTGGCGCGGTCGCGATCTCGGCGCAGCTCGACCATCGCATCGGCCAAGCCCAGTGTCAGCAGCAGGCCGGACGTCGCCAGGCCCAGGTCCATGCCGCTGCCCACCCACGCCGGCGCATTCCAGGCGCCCATCAGTTCGAGCGTGCGCAGGATGCAGAACCCCAGCAGTGGCAACCAGGCGATCGACAGGATCCGCGCCTCGCGCTGGCCGCGCCAGGCCTGGACCCAGGCGATCAGCAGCAGGATCACCGACGACACCATCAGCCCGAGATTGCCCAGGAGGGACAGCAGCCGGCTGTCGAACAGCGCGTGCCCGCACGCGATCGCCGCCATCGCGCCGGCGCACACGCGCAGCACGATCGCGATCCTGGGCAGATGGCGGTCCACGTCGAGATAGCGCGCCTGGAACAGGATCGCGAACAGGCCGCCGAGCGAGGCCAGGACCCGCTGCGGCTGCAGCGAGCGGCCGAACGCCGCGTCCAGCAGTGGGATGTCGCGGGCTTCGCCGCCCAGGACCAGCAGGTAGATCAGCACGCAGGTCAGGTTGGCGGCGAAGTACAGGTGCGCACGTTCGCGCAGGCGCAACCAGAAGGCCGCCGCCAGCAACAGCAGCACCGTCGTCGCGCCCAGGCTGAAGGCCCGCCGGTAGGCATAACGCAGATCATCGCGCTGCACTTGGGCCAGCGGCGCGATGTCGACCGGCATCGGGATCGAGCCTTTGGCGATCACCCGCAGCCAGACCGCATCGCCCGCGCGCAGGCCGTCGGGCAGGTCGATCACCAGCGCGCGCGGCGAATAGCGGTCGTCGGCATACGCACCGTAGACCCCGTACCGCGAGGGCGCGGTCGCGCCTGGCGGCCAGGCCTCGATCTCGTTGAGGAATGGCGTGGACAGCAGCAGCTTGGGCGCCTCGTCGGCAGGGAAGTCGATCCGGCTGGTCAGCTTCCACCAGACGCCGCCGCGCTCGCGCTCGAACAGCACGTCCGGCCGGTTGGGCCGCAGCGCATCGGCCGTGTCCACAGGCGGCGCATCAATGTCGGCCGTCGTCTCCAGACGCTGCAGCGTCCATGCCTGCGCGCATGCGGCGGTCGCGCACGCCCACAGCAGGACCGCCGCTGCCCAACGAGCCACCATCCCCATGCGCCTGTGCCGCGTGCTCCCCGTGAGTCGGGAGAATATCGCAGGCTCCGCGCTCGCGCAGGGCCTTCAGGGGGGCGTGCGCGTCGATCCGCATTCAGTCTGTTGCGGCAGGGCTGCACGATCGGCGTGCCGGCGCCACGACGATCGGTCGTCGTCACGCCGTCGGTGGTTTCTTCTCCATATCGCGGCCTTTCGGCGTCTCCGGCTCCTCATCGCCATACACGCCGACGCCATGGCGGAAGCTCAGCGTGCCGCCGAGCCAGCCGGCGACGGCCACCAGCAGCGCCATCACTGCCGACGACAGCAGGCCCCAGGGCCAGACCGCGGCCACCGGGTCGGGCAGGCGCAGCCACACGCCAAGCGCCGCCATCGCCAGCACCATCACCGCGACGATGAAATGGTTCCAGGCCGAGACGTGTCGGCGCACCACACGGATCGACATCATGTCCATCGTGCCGACGATCCCGGCGAGCACGCCAAATCCCAGCCCGCCGACGTTGAGCCAGAACGCCAGCTCCGCCCAGAACGGCGTGCGCAGCCACAGATACAGGCCGTCGGCGACGACGACCATCGACAGGAATGCGATCGGGAACGTCACCAGCATCGGGTGGATCGGGTGCTTGGCGATCGCCAGCACGCTTTCGACCGTGTGGCTCTGGGTCCGTGGGACGGGCTGTTTCAGGTCCTTGCGCATCGGGTCCTCGTTGGGCGCGTCAGGCGCAGGTGGGCAGCAGCGCGACCGGCAGCGCGGTGAACCCCACCCCGATCGCGGCGACCAGCGCGACGAGCGCGGTCAGCAGAGGCAGGAAGTGCCGTCGGTCGCCGGCGGGGCGGGTCGGCGCGGCCATGCGTCGCGCGCGCCAGGCCGCACGGCCGGACCACGCGATGCCCAGCAGCGCGAGCAGCGTCAGCCCCCACAGCGCCCAGGTCATGGCCTCGAGTCCGGCGACGGGCGTGCGGCCCAGTCCGCGTGCGCAGGCCAAGCCCTGCAGGCTGTAGACGACGACGAAATGCAGTGCCCAGACCGCCAGCGGCGCGGCCATGCGGGTCAGGCCCAGGCGACCGTCGGGCCGGTTCATAGCCACCTCGGGAACAGATGCAGCACGCCCCAGACGACCACGCCCTGGCCGACCGCATACCGCCAGAAGCCGGCGGCCACGCGCGACTCCAGGCTGCGCACGGCGTCGACATGGCCGCGATGGATGCGCAGCGCGACGAAGCCGCCGATCAGCATCGCCACGACCACGTGCACCGCGTGGAAGCCGGTCAGCGTCCAGACCACCGACGCATAGGCGTGGACCTGCGGCGCGCCGGTCGACTGCCAGATCGCCGGCAGATGCAGCGCAAGAAACCCGGCGCCGGCGACGAGCGCGGCCGCGTGCCAGGCGATCGCGCTGCCGCGGTGTCCGGCGCGCAGCGCGCGCGGCGCGGCCCATGCCGACAGCAACGGCACCGCCAATGCCGCCAGCGCGGCGAGCGTCGGCGTCCAGGCCGCGAGCTGCGCCCCGCCAGCCGGCCACGCCGGAGCGTTGAGCCACAGATAGAAGTACGCAAAGACCAGCGAGGCGAACAGCGAGCCATCGATCAGCAGCGTCGCCACCAGCGCCCACCAGCCCGGCGCGTTGCGCGCCGCGGCCTGGGTCGGCAGCGTCAGCCCCGGCGCGACCTCGATCGACGTCGGCGCATGGCGGTCGCCGGTGGTCCAGGCCCAGACCAGAAACAGCCCGATCAGCGGCATCAGCATCAGCACCGACAGCCAGTATTGCGAGGTGATGAAGCCGGTCAGCACCGCCCCGATGGACAGCGCTGCGAGCAGCGGCAGCCAGGTCGAGGTCGAGACCCGGATCACCTGCTCGGGGCGTGCCGACTGGATGCCTGTGCCCAGGAGCTCGCGTCGCCCGTCGTGCGCCTCGCCGAGCAGGCCGTCGGTGCGCGCGATCTCATCGGCGATCGCCGGACGGTGCCATAGCGGGTAGCGATCGCCGACCTCGGGTACCGAGGCAACGTTGTACGCCGGCACCGGCCGCGGCAGCGCCCATTCCAGCGTGCCGGCCTGCCAGGGGTTGGCCTCGGCGCGGCGCCCCAGCACGAAGCACAGCGCGACGTCGATCAGGATCGCGATCACGCCGACCGCGAGGACGAAACCGGCCGCGGTGGAGACCAGGTTGAGCCAGTGCACGCCCAGCTCCATCGCATAGCTGTCGACGCGCCGCGGCAGCCCGACCAGACCGGTCAGGTGCATCGGCAGGAACGTCAGGTTCATGCCGATGAACACCAGCCAGAAGCCGCTGCGGCTCAGCGATTCGGAGGGCATGCGTCCGCTCGCCAGCGGCAGCCAGTAGTAGAGCCCGGCGAACATCGGGAACATCAGCCCGCCGATCAGCACATAGTGCAGATGCGCGACGACGAAATGGGTGTCGTGCGCCTGCCAGTCGAACGGCACGAAGGCCAGCATCACCCCGGTCAGCCCGCCGCAGACGAACACCACGAAGAAGCCGACGATGTGCAGCATCGGCACGCGCAGCCATGGCTTGCCCGACCACAGCGTGGCGATCCACGCGAACACCTGGATGCCGGTCGGGATGGCCACCATCATGCTCGCCGCACTGAAGAACGCCAGCGCCAGCAATGGGATGCCGACCGCGAACATGTGGTGCACCCACAGTCCGAAGCTCAGAAAGCCCGTCGCCACCAGCGCCAGCACGATCCAGGTGTAGCCCACGATCGGGCGGCGGGCGAACGTCGGCACCACCATCGACACCACGCCGGCGGCCGGTAGGAAGATGATGTAGACCTCCGGATGGCCGAACAGCCAGAACAGGTGCTGCCACAGCAGCGGATCGCCGCCGCGCGCGACCTCGAAGAACGCGAAGTCGAACGCGCGCTGGATCTCCAGCAGCAGGCTGGCCAGGATCAGTGGCGGAAAGCCGAACGCGATCATGAAGGCGGTCACCAGCACCGCCCAGGCGAACACCGGCATGCGCGTGAGATCCATGCCCGGCGCGCGCGTGATCAGGATCGCCACGATCAGCTCCACCGCCGCGGTGACCGCCGCGATCTCGGCGAACGTCACGCCGATCAACCAGAAATCCGCGCCCTTGCCCGGCGAGTAGGTCGCATCGGTCAGCGGCGTGTACATGAACCAGCCGCCGTCGGGCACGCTGCCGAACAGGAAGCTCGAGTACAGGAACAAGCCGCCGAACAGATAGCACCACCAGCCGAACGCCGAGAGCCGCGGGAACGGGAGGTCGCGCGAGCCGAGCATCTTCGGGATCAGGTACATCGCGAAGCCTTCCATGATCGGCACCGCGAACAGGAACATCATCGTCGTGCCGTGCATGGTCACGAACTGCGCATAGCGCGCCGGGTCGAGCACCTGCAGGCCCGGCCAGGCCAACTGCAGCCGGATGAACATCGACAGCATCCCGCCGATCAGCAGGAACGCAAAGCCGGTGACGATGAAGCGCATCGCGATCGTCGAATGGTTGACCGCGGTCAGCTGGCCGACCAGGCCGCGTCCGTTCGACCACACACGCTCGAGCAGCGCCAGGCGCTCTGCGTGGCGCAGGTGGTCGCCGGGCGAGGGCAGCACCGGATCGGGCCCCAGGCCGCCGCTCACAGCACGTTCTCCGAGGCGCGGTGACGTGGCGGCGCGCGCCCGGCCGGGGCCTGCGCCGACGGGGGCTCGTCGGCCCGCGCCGGCGGCTGGGCCGCCAGCCACGCGGGCATCGCCGCGGCCTCCATCACCCGCACCGGAAACAGCATGCGTGCGTGCTCCAGGCCGCAGAACTCCGCGCACTGGCCGCGCATCGGCACCGCGGCGTCGGCGCGCAAGCGCAAGACGTTGACGCGGCCGGGGATCGCATCGATCTTGCCGCCGAGCCGAGGTACCCAGAAGCTGTGGATCACGTCATCGCTGGTGATGCGGAACTCGACCATCCGGCCCAGCGGCATCGCCAGCGCGTCGACACTCTCGCCCAGCACCGCGTCGTCGGCATCGCGATAGCGGAAATGCCATTGCCATTGCCGCGCGGTGACCTCGACGACCATGTCCGGTTCCACGCCGACCCCGGTCACCCGCGCGCTGGTCAGGCTGCCGTAGACCAGCAGCGCGGTCAGCACCAGCGTCGGCAGCACCAGGCCGCCCCACACGACCAGGCGTTCGGGCTGCCGTAGCGCCTGGCCGGCCTCGCGGCGGCGCAGCGCACGCCACAACAGCACGAGCACGAGCGCCCAGACCAAGGTGAACGCGCCGGCCATCAGCCACCAGCCGAAGGCGATCTGCGCCGCGGCCGGGCCGGCGGGGTCGAGCGCCGATTGCGGACCGGCGCAGCCGGCCAGCGCAAGGCCGCTCAGTGCGACGCCGGCGGCGATGCGGGCGCGAAGGCGCCGTGGTTGTCGGTTCCGATGCTCGATGATGCCGCCCCTGGGAGATACGCGCCGCGGTCGTGTCGATCGACAGACCCGCGCTGCACGCTATCGATCGCAGCGGCCACGCGATGTGAATGCGCTTCTGCGGTGGCCGGGATGTCGGAAGGCGCCGGGCTGCGCGGCGTCGAAGACGCCGCATCGATCTGCGTTCAGCGCGGTGACGATGCCGTCTCACGGATTGAGACATGGACCTGTCACGGTCCGCCGGTGAACCTGACCGACAAGCTCGCTGTGCTCGCCGACGCCGCCAAGTACGACGCCTCCTGTGCGTCGAGCGGCGCGAACCGGCGCGACTCGTCGAAGACCGGCGGCATCGGCAGCACCGAGGGTATGGGCATCTGCCATTCGTACACGCCCGACGGCCGCTGCGTGTCGCTGCTCAAGATCCTGCTGACGAACTTCTGCGTGTTCGACTGCGCCTACTGCGTCAACCGGGTATCGAGCAACGTGCGCCGCGCACGCTTCACGACTCAGGAGGTCGTGGACCTGACCCTGGATTTCTACAAGCGCAACTACATCGAAGGGCTGTTCCTGTCGAGCGGCATCATCCGCAATGGCGACTACACGATGGAGCAACTGGTCGAGGTCGCGCGCAGTCTGCGGCAGGATCATCGCTTTGCCGGCTACATCCACCTCAAGACCATTCCCGACGCCGCGCCCGAACTGCTCGCCGCAGCCGGCCGCTACGCCGACCGGCTCAGCATCAACATCGAGCTACCGACCGAGGCCGGCATGTCGGCACTGGCGCCGGAGAAAACCCATGCCGGCATCCACGGCGCGATGGGCGAACTCAAGTGGCGCATCGATGAGGACAAGGAGGCGCGCCGCGCCAAGTGCCAGGCCGCAGGCGTGCGCCGCGCCAAGGCGCCGCGGTTCGCGCCTGCCGGACAGAGCACGCAGATGATCGTCGGCGCCGACGGTGCCAACGATCGGCGCATCCTCGAATCGAGCAGCCGCATGTACGGCACCTATCGCATGCGCCGCGTCTACTACTCGGCCTTCAGCCCGATTCCCGACGCCTCCAAGACGCTGCCGCTGCAGGCGCCGCCGCTGCTGCGCGAACACCGGCTCTACCAGGCCGACTGGCTGCTGCGCTTCTATGGCTTCGATGTCGACGAGATCGCGCCCGAACCTGCCGCCGAGGGCGCGCCGGCTGAAGACGGCACCGAAGCGGGCATGCTCGATCTCGACGTCGATCCCAAGCTCGCCTGGGCCCTGCGTAACCCGACGCGCTTCCCGGTCGACGTCAACCGCGCGCCGCGCGAGATGCTGCTGCGCGTGCCGGGGCTGGGCGCGCGCAACGTCGAGCGGATCATCGCCGCGCGCCCGCACGGCGCCTTGCGCCTGGACGACCTGGCGCGGCTGCGCGTGCCGTTGAAGAAAGTCATGCCGTTCGTGATCGTGCCTGGCCACCATCCCCGCCAGCGCCTCGACGATCCCGTCCGTCTGCGCAGCGAACTTGCCCCGCAACCGCGCCAGGCGAGCCTGTTCTGAGGGCCTGCGATCCAATGGACCTTCTGCGCCACGCAGGCCCTCGCGTTCCAATGGGCGCTTCAGAGCGTGCAAGACGCCACGTACAGGGGAGGGTTGGGTGGGGGCGCTCGGACCGATCGCAGCGTGTCGTGGGCGTGCCCCCGTCCCGGCCTTCCCCCGCCAGCGGGGGAAGGCGACAAGCGCATCGCGGCGGCGAACGCGCCTGTGCCGCCCTCCCCCGTGTACGGGGGAGGGTTGGGTGGGGGCGCTCGGACCGATCGCAGTGTGTCGTGGGTGTGCCGCCATCCCGGCCTTCCCCCGCCAGCGGTGGAAGGCAACAAGCGCATCGCTGCGTACGGGCGAGAACGCGATGACGACGACGTTGTTGTCCAGCCACACACGCGTGACCGCGACGGTCGATCCGCCCTGGGACGCCAGTGCCTGGCGAAGCGCAGCGCGTGCCGCGCTGCGCGCCGGTCTGCCGCCCGAGCAGCTCGACTGGAACGGGGGTGCGCAGGGATCGTTGCTGGGCGGCCTCGACCTCGCCGCGCTGCCGCCGCAACACAGCGCGCCGCGGGTGCCGTCCGAGTTCCTGAGTCTCGCCGATGCCGTGCTCTGCCATCGCGCCGATGACCGCCACGGCCTGCTCTATCGCATGCTCTGGCGCATCGCGCAGGGCGAGCGCGCGTTGCTGCTGCGCGCGGCCGACCCCGACGTGCACCGCGCACGCACGATGGCCCAGGCCGTGCGCCGTGATACCCACAAGATGAAGGCCTTCGTGCGCTTCCGCGCCGTCCCTGGCGCCGACGAGGAATACGTCGCCTGGTTCGAGCCCGACCACTGGATCGTCGATCGGGTCGCGCCGTTCTTCGCGCGCCGCTTCGCCGGCATGCGCTGGGCGATCGTGACGCCATACCGCAGCGCGCTGTGGGACGGCCGCACGTTGGCGTTCGCGCCGGGCGGCACGCGCGCCGATGCGCCGGCCGAGGACGCGCGCGAAGACCTGTGGCGGACCTACTACGCCAACATCTTCAATCCGGCCCGGCTCAACACCACGATGATGCGCGCCGAGATGCCGCAGAAGTACTGGAAGCACCTGCCCGAGACCGCATTGCTGCCGGGGCTGGTGCGCGAGGCGGGCGTGCGCGTGCGTGAGATGGCCGAGCGCGAACATCAGGCGCCGCGTCGGCGCATCCCGGCCGTGCCCGCGTCGCCCGCCCCCACGCCCGATGGCGTGGACGCGCTGCGCGAGGCCGCGCGCGACTGCCGGCGGTGTCCGTTGTGGCAACCGGCGACGCAGGTGGTGTTCGGCGAAGGGCCGAGCGATGCCCGCACGATGATCGTCGGCGAGCAGCCGGGCGACGAAGAGGATCTGTCGGGCCGGCCGTTCGTCGGGCCCGCGGGGCGGGTGTTTTCGCGCGCGCTCGATGAGCTGGGCATCGACCGCGGCTCGCTCTACCTGACCAATGCAGTCAAGCATTTCCGGTTCGAGCCGCGCGGCAAGCGGCGGCTGCATCGGCGTCCTGATGTCGCCCACATCGAGGCCTGCAACGGTTGGCTGCGCGCCGAGATCGCGCAGGTGCGGCCCGAGCGTATCGTCTGCCTGGGCGCGACGGCCGCGCGCGCGGTGTTCGGGCCGGGCGTGCGGCTGACCGAGGAGCGCGGGCTGTGGCGCACACGCGAGGACGGCGTGCGCGCCTTCGCCACCGTGCATCCGTCGTGGGTGCTGCGCCAGGGCGATCCTGTCGCGCAGGCCCAGGCCTATGCCGGATTCGTCGACGACCTGCGCCTGCTGACGGCGGCCTGATCTGGGCGCAGGCGCGTGCGGGCGGTCGCCTCAGCGGCCCTGGGCGTGCTCGCCGCGCAGCGTCATGACCTTGCTGGCCATGCGCGCGACGACCTTGCCGTCCTCGCGTTGGATGTCGCAGTGGTCGTGCGCGATCGTTCGGCCGCGATGTTCGGCCCAGGCATGTGCGCGCAGCCGCGCGCTGCGGCCTATGCCTGGCTTGCGGACCCGGCACCGGTCGCGCTGGCGACGTTGGCGCCCGAACGCACGTTCCACATCGCCAGCCTGTCCAAGAGCCTGGCCGGCGGTCTGCGCTTCGGCTACGTCGTCGTGCCGCAAGCCTGCGCGGTCCGGGTCAAGGCCGTGATCCGGGCCAGCCACTGGAGCCTGCCGAGTCTGGTGACCGCGATGGCGACGCGCTGGATTGCCGACGGCACGGTCGCGCAGCAGGAGATCGCCTTGCGCCACGATGCGCACCGACGCCAGGCGATCGCGGCCGATGCGCTCGCCGGCCTCGACGTGCGCGCGCATCCTGCATCGCCGTTCCTGTGGCTGCGCCTGCCCGAGGACCTGCGCATGGATGGCGCCACCGAGGCGCTGGCCGAGCGCGGCATCGCCGTCTCCAAGGCCGAGGCGTACGCGACCGGCCGTCATGCACCGCACGCGCTACGGCTGGCACTGGGGTCGGTGCCGGTGGACGCACTCGAGCCGGTGCTGCGGCGTTTGCGCGACACGCTCTTGCTCTGATCTCTCAACCGCTCGGCGCACCACCGACACAGGCCGAATCGGCTCAGGGAAAATGGAGCTTCCGGCTTGGCCGTTCGATCGTTTCGGCCTCACCGCGGTCCGTGCGCGATCTCGCAACCGGTCGTGGCGTCGTGTCAGACCAACGGCGGCAGCAGATTCATCAGCAGCACCATGCACAGCCCGACCAGCGACACGATCGACTGCACCACCGAAATGGTCTTCGTCGCCTCGCCCATGCTCATGCCGAAGGACTCCTTCACCAACCAGAAGCCCGCGTGGTTGGCATAGTTGAAGAACAGCGAGCCGCAGCCGATGGACAGCGCCAGCAGTGGCAGGTTGAGCGTAGGCTCGGCCGCGCCCAGCGGCGCCAGCAGCCCTGCCGCGCCGACCACGCCCACGGTGGCCGAGCCGGTGGAGACCGACAGCAGCATCGCGATCAGCCAGCCCAGCAGCAGCGGCGACAGGGCCAGCTGCTGACTCATGTGCACGATCGCATCGCCGACCCGTGCATCGGTCAGCACCTGCTGGAAGGCACCCCCGCCCGCGATGATCAGCAGCACGCCGGCCACCGGCTTGACGCTCTCGCCCAGCGCTGTGCGCACTGCCGCAGGCGCGCCCGGCCGCAGGACCACCATGGCCAGCCCCACGCCCAGCAGCATGGCGACGATCGGATGGCCGACGAAGGCCGCCACGTGCAGCACGGTCGAACCCTCGGGGAGCAGCACTTCCGCCACTGCGTGGCACAGCATGAGCAGCGCGGGTGCCAGCGCCACGACGATGCCAAGCCCCAGTCCCGGCGGTGCGTGCCGCGCCGGCGCCGTGTCGTCTGCGGCTGCGGCCTCGTGATCGAGCAGGGTGGCGTCGGGCCGCACCGACATGCGCGGCGCGATGAACATGCCGTAGACCGGTCCCGCCAGGACGATGGCCGGGATCGCGGCGATGAAGCCGTAGAGCATGGTCGCCCCCACGCTGGTGCCCAGGGTGGCGATTGCGGTCAGCGGTCCGGGATGCGGCGGCACCATGCCGTGCATCGCGGCCAGCGCCGCGATCACCGGCACCCCCACATACACATAGGCCGAACCGCGATTCCCGCCGTGCGACTCGAGCTTGCGGGCCACGCCGAAGATCAGCGGCAGCAGGATCACCAGCCCGACTTCGAAGAACATCGGGATTCCGATGATGAAGGCCACGCCTGCCATCGCCCAGGGCAGCACGCGCGGCGAGGCACGCCGCAGGATGGCATTGGCCAGCGTGTCCGTCACGCCCGCCTGCACGAGTACCTTGCCCAGCATGGCGCCCAGCGCCACCACCAGGCCGACGGCGCCGAGCGTCTTGCCGGCACCGTTGCTCACGGCATGCACCAGGGCGTCCAGTGGCATGCCGGTGGCCAGGCCCGCGCCGAACGACACCAGCAGGAGCGCCAGCAGGGGATGGAGCCGGGGCCGCGCCACGATCAGGAGCACCAGCACGACGACGCTGGCAAGGGCGATGAGGAGGACTTGGATATCGCTCGACGTCATGAGGGCGGCGGTGCGTGGAGGCCGGCGGCGAGGATAGTCCTCCTGCCGTTCGTCCCGTGTTTCGCCGCTGGCGGCAAGGTGCGGGGGGGCGTGTAGCCCGGCCCAGGGCTTCATGTCGGTGCATCCCGATCCGCTCTCCCGTCGATGCGGCGGCCGTTTCGGTCGCCGCCGTGTCGATGAACCGCGCCCGCCCTCGGCGACCGTCGTTCACCGCTGCTTCGCGCAGCTCAAAGAAGACTCGGCCGACCCCTACGCAGGAGCCTTTCGATGAAGACGACCCTGATCCGCGGCCTGGCGCTCGCCCTGTCCCTGACCGCCGGTGCTGCCCTGGCGCAGGACGCGATGACCAGCGCCCAGGTCCGCGCCGCGCTGACCGACGGCGGCTATACCGACGTGACCGATCTCGAGTTCAAGGACGGCCTGTGGAAGGCCGACGTCAAGGACGCCAACGGGCGCAAGATCGACGTCCGCCTGGATCCGGCCACCGGTCGCGTGTATCCCGACAATGCCGGCGCAACGACGCTGGGCGAGGCCGATATCCGCGCCAAGCTCACCGCCGCCGGCTTCACCAAGATCGAGGACGTGAAGTTCGACGACGGTCTGTGGGAAGCCGAGGCCGATACCCGCGAGGGCCAGCGTGTCGATCTCAGGCTCGATCCGCAGGACGGACGCGTCATCAGCCAGTCGCGCGACTGATCGCTGCGCAACGTTGCACGTGCGACCAACGCCCGGCGCATGCCGGGCGTTTTCCTAACCGCAAAGCTGGCGTCGTGCGCGAACGGCAACGACGGGCGCGCATCGCGCGGTCATGCGGATCAGTCGCCGTGGTCGGGACGCGGCACGTCGTTGGGCATCGCGTCGCGGACGCAGTTGGCGGCAGTGCGCGGTTGTTCGGGGGTCGCGACCAGGCAGTGCGCCGCGGCCTGGGCCCACCGAGAAACGGCATCGTGTCGGTCGGCCAGCGCGTCGGTCTCGACCAGCCACCGGGCGATGTCGAGCATGCGTTGGCGATCATCAAGCGAGGCGACCGCATCGAGCGCCGCCGCGCTGACCACGAAGCTGTGCGCGAAAGCGGCGGTTGCGCGCTCGGCGGTCTGCGCCGGGTCCAGCCGTCCGTCGTCGGCGACCAGCAGCCCCTGCAGGCGGATTGCCTCGCGCGCCTTGAGGTCGCCAGCCGAGCCGATGCTCGTGCGCAGCATGACCGTCGTGCTCAACGCTCCGATGAAGATGCCGCCCAGCAGCACGAACACCGCGCCGATCAACATCGGCGTACGCGATACGGGCTCGGCCCGGTGGGTCGGATCGGGATGGGTCACGCCTGGTCTCCGGTACCGGCCACGACGGCCGGCCGACTAGGCTAGCGCAGCCAGCCTGCGAGTTCCTCGCGGCTGAGGTGACCGTCGCGATTGCTGTCCACCGCGTCGAACTCGGCCGACAGCGTGGGGTGGGCGAGCGCCTCGGCGCGGCTGATGTAGCCGTCGCCATCGGCATCGAGCGCGGCGAAATCGACCCGGTAGGGGCTCGTCGTCGCCGGACGCGGCTCGTAGGAGCGGATGATCACCTGCTGGCCATCGGCGCGGTCGTAGGTCACCACGCCGGTCTGGCGTCCTGTCTGCGACGACAGCGCTGGCGGTTCGCCCACCGGCTCCAGTGCACTGGTGCTGACCTGCGCGGTCGCGACAGCAGGCAGGATCGCCACGCCGAGCACGGCGGCAAGCAGGCGGCAGGACATGACGGGCTCCTGGGAACGGGGGCGTCTACGATGCCGCGCCGATCCCCTGCAGAGCGTGAACAGGCGCCTGAGACCGCAGTCAGGCGGTGCGCTGGCGCAGCCGCAGCACGACGGTCTGGATCACCAGCAGCGTCGCGATGCCCAGCGCCACCCAAGCCGATGTCGTCGCCCCGGCCAGCGGCCAGTCCGTCTGCTTGATCCACACCGCGAACAGGCCCCACAGCGCGACCGCCGCATAGGCCGGGTTGCCGCGCATGCGGGCGTTGAGTGCGAGCAGCAGCGCCGCCGCAATCGCCCACAACGCCAGGCTCCAGCCGAGCATGCGCGAGGGCGACAGCCATTGGTAGGCCACGATCGTCTGCGCGACGTTGAGGAAGGCGGCCAGCGACAACCAACCCGCGTGCAGCGACAACGCCAACCAGGCGATGCGCCGGCCGCGCGCGGCATTGCCGTCCGACAGCTGGAGCGCGCACCAGGCCAGGCAAGCAAGTGCGCCGACGATCACCGCCGCGCAGGCGATGAATTGACCGGCCGAGAACAACGGCATCCAGATCGTGGTCAGCGCGAACCCCAGTGCGGCGACCGGGGCGATGCGTGCCAGCAGCGCATCGTGACGACGCGCCCCGGTCGCCTGCCAGGCGGCGTAGGCGATGTCGAGCACAAAGATCAGGCCCCAGATCGAGAACGCATAGCCCGCCGCGACCAGCAGCGTCGGGTAGCGTCCCGACACCGCGGCCTGGTCGGGCCCGAATGCACCGGTCTGCGACAGCCAGCCGACGATGGGCATGGCGAGCGAGCACAACAGGACGAGCAGGCGCATGGAGGCGATCCAGAGGTCAACCGCGCGCATGGTCGCACGGCCGCGTGACGGTGGCGCAGTGCGAGCGCAAGTCGGTGCGACCGTCCGGCGTGGGGCTCAGGCGGCCATGCCGCTGTGCCGCAGCAGCGCCGCGATATCGGGGTCGCGGCCGCGGAAGGCGCGGAAGTTGTCGGCCGCATCGCGGCTGCCGCCGCGCGCCAGGATCTCGTCGCGGAACCGCGCACCGGTCTGCGCCAGCTGATCCGGAGTTTCCTCGAACGCGGCGTAGGCGTCGGCGCTGAGGACTTCCGCCCATTTGTAGCTGTAGTAGCCCGCCGCATAGCCGCCGGCGAAGATGTGCGCGAACTGGTGCGGGAACCGGTGCCAGGTCGGCGTGCGCAGCACCGCGACCTCGTCGCGCACGCGCTCGAGCAAGGACAGCGCGTCGTCCTGGGCAGGGTCGAAGCCGGCGTGCAATTGCATGTCGAACAGGGCGAACTCGATCTGGCGCAGCGTCTGCAGGCCGCTGTGGAAGTTGCGCGCGGCCAGCATGCGGTCGAACAACTCGCGCGGCAGCGGCGCGCGGGTCTCCACGTGCGCGGTCATCGCTTCGACGCGCGGCCATTCCCAGCAGAAGTTCTCCATGAACTGGCTCGGCAGTTCCACCGCGTCCCACTCCACGCCGTTGATGCCGGCGATCGGCAACTCGCCGACTGCGGTCAGCAACTGGTGCAGGCCGTGGCCCATCTCATGGAACAGCGTGGTCACCTCGCCGTGGGTGAACGTCGCCGGGCGCCCATCGGCGCCGCGGCCGAAGTTGCATACCAGGTAGACCAGGGGCGTCTGCACGCGATCGCCGCTTGCGCGGCGGTTGCGGCCATCGTCCATCCACGCGCCGCCGCGCTTGCCTTCGCGCGCGTACAGGTCGAGATAGAACTGCCCGACCAGCGTGCCGTCGCCATCGACCAGCCGGTAGAAGCGCACGTCCGGGTGCCAGACCGGGGCGCTGTCGGGCGCGACGCGCAGGCCGTAGAGGGCGTGGATCAGGTCGAACAGGCCGGTAAGCACGCGGTCTTGCGTGAAGTACTGCTTGACCGTCTGCGCCGAGTAGTCGTAACGCGCCTGGCGCAGCCGTTCGGCGGCGAAGGCGACATCCCAGGGCTGCAATGCGTCCAGGCCCAGCGTGTCGCGCGCGAACGCCTCGAGCGCATCGCGGTCGCGCTGGGCATGCGGGCGGGCGCGCGCCGCGAGGTCGCGCAGGAAGGCGAGCACGTCGCCCGGCGAAACCGCCATCTTGGTCGCCAGCGACAGGCTGGCGTAATCGTCGAAGCCCAGCAACGCGGCTTGCTCGGCGCGCAGCGTCAGGATCCGGGCGATCAACGGGCCGTTGTCGCGCGCCGCCGGCCCGGCTTCGGACGCACGCAGGCCGTAGGCGCGGTACAGCGTCTCGCGCAGCGCGCGATCCTCGGCATAGGTCTGCACCGGCAGGTAGCAGGGCATCTGCAGCGTGAGCGTCCAGCCGGACTGGCCGGCTTTCTCGGCGGTCGCGCGCGCCGCGGCGACGACATCCTCAGGCAGGCCGGCGAGCCGCGCGACATCGTCGACATGCAGCGAGAATGCGTCGGTCGCGTCGAGCACGTGTTCGGAGAACTGCGCCGACAGCGCGGCGAGTTCCTGGCGGACCGCCGCCAGCCGCGCCTTGTCCTGGGCGTCGAGCGCGGCACCGCCGAGGCGGAAGTCCCGCAGCGCATGAGCGATCACCCGCCGGCGCAGCGGCTCGAGCCCGAGCGCATCGGCCTCGTCGGACAGGCGCCGGTACTGGGCATACAGCGCCTCGTCCTGGGCGAGGGCGTTGAAGAACGCGGTGACCTTCGGCAGCGCGGCGTTGTAGGCGGCGCGCAGCTCAGGCGTGTTGACGACGGCATTGAGATGCGAGACCTGGTTCCAGGCGCGCCCCAGCCGTTCGGTCGCCTCCTCGAGCGGGACGACGACCTGCTCCCAGCCCACCGGCTGGGTCCGCCCCGCGACCGCCAGCGCCGCCTCGGCCTCGGCGACGAGCGCATCGATGGCCGGCTGCACGTGTGCCGGTGCGATCGCGTCGAAATGGGGCAGGCCGGAGAAGTCGAGCAGCGGATTGGTCATCGTCGGGCACAGCGGTGTGGGGACGTTCGATTCTAGGGGCTCGCAGCGTTGGGCGATGTGGTCGACGGCTTCTTTGGGGGGGTCAGTGTGCATTTACGCGCGGCGAATTTGCACTCTGACCCCGGTTTTTGACCTCTGTTCGGGCGAGCGGGACGCGTGGCGTCCGGCCGACGATCCGCGGCGCACCGAAGTCGCGTTTTAACACTTTCCAAGGCAGGCGCGTTCTTGAGCGAACCAGCTGCCGGGTTGCCCGCAGCCTGTGCATGCACGCGGGCTATATCGAGACACGGGCACGCACGCGATGCGCTCCCCGTGATCGACCGACAGCGTTATCGTGGTGGACTCCTGCGCCGCGTGCTGCCGACCGCCCATGCATTCGATCGAAGTCGTCCTGGTGATGCTGCTGGCCGTCGTCGTGAGCGGTTACCTGACCCGCGTGCTGCAGCGCTGGCTGCCGCTGCCGCTGCCGGTGGTGCAGATCGCGCTGGGCGCGACGATCGCCGGCGTGTTCGGGCGGGGCGTCGCGCTCGACCCGCATCTGTTCTTCGTGCTCTTCCTGCCCCCGCTGCTGTTCCTCGATGGCTGGCGGATCCCCAAGAGCGGCCTGTTCCGCGACCGCGGCGTGATCCTGCAGCTGGCGCTGGGGCTGGTGGTGTTCACGGTGCTGGGCGCCGGCCTGCTGATCCACTGGATGATCCCAGCGATGCCGCTGGCGGTGGCGTTCGCGCTGGCCGCGATCCTGTCGCCGACCGATCCGGTCGCGGTGTCGTCGATCGCCGCGCGTGCGCCGATTCCCTCGCGCGTGATGCACATCCTGGAGGGCGAGTCGCTGCTCAACGACGCCTCGGGCCTGGTGTGCTTCCGCTTCGCGGTGGCGGCGGCGCTGACTGGCGGCTTCTCGCTGCTCTCCGCCTCGCTGACCTTCCTGTGGCTGGCGCTGGCCGGCGTCGCGGTCGGCGCGGCGTTGACCATCGCGATCAACCGCGGGCATGCGCTGGTCTCGCGCGTGTTCGGCGAGGAGGCGGGTACGCCGATCCTGATCAGCCTGCTCACCCCGTTCGGCGCCTACCTGCTGGCCGAGCAGATCGGCGCATCGGGCATCCTCGCTGCGGTCGCGGCCGGCATCACGATGAGCTATGTCGAGCTCAGCGGCCGCGCCCTGGCGACGACCCGGGTGCAGCGTGCCGCGGTCTGGGACACGGTGCAGTTCTCGCTCAACGGCATCATCTTCGTGCTGCTGGGCGAGCAGTTGCCGTGGATCGTCGACCGCGCGGTGAGCACGGTGCGCGAGGCCGGCCACGTCACCCCGTGGTGGCTGGTGGTCTACGTGCTGGCGATCTACGCCGGCCTGTTCGCGCTGCGTTTTGCCTGGGTGTGGGTGACGTTGCGCATCGCGCTGTCGCGCAACGGCGCGCGGCGGCAGTGGCCCGAATGGCGGTTGGTGGCGGCGATGTCGCTGGCCGGCGTGAGAGGCGCGATCACGCTGGCGGGCGTGCTGACGCTGCCGCTGGCGCTGTATGACGGCACGCCGTTCCCGGCGCGCGACCTGGCGATCTTCCTGGCAGCGGCGGTGATCCTGATCTCCCTGCTGCTCGGCAGCCTGGTGCTGCCGCGGCTGCTGCGCGGGCTCACCGCGCCGGTCGAGGGCGAAGGCGACCGCGAGATGGATCTGGCCCGACACGAGGGCGCGGTCGCTGCGGTGGCGGCCGTGGAGCGCGCGCAGCATGCGCTGCCTGGCGCCAAATCCGACCCCGACCTCTACGCCAGCGCCGCGGTCCGGGTCATGGCGCTGTACCAGGACCGGCTGCGCCGCGAGGCCGGCGGCGGTATCGATGCCGAGGAACTGCGCCGCGCCGACGACGCCGAGCGCGCGTTGCGCATCGCGGCCGTCGCGGCCGAGCGCGAATGCATCTACAGCCTCGCTCGTCATCGGCGGATCTCCGACGAGATCGCCCGCCGGCTGGTCCGCGACCTCGACCTGCTCGAGGCACGCTACCGCTGACGGTTCACGGTGCGGTCGCCCGCTCCAGATGCTCGAGCAGTGCGAACGCCGCGTCCCGCGACCCGCCACACATGTCCTGGGCCGGGCGCAGTGAGCTGCAGAACGCAGGCCGTTCGGGGCGGCCGAACAGCCGGCAGCGCAGCGACTCGTCGAGCTGCACGCACGCCACGCCGGCCGGCTTGCCGTCGGGCATGCCTGGGATCGGCGAGGTGATCGACGGCGCGATGCAGCACGCCGCGCAAGCCGGACGACACTCCATGGCGCGGCGTCAGCGGCGCCGGC
The DNA here is from genome assembly GCF_039674545.1 of Luteimonas sp. TWI382. Classification (NCBI taxonomy): domain Bacteria; kingdom Pseudomonadati; phylum Pseudomonadota; class Gammaproteobacteria; order Lysobacterales; family Lysobacteraceae; genus Luteimonas; species Luteimonas sp. TWI382. Next base: position 63,993 of record NZ_JBDJNS010000001.1, read on the forward strand.
GTACGACCGCCAGGGCCAGCAGGATCAGGCCGGTCGCCTCGATCATCGCCAGGCTGACGCTGACGACGCCGTAGAACAGGCCCGTCGCCGCGAACGGCAGCGCGGCGACGGTGATATAGGCCTGCACCAGTGGATAGGTGCCCGCCGCGAGCAACTGGGCAGCCAACATCACGCCGAACCCCCAGGCCGCCAGCCGCACCGCCGGTGGGTCTACGTTGCGTTGACGCAGGACCAGTGCGAGCGCGACACCGAGCGCGATCAGCAGCGGCACGCGCGCAGGCAACTGCAGGACCATCGACATCAACAGGGCATGGACATCCATCGTCGTGGCCTTCTAGTCCGCGCTGACCAGCGCGACGTTGCGCGCCTGCAGCGCCGCGAACACCGGATCGGTCTCCGGCCGCACACCGTGCCAGAGCAAAAAGCTCTCGGCCGCCTGCTCGACCAGCATGCCCAGTCCGTCGATCGCATCGCGCACGCCGTGGGCACGCGCCCAGGCCAGGAATGGCACCGAAGCTTCACCGTAATTGAGGTCGACCGCGGCGGTGCGCATGCCCACCAATGCGCGCGGCAAGGCCGGGAAGCTGCCGTCGCGTCCGGCGGAGGTGGCGTTGATGATCAGGTCGAACTCCCCCGACTCGCCGACGCGTTCGAGATAGCGCGGATGCACCCGCCCGGGCTCGCCGAGCGCATCGGCCAGGGCGTCGGCGCGCTCGGGCGTGCGGTTGACGATCGTCAGGCCGTCGACGCCAGCCTCCAGCAGCGCCCCGGCGACTCCGCGCGCCGCGCCGCCTGCGCCGATCAGCAACGTCCGGCGCCCGCGCAGGTCGAGGCCGTGGCGATCGGTCAGGTCGCGGACCAGGCCCGCGCCGTCGGTGTTGTCGCCATGCCAGGTCGCGCCGCGGCGCACCAGCGTATTGACCGCGCCCACGCGTTGCGCGCGTTCGGACTGCGTGTCGGCCAGCGCGAACGCCGCCTCTTTCAGCGGCAGCGTGACGTTGGCGCCGGCGCCTCCCGATGTCGCGAAGGCCGTCACCGCCTCGGCGAAGGCCGAAGGCGCGGCATCGATCGCGGTGTAGTCGATCGCGATGCCGGTCTGCTGCCCGAACGCGGCATGGATCCGCGGCGACAGCGAATGGGCGACAGGATGGCCGAACACGGCGTAGCGGGGGCTGGGCATCGGGCGACTCGGGCAGGCAGCGCGCCGGTCCGGCGCCCGACGAGTCTAGGGCATGCCATCGGCATTGACGGGGGTGCGCCGGGGAGAATCGGCCGCAGTGCAGGATGCGGCCACGGCCCGGACGCGGTATACACGGAAGCGGAAGCAGGGGGACGCAGCGAGCCAGGGGGGGCGCGGCGGCATCGAGAAGGTCGGGCGGGGACGGCAGCCATGCCGTGCGCGTCGGGCAGGTCACCGGTGAATCACCGTCATCTGAAAAGGGGAGTTTTCGCATGTCACGTATCCGCACACTCGGCGGGGCTTCGGTCCTGCTCGGCGTCGTCGCCGTCGCCGCCGCAAGTACCGTTATTCCCGGCGCCGAGCCCGCGGCCCGGCAGGCGCTGCAATCGGCCCGTCAGGGCGTGGGCGCGCTGCTGGGCACGGCCCCGGTCGCTTCTGCCGCCACGCCGCGCGGTGCATCGCCCGCGCCGGCCGCGCAAGGCCCGGGGCGCTACATCGTGGTCCTGGACGATCCGGCCCTGGCCGGCTACTCCGGCGGCGTCGCCGGGCTGGCGGCGCCGGCCAAGCGCCGCGAGGGCCAGCGCCTGGACGTGCGCAGTGCCCCGGCGCGCAGCTACGTCGGCTATCTGCAGCGGCGCCAGCGCGAAGTCGAAAGCGGCATCGCGCTGGACCTGGGCCGGTCGCTCAGGGTCGAGCGCCGGATGCAGCATGCGATCAACGGCATCGTCGTCGAGTTGGCGCCTGCCGAGGCGGCGAAGGTCGCCGCGCGCAGCGACGTGCGCTTCGTCGAGCCCTACCGCGAGTACGCGCTCGACACCGATACCGGGCCCGGCCTGATCGGCGCACCGGCCTTGTGGAACGGGGCGATCGGCGGCCTGGGCGCGCTGAAAGGCGAGGGCGTCGTGGTCGGCATCCTCGATTCGGGCATCAACTTCGGCTCGCCCTCGTTCTCGGCGGTCGACCCGGTCGACGGCTACGTCCACATCAATCCGCTCGGTAGCGGCACCTACCTGGGCACTTGCGCGCCCGGCGGCATCGATGCCGGCCGCTGCAACGACAAGCTGATCGGCGGCTACGACTTCGTGTGCGAGGCGCCGGGGCTGACCTGCGGCCGCGAGGGCATCCGCGAGGAACCCGGCTTCGGCGACACCAACAGCCACGGCAGCCACGTGGCCTCCACCGTCGCCGGCAACCGTCGCAACGTGGTTTTCAGCGGTAACTCGCGTGCGATCTCCGGCGTGGCGCCACGCGCGAACATCGTCGCCTTCGACATCTGCTACACGCGCCTGTCGGATGGCCGGGGCCTGTGTCCCAACGTCTCGGCGGTGGCCGCGGTCGAGCAGGCGCTCGCCGACGGCATCGTCGACGTCATCAACTACTCGATCGGCGGCGGCGGCCAGCCGTGGAGCGAGGCGGTCTCGCTGGCGTTTCTGTCGGCGAGCGAGGCCGGCATCTATGTCGCGGCCTCGGCCGGCAACAGCGGTCCGGCCGCCAACAGCATGGGCCACCTCGAACCCTGGGTCGCCTCGACGGGCGCGGCCCAGCATGGCCGCGGCGCATTCGCCTCCGCGTTGCAGGTCACGGGCCCGGCGCCGGTGCCCGAGCCGCTGTCGCTGATCCTGCTGACCGAAGGCACCGGCGGCACGCCGCACACCGCGAGCATTCCCGGCACGACACGTCTGCGGGTCAGCGCCGGCATCGACGGGGGCACCGACGGTTGCAGCGCCTACGCTGCGGGTACGTTCCAGAACGCGATCGCGGTCGTGCGCCGCGGCAGCTGCGCGTTCTCCGACAAGGCCGCCAACGCGGCCGCGGCCGGCGCGGTCGCGGTGCTGATCGCCAACAACGCCGAGGGCGGCCTGGTGCCGTCGGTGCCGGGCGCGACCGTGCCGGTGTTCTCGGTGACCCAGGCCGAGGGCAACGCGCTGCGCGATTTCGCCGCAACACGGCCCAACGCCACCGCCGGCATCGGCTACCCGCCGCTGGCCACGCCCAATGTGCCCGACGCGCTCGGCGATTTCAGCTCGCGCGGGCCGGCCGGCACCTTCAACCTGCTCAAGCCCGACGTGGTCGCGCCCGGCGTGTCGATCCTGGCCACGGTGGCCGGTGAGACCATCACCGGGTACGAGAACGCACTGGGCCTGATGAACGGCACGTCGATGGCCTCGCCGCACCACGCCGGCGCCGCCGCGCTGCTGCGCCAGGCGCGGCCGGACTGGTCGGTGCCCGAGATCAAATCGGCGCTGGCGCTGACCGCCAAGACCCTGGTCTACACCGAGGACGAAGTCACGCCCGGCACGCCGTTCGATCGCGGCAGCGGCCGCATCCGCGTCGACCGCGCGGCCGAGGCCGGTCTGTTGATGCACGAGACCGGTGCGCGCTATCTGGCGGCCAACCCGGCGCAGGGCGGCGATGTCGCCAATCTCAACCAGCCGGGCCTGGCCAACCGCAACTGCCAGACCCGCTGCAGCTTCGTGCGCACGTTCCGCAATCCGCATGCCCAGGCCTCGACCTGGCGGGTGCGCGTTGCCGGCGTCACGGCGACGGCCATGCCGGCGCAGCTGCGGGTGCCGGCCGGTGCCAGCGTCAGCCTGCGCATCACGGTCGACGCGCGCAGCCTGCCGGCCGACGGCAGCTGGCGCTTCGGTGAGGTCACGTTGGAGCCGGTCGGCGGCGCGCTCGGTCCGCAGCGCACCGCGCTGACGCTCCCGGTCGCGGTGGCCCGTCAGGCCAACTGAAGCACCGCCGCCTGCCACCTCCCCCGCAGCGCGGGGGAGGTGCACGCGCGCAGCGCGTCGGGTGCGGGCACGGAGCTCGCGCCGAAAAGCGCCTCATCCCAGCCTTCCACCCGTGAAGGGCGCAATGCCCCGTCAACGATGGAAGGTGCGAAGCGGCACAGTGTGCAGGTCACCTCCCCCGCAGCGCGGGGGAGCAACGGTGTTGGAGGTCAAGCCGCAACAGGCGTTTCGAGTCGGAATCTGGCGTTGTCTCGAAGCATGGCGTTGAGGATGGTCAGCAGCTTGCGCATGCAGGCCACCAGGGCGACTTTCGGCTTCTTCCCGGCCGCGCGTAATCGTTGATGGAAGGCGCGGATCGGCGGGTTGAAGCGGACGGCGCTGAGCGTGGCCATGTACAGGGCCTGGCGAGCAACCGCACGGCCGCCCCATACCGCCCGCCGGCCTCGTAACGTGCCGCTGTCCCGGGCCAAGGGCGCGACGCCGACCAGGGCGGCGATCTGCTTGCGGTCCAGCGTCCCCAACTCGGGGACGCAGGCCAGCAGCGTGAAGACCGTCACCTCACCCACGCCTTTCACCTCGGCCAACAGGTCGCGCTTGGCCTGCCAAGCCGGCGACTGCTCGACCGCATCGCGCAGGTGGCCGTCGATCGCGCGCAAATACTGCTGCAGCCACTCGATGTGCTTACGCAGATTGCGCCTGAGGTCCTTGCCGGTCGCCTGGGTCAGCCGGTTCTTCTCCATCACCAGCATTTCCATCAACTGGCGGCGCCGCGCTAGCAGCTCGCTGAATGCCTGCAGCGTTTCATCGGGCAACGGCCGTTGCGCCGGGCGCACCCGCTCGGCGAAAAGTGCCAAAAGCCGCGCATCGAGACGGTCGGTCTTGGCGAGCTTTCCACACGCCCGGCCAAAGTCACGGACTTGTCGCGGGTTGACCACCGCGACGGGCAGGCCTGCGGCGCACAGTTCTGCAACGAGGGCACGCTCCAGGCCGCCGGTCGCCTCAAGCACGATCAACTCGGGCGCCGCCTGGCGAAGGCCCTCGACTAGGATGGCGCGGCCGATGGCGTCGTTGTCGACATCAAAGCTGCGGTTTTGGCCACCGACGAACACATCGAGCCGATGCTTGCCGACATCCACGCCGGCGAACACTCCAGACATCGCTTCCTCCCTTGAACATTGCTTTCGATTTCCCCGCCTTCCCAGCCTTGCTGAAACGGGCTCGAGGCCCAGGCAACGGTTCGGGATATGAGCAGGACCCGATGCCGACCCAAGCTCCCCCACGATCTGATCGATCAAAGGTCGGACGGTCTGGCACGGGGCGATCCGAAAAATGCCAACTCCCGGACCGCAAAAGCAACTTACAAGGTCGGCGCGCGCAGCGCGTCGGGTGGGGGCACGGAGCTCGCGCCGAAAAGCGCCCCGATCCCAGCCTTCCACCCGTGAAGGGCGCGATTCCCCGTCCGCGGGGGAGACCGGCAACGGCCCCGCGGGGCTCAGCCCTCGCGCAGCCAGCGGGCCGCGTCGAGGGCGAAGTACGTCAGCACGCCGTCGGCGCCCGCGCGCTTGAAGCCCAGCAGCGATTCGAGCGCGCACTTGCGCTCGTCGAGCCAACCGTTGGCGGCGGCCGCCTTGAGCATCGCGTACTCGCCGCTGACCTGGTAGGCGAACACCGGCACCGCGAACTCCGTCTTGGCGCGGCGCACGATGTCCAGGTACGGCATCCCGGGCTTGACCATCACCATGTCCGCGCCCTCGTCGAGGTCCTGCGCGATCTCGCGCATCGCTTCGTCCGAGTTGCCCGGGTCCATCTGGTAGGTCGCCTTGTCGGCCTTGCCCAGCGCGCCGGCCGAGCCGACCGCATCACGGAACGGGCCGTAGAACGCGCTCGCGTACTTGGCGGCGTAGGCGAGGATGCGCACGTGCACGTGGGCGTCGGCCTCGAATGCGGCACGGATCGCGCCAATGCGTCCGTCCATCATGTCGCTGGGCGCGACGATGTCGGCGCCGGCATGCGCGTGCGACAGCGCCTGCCGCACCAGTGCCTCGACGGTCACGTCGTTGAGCACGTAGCCGGCCTCGTCGATGATGCCGTCCTGGCCATGCGTGGTGTAGGGGTCGAGCGCGACGTCGGTGATCACGCCCAGATCGGGGAAGCGTGCCTTGAGCGCACGCACCGCGCGCTGGCACAGGCCCGCGTCGTCCCAGGCGGCGGCCGCGTCGAGCGACTTGGCCTCCGGCGCGGTGACCGGGAACAGCGCCAGCGCGGGTACGCGCAGTTCGCTCGCGACCTCGGCCACGCGCAGCAGTTCGTCGATCGACAGACGCTCGACACCGGGCATCGACGGGACCGCCGCGCGCCCGGTGCTCTCGTGCACGAAGACCGGGTAGATCAGATCGTCGGCGGTGAGCGTGGATTCGCGCATCAACCGGCGCGAGAAATCGTCGCGGCGCATCCGCCGCATGCGGGTATCGAGTCTGATCATCCGGCGATTCTACGCCGCCACCGGCGCCGGGCCCTGCGACGCCGGGTCGCAGGGGCGCGGTGCGGTTGCACTGCGCACGGGCCGGTCAGCCCAGGTCGTGGACGCCGTCGATTTCCACCGCCAGCTCGCGCCGGCAGATCGCCGCATGCAGCAGCACCCGCGGCACGTCGTCGCCGAAGCGGGCATCGAGGGCGTCGGCCACGAGTGGCAGGTCCTCGGCATCGCGCACATAGACCTTCAGCCGCGAGCCGGCGCCGAAGGCACCGGGCAGGCCGGGGCGGCGCGCGCGCGCCGAGGCGATCAGCGCGTCGAAATTGGTGAAGGTCTCGTCGATCTGGGCCAGCAGTTCGCCCTCGTGCAGCGAGGCATGCCCGACGATGCTGGCCGTGCCCGAGAGCATCAACGGCATCGGACTGCCCTCCGGTGGCAGCATCGCTCGCGCGAAGCTGGGCGCTTGCGGCCCGTACTGACGCGGATAGCGATAGGCACTGACCTGACGCGGATTTTCCACCGGCGTGCCGGGCGCGCGCGCGGCCAGCCAGTAGATCTGGATCGTGCGCGCCGCGTCGCAGCGGCCGATCGCGGTCGCGGCCGGCAGGTGCGAGGTGTCGAAATCGTCCAGGCCGCGGGCGCGGCCGATGCAGAACTGGCGATAGCGCTCGGTGTCGCCGTCGCCCAGCGTGATCGCATCGAGGTAGTTCCAGATCCGCAGCAGGTGCGGATGGTCGCCGGCCTCGACGAACCGCGTCAGCTGCCGGTAGGCATGCTCGGCCGCCAGCAAGATACCGCTGTGATCGCCCTCGCCGGTGTGGCCGGCAGGCTCGTCGACCTCGATCGCGCCGAACAGCAGCGCGCCGTCGCTCGACCAGGCGATCTCGCCGTCGCGCCCGCTGCGCACCGGCGCATGCGCGTGCCAGACCTCGATCGGCGCGGCGCCGTGCGGCTGCAACGGCACGCGCAGCCAGCGCGGATCGTCGATCCTGGGGGCGTCGTCGCCGAACCCGAACGCGGCGAGCACGTCGGGCTGGGCGAGCAACTGCGCCGGGTCCTGCCCGTGCACGTACTCCACACGCAACCGCGGCAGCGGCTGCGGTGTCACCGGTGCGGGGCGGCTCACGGATTGCCGCCGTGCAGCGTGTCGCCGCGAAAGGCGACGCGGGCCTGGCGACGCCGCGTGCGCCAGCCGCGCAGCGCCTGCGGTGCGATCGCGATCGCATTGAGCGCGTAGATCATGCGAAACACGTACAGGCGCCAGCGTACTGCCGCATTGTCGAAAACGTCTCCTGCCAGCATCGAGATCACCGCCTGCTCCAGTTGCAGATCGTTGCGGGGCGCCGAGAACAGCCGCTGCATGACCGGCGTGTTGAAGCGATAGATGAACCACGTGAAGTGCCGCAGGCCGCGATCGAGCCGGGCCTGCATCGCGCGTTGCAGCCTGGCCTCGCGCGCCGGCGCGCGCAGCGACGCATCGACCAGCGCGGCCGCTTGCCGGGCGCTGTCCATGGCCAGGAACACGCCCGACGAGAAGATCGGATCGACGAACGCGTACGCATCGCCGATCAGGATCCAGCCCGGCCCGGCCATGCGCGTGGCGGCATACGAGTAGTTGCCGGTGGCGTGGACCGGGGCGATGCGCTGGGCGTCGTGCATGCGCGCACGCACTGTCGGATTGGCTTCCAGCGTGCGCATCAGCAGCGTCTCGTTGTCGATGCGGCCGCCGTCGGCGCTGCGCTGGCGCAGATATTGGGGAAAGCACACCGCGCCCACGCTCATCACATCGTCGGGCAGCGGGATGAGCCAGAACCAGCCATGCTCGAAGCGTGCGATCGTGATGTTGCCGGCATCGATGCCGGGCTGGCGGGCCACGCCGCGGAAATGGCTGAACAATGCCGCCGACTGGTGTACCGGATTCTTGCGCTTGATCCGGCGCTGCGCCGCCACGACGGTATCGCGGCCGCTGGCATCGATCAGGTAGCGCGGCCGCAGCTGCAGCGTGCGGCCGTCGGCGTTGATCGTATCGACCCGCTCGGGCCGGCCGTTCGCGCCGAACGCCACATGCACCACACGCGTGCGCTCGCGCATGTCGGCGCCGCAGGTGCGCGCGTGCTCGAACAACAACTGGTCGAACTGGTCGCGGCGCACGTGCACGGCCGTGTCGTGGCCGGGCGTGAGCGCACGGGTGAAGCGGAACACGTGGCTGCGGGCGTGGCCGGGCAGCGGAAAGTCCGCACCGGCCTTGTGCACGCCGATCGCGCGAACCTGGTCGATCACGCCCAACTCCTCGAGGATCGGCATGTTCATCGGCAACAGCGACTCGCCGATGTGGAACCGGGGATGGGTATCCTTCTCCAGCACGATCACCTGATGGCCGGCGCGCGCGAGCAGAGCGGCCGCGGTGCTGCCGGCTGGTCCGCCGCCGATGATCACCACGTCGGCCTGCAGAGCGGGAGCATCGGTGGCGACGGTCGGGGCGGGGGTCATCCGGGAAAACAGCGGTCGGTGAGAGCAGGCGCGCATGATAGCGGAAGGCCGGTGGCGCGCCGCGCCGCGGGGCGGCGGCATCGGGCGCTTGCGCGGCCCGGCCCGATGCCGGATCGTGGCGACCTGCCCACCCATGGAACATCGCATGTCCGCACAAACCGAGGCCGAGCACGCGCTCGCGCAATTGCTGGTCGAAAGCCTGAACCTGGAAGACGTGCAGCCCGGCGACATCGATCCCGAAGCGCCGCTGTTCAACGCCGGGCTGGGCCTGGACTCGATCGACGCGCTGGAGCTGGCGCTGGCGGTGAGCAAGCGCTACGGGTTCCAACTGCGCTCGGACAACGACGAGAACCGCCGGATCTTCGCCTCGCTGCGGGCGCTGTCGGCCCACGTCGAGCAGCACCGCACCACTTGATCGCCCTGCTGCAACTGCTGCTGGCCCTGGGCTACGCGGTCCTGGCCCATCTGGCCAGCCTGTGGCAGCACGACGGCTGCGCGCTCGCCGCGCTGGGCCTGCTGATCGCGATGCTGCTGGTCGAGCCGCTGCTGCACCGACGGCGGTGGGCGTTCGTGGCGCTGCCGCTGGCCGGCTGGGGCGCGTTCGCCCTGTACGAGGCCGGCCAGGCCGCGTTGCCGCTGCTGCTGGTGCCGGTGGTGTTCGTGCTGGCGATCGCCTGGATCTTCGCGCGGACGCTGCGTCCCGGCGTCGAGCCGCTGATCACCCGGATCGTGGCCGGGATCGAGGGAGGGCATGCGCAGGACATCGCACCGGACCTGCGGCGCTACACCCGCGGCCTGACCGCGGCCTGGGCGGCGGTGCTGGTGGCGATGGGCGCGGCCAACCTGGGACTGGCGCTCATCGCCAGCCCGGGCGGGCTGCTCGAACGCCTCGGGATCGCCTCGCCGTGGCCGATCACCCCCGAGCAGTGGTCCTGGTTCGCCAACCTGCTCAACTACGGGGTCATCGGCGGTTTCTTCGCGCTCGAGTTCATGATCCGCAAGCGGCGCTTCCCGGGCCGCTACCACAGCTTCGCCGATTTCCTGCGCAAGCTCGTGGGGCTCGGGCCGGTGTTCTGGCGCGACCTGCTGCGCTGAACCCGGTGGGCACGCGCAGTCCGGGCGCGATCCCCGTATCCTAGCGCCCCAATGGAATACCGACAGACCCGCGCCGAGACCGGAGCGGCGACCTTCACCGCCCTGCCGATGCTCGCGTTGAATGCGCTCCAGTTCCTGTTCACCCTGCTCTGGACGGCGGGTTGGATCAGCGTGGCCCTGTGCCTGCAGGCGGTCACCGGACGCAGCGGGTTGGCGCTCGACATGGCGCGCACGCGCTGGGCGCCGGGCCTGATCGGGCCGGCCGGCGGGCTGACGGTCGAAGGCGCCGATGCGGTCGACTGGTCGCGGCCGTACCTGGTGGTCGCCAACCACGAGTCGCTGCTCGACATCTGCGTGCTGTTCATGGCGGTGCCGGTGCCGCTGCGTTTCCTGCTCAAGGAGGAAATGCGCCGGGTGCCGTTCCTCAATCTCTACGCCCGCGCGACCGGCATGCTGTTCATCAGCCGCGACGACCGCCGTGCCGGCCCGCAGCTGCGCCGCCAAGTCGCGCAGGTGCTGGGGGCGGGCCACACGCTGTGCCTGTTTCCCGAGGGCACGCGCTCGCGCGACGGCCGGCTGGGCGAGTTCAAGTCCGGCTCGTTCCAGGCCGCGATCGACGCCGGCGTCGACGTGCTGCCGATCGCGCTGCACGGCACCGGCGCGGTGTTGCCGGTCCAGGGGTTCTTCCGTGTGCGCCGCGGGCCGATGCGCGCCGTGGTCGGGCAGCCGATCGCGGTCGCCGGCCGCACCGGCGCGGCCGGTCGCCAGGCGGTCGCGCACGACGCCCAGACCGCGGTCGCCGCGATGCTGGAGCGCTGAGGTGGCGACTGGCGCCATCGTCGTCGAGGCGGCGCATCCGTGCCTGCCCGGCCACTTCCCCGGCCGGCCGGTGGTGCCGGGCGTGGTGATCCTCGACCGCGTGGTCGCGGCGATCGAAGCGCTGCATGGCCCGCTGGGCGCGCTGCGCCTGCCGCAGGTGAAGTTCGTGCAGCCGTTGCTGCCCGAGCAGACCGCGGCGATCCGACTCGAGCCGATCGCAGGACAAGCGCCGCGCTGGCGGTTCCGGGTCGAGCGCGACGGGACCGTGCTGGCGTCGGGCGAGATCGCCGCGGCGAGCCCGGCGTCGGCATGAGCAGCGAGTGGAAGCGCCGCCGCGAGGGCGGCGGACGGTTCGCGCTGTCGCTGATCCGCAACATCGGCCGATGCTGCGGGCGCACGCCGGCCCGTGCGCTGCTGTATCCGATCACGCTGTACTTCCTGCTACGGCGGGGCGCGGAGCGGCGCGACTCGCGCAGGTATCTCTCACGCGTGTTCGGCCGCCCGGCAACGCTGGGCGAGGTCGCGCGCCACATCCATACCTTCGCTGCGACGATCCTCGACCGGATCTACCTGCTCAGCGAGTCCACGCGTCGGTTCGACGTGCGCACCGAGGGCTTGCCGACGCTGCACCGTCATCTCGAAGCCGGACGCGGGGTGCTGCTGTTCGGTTCGCACCTGGGCAGTTTCGAAGTGCTGCGGGTGCTCGCGCGCCAGCGCCCCGACACGCCGATCCGCGTCGTGCTCGACCGCGCGCACGGCCGTGCGGTGACCGAGCTGCTCGAGGCGCTCAATCCCGAGGTCGCCGCCACCGTGATCGACGCCGGCGCCGATGGCCCCTCGGTCGCGCTGGCGATCCAGGACGCGCTGACGCAAGGGGCAATGGTCGCGCTGCTGGTCGATCGCAGCCAGGAGGGCGGCGCCACGCTCGAGGTCCCGTTCCTCGGTGCGCCGGCGCCCTTCCCGGTCGCGCCCTGGCTGCTCGCCTCGGTGCTGAAGGTGCCGGTGATGCTGGCCTTCGGGCTGTACCGGGGCGGCAATCGCTACGACCTGGTGTTCGAGCCTTTCAGCGAAGGTGTCGATCTGCCACGGCGCGAACGCATGCGCGGCGTGGCCGCGCTCATCCGCCGTTACGCTGCGCGTCTGGAGCATCATGCCCGCAGCGCTCCCTACAACTGGTTCAATTTCTATGACTTCTGGAAACGCGATGCCCGCACGTCGGTGGCAGGTGCCTTGCCTGGCGCTGACGATGCTGTGTCTGGCTCCGGCATGGAGCGCGGCGCAGACCGCTGATGCCCCGCTGCGCGCCGGCCAGTCGCGCGATCGCGTGCCGGCACCGCCGGCCGCCGCGCCGCGCAGCGTCGATGCCGACTGGATCCTACAGCGACTGACGCAGTCCGGGCCGAGCGCGACGCCGTTCGTCGAATTGCGCACGTCCTCGATGCTCAAGCGGCCGCTCGCCTTGGTCGGCGAGTACCGCCGTCCCGACGCCGGCACTCTGGTGCGCGAGGTGCGCAGCCCGTATGCGGAGACCACGACGATCCGCGCCGGCGAGGCGACCATCGCGCGCGAAGGTCGCGCGCCGCGGACGTTCTCGCTCGCGCGTGTGCCCGAGCTGGCGGCGCTGCAGGACAGCTTCGGCGCGCTGCTTGCCGGCGACCGGGCCGCGCTCGAGGCGCTGTATGCGCTCGAGGCCGACGGCGTGCCCGCGGACTGGACCTTGCGCCTGACGCCGCGCGATCCGCGCGCCGCGAGCCGACTGACCGCGATCGTGCTGCGTGGCCGCGATGCCGAGCTGCGCTGCATCGAGACGCGGCCCAAGCAAGGCGACCCCCAACCGACGCTGCTGGGCGGGGCCGCGGCCGATGCCGCGGCGATCGATTCGCCTGAGGCCGCGCGTCGGCTGTGCCACGACGTGCCGCGTTGAGCAGGGGCCCGGGATTTCGCCAACGGCTGCTGCAGCGGCCGCGCCTGCGGTTGGGTCTGGCCGTCGCCTGGTTGCTGGCGCTGGGCGCGTTGAGCTGGGTGGCCGGGCAGGCGCTGGAGTTCAGCGGCGACCTGCGTCGCTTCCTGCCCGATGCACGCACGCCCGAGCAGCGGCTGCTGATCGACGAGCTCGGCGACGGGCCGGGCTCGCGGCTGCTGATGCTGGCGATCTCGGGCGAGGCGCCCGAGGCACTGGCCGCACGGTCGCGCGCGCTGCACGACGCGCTGGCTGGCGATGCGCGCTTCACGCTGGTGACCAACGGGGGCGAGGCGGGGCTTGAGGCCTTTCCCCAGCGCCTGCTGCCCTACCGCTACCTGCTGACCGACTCTTTCGACGCGGCGCCGCTGGATGCCGACACCCTGCGCGATGCGCTCGATGCGCGGCTGCAGGATCTCGGTTCACCGGCCGCCGGGCTCGTCGAGCCGCTGCTGCCCGCCGACCCCACGCTCGAGGTCCTGGCCCTGGCCGAGGCCTGGCAACCGGCCGGCGCCCCGCAGCGGCTGCACGAGGTCTGGTTCGACCGCGCCGGTACCCACGCGCTGTTGCTGGTGGAGACCCGCGCGGCCGGCTTCGATCCGACCGGCCAGCTCGATGCCGTCGGCACGATCCGCAAGACCTTCGCCGAGCAGGCGCGCGGCAGCGCGGCCACGCTCGAAGTCGTCGGTCCAGGCGCGTTTTCGGTCGACATCGGCAGCCGGACCCAGACCGAGGCGCAACGCATCGGCCTGGTCGACACGCTGGGCCTGATCGTGCTGCTGCTGATCGCCTATCGCAGCTGGAAGATGCCGCTGCTGGGCGTGCTGCCGCTGGCGAGCGCCGGCATCGCCGGGTTGACTGCGGTCGCGCTGCTGTTCCCCGGCGGCGTGCACGGCATCACGATCGCCTTCGGCTTCACCCTGATCGGCGTCGTGCAGGACTATCCGATCCACTTCTTCAGCCACCAACGCGCAGGCCTGTCGCCGTGGCGCAACGTGCGCGGCCTGTGGCCGGCGCTGTCGACCGGCGTGATCGCCACCTGCATCGCCTACGCGACGTTCCTGTTCTCCGGGGTCGATGGCCTGCGCCAATTGGCGGTGTTCACGATCGCGGCGCTGGTGGTGGCCGCGCTCGCCACACGCTACCTGCTGCCGGGGCTGGTCGACCCGTCGCCGCCCGACATCGCCGCCTCGGCGCGGTTGCAACGGCTCTGGCACTGGATCGAGACGCTGCCGCGGCCGAAGTGGTCGCTGGCCGTCCTCGCGCTGGCGTCCGGCCTGGCGATCGCATTCGCGCCGGGCGAGGTCTGGCAGAACGACCTGTCCAAGCTGACCCCGGTCGATGCGGCGTCGATGCAGCGCGATGCCGAACTGCGCGCCGAGCTGGGCGCGCCCGACGTGCGTTATGTCCTGGTCGCGCAGGCGCGCGAGCGCGACGCGGCGCTCGCGGCGACCGCGGCGCTGCGCCCCGACCTCGATGCGCTGGTCGCCAATGGGCGGCTCGACAGCTACGACATGGCCGCGCGCTATCTGCCCAGTGCCGAGGTCCAACGTGCCCGTCAGGCCGCGCTGCCCGACACCGCGGCGCTGCGCGCGATGCTCGCCGATGCGCTCGCTGGCTCGCCGTTCAACGACGACGCCTTCGAGCCCTTCGTCGGCGATGTCGCCCGCGCCAGGACCGCGCCGCCGCTGACCCGCGAGGATCTGGCCGGCTCGCCGCTCGCGACCGCGGTCTCGGGTCTGCTGCTCGAGCGCGACGGCCGCAGCACCGCGCTGGTCTCGCTCAGCGGGCTCGACGCCCCGTCCGATCTCGAGGCGCTGGTCGCGCAGGTGCGCAGTCCCGGCGTCGATCTGCGCCTGCTGGACATGAAGGCCGCGTCCGAATCGCTGGTGGTCGAGTACCGCGGCCGTGTCGTGGCCGCGATGGCGGTGGCGCTGGTGTTGCTGATCGCCACGGTGTGGATCGCGCTGCGCAGCCCGCGCCGCGTCTGGCGGGTGCTGTTGCCGACGCTGCTGACGCTGCTGGTCGTGATCGCGGTGCTGCGCCTGGCCGGCGTCGAACTGACGCTGTTCCACCTGGTCGCGCTGATCCTCGCCGCGGGCCTGGGCCTGGACTACGCGCTGTTCTTCGAGCATGCCGGCGACGACCGCGACGACCAGATCCGCACGCTGCACGCGATCGTGGTCTGCACCCTGATGACCCTGCTGGTGTTCAGTCTGCTGGGCCTGTCGTCGATCCCGGTGCTGCGCGCGATCGGTAGCACGGTCGCGCTCGGCGTGGTCTTCAATTTCGTGCTGTCGTTGCTGGTCGCACGCCACCGCGGCGCGATCGAGGCCGCACGCTCGGAACAGGCGCCGACCGTATGACCGGTATCGACCGCGACGCGATCATGTCGATGATCCCGCACCAGGGCGCGATGTGCCTGTGGGACAGGGTCGTGGCCTGGGACGCGGCCAGCGTGACGCTGCGCAGCGCCGGCCATCGCGACCCCGACCATCCGCTGCGCAGCGACGGCCGACTGCGCGCGCTGCACCTGTGCGAGTACGGCGCGCAGGCGATGGCGGTCCACGGCGGCCTGCGCGCGCGCCAGGCGGGTGGTCGTGTGCGGCCGGGCATGTTGGTCGCGCTGCGCGGCGTGCAGCTGCACGTCGCCCGCATCGACGACCTGGCCGGGGACCTGGAATGCGTGGCCGAGGTCCTGGTCGAGTCCGACGACAGCCAGCAGTACGCGTTCCGCATCGCGTGTGACGGCGTGCTGCTGGCCGAGGGCCGCGCGGCGGTGATGCTGGGCACGTGAGGGGCGCATGCGGACGTTGCGGAGGGCACTGCCGCCGCGACGTCCGCTTCAGCGCATCACGAAGGCGAGGCTAGAATCGCCCCATGAACACTTCCAGCAAGCGCGCACTCGTCACCGGCGGCAGCGGCGACCTCGGCGGGGCGATCTGCCGGCGTCTCGCGGCCGATGGTCATCACGTGATCGTCCATGCCAACGGCAACCGCGCGCGGGCGCAGGCGGTCGTCGACGCGATCGTCGCGGCCGGCGGTAGCGCCGAGGCCGTGGTCTTCGATGTCGTCGACGGTGAGGCCACACGCCACGCGCTCGAGACGCTGCTCGAGGCCGGCGCGATCCAGATCGTGGTCAACAACGCCGGCATCCACGACGACGCGCCGATGGCGGGCATGTCCGAAGCGCAGTGGAAGCGGGTGATCGACGTCTCGCTGCACGGCTTCTTCCACGTGACCCAGCCCCTGCTGCTGCCGATGGCGCGCAAGCGCTGGGGACGCATCGTCAGCGTGTCGTCGGTGGCGGCCGTACTCGGCAATCGCGGCCAGACCAACTACGCGGCGGCGAAGGCGGCGCTGCACGGTGCCTCCAAATCGCTGTCGCGCGAGATGGCCAGCCGCGGCATCGCCGTCAACGTGGTCGCGCCCGGCGTGATCGCCGGCAGCATGGCCCAAGACGCGTTTCCCGAGGAGATGGTCAAGCAGATCGTGCCGGCGGGACGCGCGGGCACGCCCGACGAGGTCGCCGCGCTGGTCGGCTTCCTGTGCTCGGACGCGGCCGGCTACATCAACGGCCAGGTGATCGGCATCAACGGCGCGATGGGCTGACCCGCGGCCGCGGGCAGCGCCATCCGGTGGACGGCGCCTGGCTCGGCCAGGGCGGCTGAGCCCGCGCATCCACGCCGGCTTCAGGTCGGGCGGGCGATGATCGACCGGCGCCCATCCGGGCATCACGAGTCGAGGCACCGCCATGCGCATCGTTCGCATCCTGTCGCTCCTGCTGGCCGTGGCGGCGATTGCCGGCTGCGCCAGCTCCCACGTCCTCACCGGCACGCCGCGCGCGCCGATCGATCCGGCCCAGGTCCGGATCTACCACGGGCCGCCGCCGGGGCATTACGAGGAGATCGCGATCCTCAACACCAGCAGCGGCGCGCTGACCTACGGTGAGCAGAACAAGACCGACTCGGTATTGCAGAAGCTGCGCAATGAAGCGGCCAAGCTCGGCGCCAACGGTGTGCTGTTCCAGGGCACCGCCGATGGCGAGCGCAGCGGCGGCGTCAGTGTCGGCGGCGGCCTGGGCCGCGGCGGTGGCCGCTCGTTCTCGGCTGCCGGCGTCGGTGTGGACATCAGTCCGCGGCAGAAGTACGCCAGCGGGATCGCGATCTGGGTGGCCGATCCGCCGCCGCCGGGACCGATGACACCGCCGCCCCCGGTGCGCTGACTGCAGCAAGCCGCCGGCCCTTCCAAAGGGCCCCGGTCATGGCCGTCCCGGACGCCGCGCCGGGACGCCCCCCCCCAGCCTCAGGCCGCGTCGGCGTACCAGTGGGGCGCCAGCGACGTCTCAGGCACCGCCGGGCCGGCCAGCAGCGCCGCCAGCCCGTGGTCGGCGATCTGCGGATGTACGGCGCGCGCGTGGGCAAGGATCTCGCCGGCCAACGCACGCATGCGCGCGACGTTGTCGCCGATGCGCGTGACGAATGCGTCGGTGTCGAGCGGGTCTGCCAGCGCGCGGTTCATGTCGCGGAACCAGGCGATGTCGAATTGGTCGAGCGAGCGGACCTGCGGCGCGGCGCCGCCGGCATTGCGTGCGCCCCATTCGCGCAGCAGCGGTTGCAGCGCCAGATTGAGCGCGCCCGCATCGGCGAACGCCGGCCGCAACCGGCCCAAGGTCGCCAGATCGGTCAGCCGGTCGGCGAAGAACAGCGGTGCCAGAACCGCCCAATAGTAGGTGTAGTCCCAGATGACCTTCAGCGGCATGACCTGCGCATCGCCGAACAGCGGGTACTGGTCCTGGTAGAGCGTCATGGTGTTCTCGTAGAACGAGAAGTACAGCTGCTGGTACAGCTCGGCATGCCGACTGACATCGATGCCGGCGTGCGACTTGCCGATCAGATCGCAGATGTAGGTATTGCTGATCGCGATGAAGTCGCTGCCGGGCGAATAGAACGGATCGAGGAACAGGCCGGCCTCTCCGGTCAACGCCCAGCGTCGCCCCGAGAACACCTGTTTGACGCTGTGCGAGAAGTGGCGCAGGAACAGGAAATCCTGCAGCGTGTGCTCGGCGCGATCCAGGCTGGCCGCGACCTGCGGCTGGTGGACCCGCAGCCAGTCCATCGCCTTGGCGTGGGTGTTCATCGTCTCGAGCGGATGCATCTTCGCGTCGCAGACGATGCCCAGCGAATGCGCCCCCGACGACAGTGGGATCAGCCAGAACCAGTAGCCCGGCCCGCACATGTGGTTGGTCGAACGCCAGCGGTCCGGCGGATCGCAGCGCTGCAGCCAGTGCGCGTCCTGCGACCAGGTGTTGGGATCGACGATGCCGTCCACCCGCCACCACACCGCATTGGCATCGTGGTCGTTGGGCTGCGCGAGGTCGAGCTTGCGTTTGAGCAGGCCAGCACGTCCGCTGGCGTCGACGAGCCAGCGGCAGCGCAGTTCGCGGATGTCGCCATCGCGCTCGACGCGGACGACGTGGTCGCCGTCGTCGTCGGCCAGGTCGATGCCGCGCACCACCGCGCCGTCGTCGAAGCGCACACCGCGTGCGCGTGCGCGCTCGCCCAAGTGGTTCTCGAAACGGCCGCGGTCGATCTGCCACGATGGGGTGGGCATCAACTGGCTCACGCCCATCTCGGTGCAGCGGTCGACCTGGTCGGCGCCCTCGGAGAAGAAGAAGCGGAAACCGAACTTGCGGATCTGCTCGGTGTCCAGGTGCTCGCGCAGTCCGAGCACGTCGGCGAAGTAGTGCGCACCGATCTCGACGGTCGACTCGCCGACCTTGTGCGCGGCCTCGCGCACTGGATGCGCACGGCGCTCGACCACCGCCACCGACAGCGTCGGTGTGCGATCGCGCAGTTGCAACGCCAGAGTCAGACCGGCGAGCCCGCCGCCGAGGATGAGCACGTCGGTGGTGACGGTCGCGGTATCGGACTTCGGGGGCGTGGCCATGGTGCGGACATCCTGTGTGCGTCGGGGGAGCCGTCGGCGCCGGCCTGGCGCCAGCCTACCGCAGGCCGCGTGGCGGCTCAGCCGGCCAGGGGGGAGTCGGGAGCGGGCGCGTGATCGGGTTCAGGCGAAGGCGCGCCGGGATCGAAGATCACCGGCGGACGACGACGCTTGCGCCGGTAGACGCCGACGAAGTCGCCATGCGCCAGCACCTGGCCGACGACGTGCGAGGTGATCTGGTAGAGGTCGTGGAACAGCCGGAAATGGCTCTTGCGGAACTGCTCGTCGGAATCGACGCTGTGGTAGCGGGTCTCGACCGGCACCGACACCACACCGCAGCCCAGCTCGCGGGCGGCCGAGATCAGGATCTGCGCCTCGAACACGAAGCCTTCGCCCGGCACGTCCTGCAAGGCCAGCACATTGGCCGGATACAGCCGCTGGCCGCTCTGGCTGTCGACCAGGCGATAGCCGCAGCCCCAGGCGATGCCCCAATCGCCGAAATCGTTGCCCAGCCGCCGGTACCAGGGCTGGGTGTCGCGCTTGCGCAGCCGCGCGCCGTTGACGATGCAATTGGGATGGCGTTTGGCGGCCTCGATCAGACGCGGGATGTCGCTGGCACGATGCTGGCCGTCGCCGTCCATCGTCACCACTGCCGCGAGCCCGCGGCGCCGGGCTTCGGCAAAGCCCGCGCGCAAGGCCGCGCCCTTGCCCATCCGGGAGGCGTGGCGCAGCAGCGTGACCGGCAGTGCGGCGACGATGTCGGGCGTGGCGTCGTCGGAGCCGTCGTCGACCACGATCACGTGGTCGCAATGCGCCAGCGCGCCGCTGACGACCTCGGCGATCCGCAGCGCTTCGTTGAGTGCGGGCACGACCACCGCGACATTGCCGCGGTGCAGGGAGGGCGCAGTCATTGCAGGATCTCCAGCGCCAGCTCGCGGTGCGGACCGGCGCGCAGGACCGCGCGGTCGCTTCCGGCGGCCAGTGCATCGAACAGGGGCAGCATCTGCGCCATCGCATTGTGCGGCGCACGCGCCGACAGCGGGCCGGGCGCGGCACTGGCATCGCCGTCGCGCAGCGTCGCCGACAGTCGCGGGCCATCGCCGGCGCGCGTGAGCACCAGCGCGCCGCCGAGCAGGCCTTCGCTGGGCGACATCGTCGACAGCAGGCCGGTGGCCGTACCGTCGTAGGCCACCAGCAGCACCGCCTCGCTGCCGGCCGCGAGCTGCAGCATGGCTTCCACCAGCCCCTGGGCGAACGTGGCGTCGTAGGCGCTGATCGCGGTCGCGGCCTCGGTGCACTCCGCGCCGATCGTCCAGTAGCCGGCCGCCGCGTTGTGCACCGAATTGTGGAACTTGGTCGGCGAGATCGCGGACGGGTCCTGTGCGAGGGTCTCGCACATGTAGTCGGTGATCGCCAATTCGCCGTGGGTGGAGGCGAACACCGATGGCAGTGTCGCCGGCTCGCGGCCGGCGGCCTGGCAGGCCGCGAGCGCCACCTCCAGAGCGACGGCGACCGAACCGGGCGCGCGTCGGCGTTCGTTGGGCGCGAGCAATTGCGGCGACGGACGCGCGGGCGCGGCGTCGGGCAGCGCGCCGGTGGCAGCGAAGGCCTGCGCGGCCGACCAGGCGGGCAGGCCATCGCTCCAGAAGCCGATCCCGGCGATCGTGGCGGTCAGCGCGCTCATGCGGCCGCCTTGCCGAACAGCAGCGCGCAGTTGTTGCCGCCGAAGCCGAACGAGTTGTTCATGGCGTAGTCGATCGTACGCTGGGCGTTGTCGAACCGGATCTGCGGCCCGCAGGCCGGGTCGCGCACCTGCGATTCGAGGATGCCCGGCAGCAGGCCGTGCTCGAGCGCGGTCAGTGCGAACACCGACTCGACGATGCCGGCCGCGCCGAGGGTGTGGCCGGTCCAGCCCTTGGTGGAGCTGGCGTGCAGCGTGGCGGGAAACAGCGCGTCGACCGCATGCGCCTCGACCGCGTCGTTGGCCGGGGTCGAGGTGCCGTGCAGGTTGAGATAGCCGACCTGGGCGGCGTCGATGCCGCCACGGGCCAGTGCGCCGCGCATCGCCAGGAGCGCGCCCAGGCCTTCGGGATGGGGTGTGGACATATGGTGCGCATCGCTCGATTCACCGTAGCCGCGCAGCTGCAGGCCATCGTCGCCGCGCGCCGGGCGCTCGAGCAACGCGAAACCACCGGCCTCGCCGATCGACAAGCCATCGCGCGCGATGTCGAAGGGCCGGCAGCGTTCGCGCGACACCAGCCCAAGCGCATTGAAGCCGAACAGCACGCTGCCGCACAGCGTATCCACGCCGCCCACCAGCGCCGCGTCGACAACACCCGCCTCGATCATCCGAGCCGCCTGCGCGAAGACCTTCGCGCTCGACGAGCATGCGGTCGCCACCGTGATGCAGGGGCCGCGCAGTCCGGTGGCGTGCTGCAGAAAATCGCCCAGCGAATGCGGGGTATGCACGATCGGCCGGGCCAGATCGTCCGGAAACCGGCGCGTGCCGTCGTCGCCGGTCACCGCGCGTGCGTAGGCCTCCTCGCTGGCGCCGATGCTGGCGGTCGAGGTGCCCGCCACCAGCGCAACCCGGTCGGCGCCATGGCGCGCCACCAGGGCCTCCAGCGCGTCGGGCAGGCCATCCTGCTGCAGCGCCAGCCAGGCCAGCCGGTTGTTGCGGCACTCCCAGCGCGCCAGCGCCGTCGGCAGCGGGGCGTCCTCCAGCCCGTCGACGCGACCGATCCAGGTCGGCAGCGGAGTCGCACCGAAATCATTGCGGCGCAGCCCCCCCCTGCGATCGCGCAGGGCCTCGCGCTGCGCCGTCGCGCCGCGGCCCAGTGCGGTCGTGGCGGTGTAGGCGCGGATGGCGACCGGGGGCATCGGCGGCAACGATTGCGATGGGGGCACGTGGGGGGCGTCTTGGGAAACGGCCGAGTATAGCCACCGGGCGTGAGGCTAGAATTCAGGGCGCACCCCAGTACCGCCGTCGCGCAAACCCGCGCCATGTCCCGTCCCCGCCTGCTGCACCAGCTGCGCCTGCTCGTCGACCGCGACGCGCTGCATGCGCTCGTGGTGGCGGTCAGCGCCTGCGTGCTGAGTCTGGGCCTGGTCTACGTGGGCTACGTCGTGCACGTGTGTCGGGTTGCGCGCAATGCGCCCTGCGCGCCGGTGCGCGGGGAGTGCGTGCTGCTGTTCGGCAAGCATGCGCCCGGAGGCCGGCTCGATGCGGATTTCCAGGCCCGGCTGGCCCGGGCCGCGACGTTGTGGGATGCGCGTGCGCCGCGCAGCCTGCTGTTGCTTGGCGGCGGGCCTCAGGGCGCCCCGACCGAGGCGGCGCTCGCACGCGAGGCGCTGCTGGCCCGCGGGATCGCTGCCGATGCGCCGCTGCTGCTGGAGGACCGCTCGCGCGACACCCTGCAGAACCTGCGCAATGCGCGTGCGCTGCTGGCGCAATCGGCCGGGACGCCCGTGGGCCAGGTCACCCTGCTCAGCAGCCGCTACCACCTTGCACGCTGCGCGCTGCTCGCCGGCCACCTGGGCCTGGACTGGGAGCTGTGCGCCGCCGAACCCACGCTGTCCTGGCGCCCGACGACCTGGTGGCGGATCGCGGGCGAGGCCGCCTACCTGTGTTGGACGGACGTCGGGATGCGCTGGGCCCGGCTGATCGGCCATCGCCGGATGCTCGCGCGGCTGGGGTAGGGCAGCGGCCGACGCTAGCGCGCAGTCCGCCCCCGCTGCGCGGGTACGAACCGGGTCTCCACCGCCTCGGCCAACTGGTCGGGCGGCAGCAGGCCCTGGTCGAGCAGGAAGTTGTTGAAGGCCAGGCGGTCGAAGCGGTCGCCCAGCGCCAACTCGGTGCGCATGCGCAGTTCGAGGATGCGGGTGTAACCGTAGAAGTAACTGGTTGCCTGGCCGGGCGCATTGACGGTGTAGCGGTCGAGCTCCTGGCGCGCCATCGCCGGCGACAGCATCACCTCGTCGGTGAGCACGCGGCCAGCGCGCTCGCGGTCGATCAGGCCCAGGTTGAGCATCGGATCGAGCATCGCGCGGGCAGCGCGCAACAGCCGGAACTGCAGCGCGATCAACTGGCCGTCGAGCGGCTCGTAGGGCACCAGCTCGGCCTCGGCGTACAGCGCCCAGCCTTCGACGTTGACCGAGTTGAACGCGAACATCGAGCGTGCCAGCGACACCCCGCGCTCGACCATCGCGGTGAACTGCAGCTCGTGGCCCGGCCGGCCCTCGTGCGCGGAGAGCGTCCAGCGCACCGCATCGAAATTGAAGTCGTCGTAGGCTGCGTCCTCGCCGTCGCCGCCGGGGTTGCCCAGCGGCAGCACGAACGTGCCCTGCTGACCGGTGTTGCCGACCAGCGGCGCTGGGCGGAAATGCGGGGCGGGCTGGGCCGCCGATTCCGCGGCCGACCCCAGCCGCATCTGCATCGCGCGCTGCGGCACGTCGACGATGCGCTCGCGCGCGATGATCGGATCGATCGCGTCGATCACCTCGCGGTAGCTGGCTTGCAGCCGGTCGTCGGCAATCGCATCGCGCTTGAGCGCGGCGATCACCTCGCGGTAGTCGGTGGCGGCGATGTCCTTGTCCTTGGCGACCAGCGGCGCGAGCTGCTGCATCTGCGCCCGGATCTCCATGAAGGCCAGTTGCGCGCGCTGCATCAGCAGCTGCGGGTCGATGTCGGTGCCGTACTGTTTGAGTCCGAAGGCGTAGAGCTCGGGCGGCAGCCGCGTGTCCTCGCGTGCCTTGGGCAGCACGACGGTGCGCGTCCACTGCGCGTAGTCGGCGATCTCCTTGGCGATCGCGTCCAGCGCCGCATCGGCGCCCTCGATCTTGTACTCGGCGAACAGCTCGCGGATGCCGGCGGCATAGGTGTCGGCGCTTTCGAGCGCGCGTTCGACTTCGCGGCGCGTGGGCTGCAGCCGCGTCGTGTCCGACAGGCGTTCTTCGTAGCGCGCGCGTGCCAGCTGCGTGATCGGCACGCCGCCGGGTACAAGGCCTGCATAGCGCTGCAGGCGTGCGAGCGCGTGGCCGCGCCGTTCGGGCGGCGTCTGCGTCGAGAGCAAGGCGTTGATGCCGTTGAACACCAGCTGCGGCGCATCGGTCCACGGCAGCAGGAACCGCTCCTCGAGCAGGCTGCCCTCGATGCTGTCGTCGATGCTGGTCAGCAGGATCTGCAGGTCCTGGCGCACATCCGGGTCGCGCTCGAGCTCGAGCTGGGTCTGCAGCTTCGCCCGCGCCCCGGCGATCGCCTCGCGGTAACGGCGGGCGTGGTCGGGCCCGAGATCGGCGATTTGGTCGTCGTAGCCGGGCACGCCAAAGAAACCGACCGACTCGGGCTGGAACGGTGCCTGGGCGTCGATCAGGATCTGTGCAAGCGTGTTGCTGCGCGCGACCCAGGCCGGCCCGGACGGCTGCGCCGCGGATGCCGTCGCGGCGGCAGGGTCGGCGTGGGCGCCGGCCGCGAACGGCGTGGCGAGGGTCAGGGCGATGGCGAGGACGAGCGGCTTCATGGACAAATCCGGCGGCGGCGATCGGGCCACCGTAGACCCCGTACCCCACCAGGGCAATGCCCGGAAGTCAGGGCGCGATCGCGGGCTCGCCCAAGCCGGTTGCCGGGTCGACCAGGGTCACCCGGCCATCGTCCGTCGCCTTGATGAAGAACAGCGAGCCGTAGCGCCATTGGCCGCGTTTGCGCTTGGCCTCGACATACAGCGTGCCCTCACCCTTGGGCCCGGTCAGCGTCACCATGAGGCTGGCCTCGCCGCTACCGCCGCCGAGGGTCGAGGTGTTGATATTGCCTGCCGGCATGAAGCTCTCGGTCATCGGTTCGCCGATCAGCGCGATGATCTCCCGGTCCGCACGCGCCCGCGCCAGCGCATCCTGGTAGACGTCCGAGTCGACCAGGGCGCTGCGCACCCCGAACAGCAGCGCCGTGATTGCGAGGGCGGCCAGCGCGATCGCGGTGACGATGGCCACGGGCAACGCCCACTTCCAGTGCCGTCGCCACCAGCCGGCTGAGGGCGGGCTGGCAGCAGGACCGGTGGGCAAAGGCGGCGGGACGGCGACCATTCGCGAGACTCCGGCTAAGGTCAGCGTGCGAGGCAGCGTTGCAGGAAGGCCTCGGTGGTGCGATAGCGATGCAATGCGTCGCGACCGCGCAGGCCGTGCTTGGCGCCGGGGTAGGTCATCAGCTCGAACGGGGTGCCGGCCGATTGCAGCTGGCTCATCAGCTGCGTGGCGTTGGTGAACAGCACGTTGTCGTCGGCCATGCCGTGGATCAGCAGCAAGGCGTTGGGCCGGATGTTGCCTGCGTGGGTGAACACGCTGGCCTCGCGATACCCGTCCACGTTGGCCTTGGGCAGCCCCATGTAACGCTCGGTGTAGTGCGTGTCGTAGAGCGCCCAGTCGGCGACCGGTGCGCCGGCGACGCCGCAGGCATACGCCTCCGGCGCCTTGCCCAGCAGCATCAGCGTCATGTAACCGCCGTTCGACCAGCCGTTGACCGCGATGCGGTCGCCGTCGACCCACGGCTGCGCCTTCAACCAGTCCACGCCGCGGACCTGGTCCTCGACCTCGACCGTGCCCTGGCGCCGATACAGTGCACCGCCGAACTCGCGGCCGCGCCGCGGTGTGCCGCGATTGTCGAGCGAGAACACCACGTAGCCACGCTGCGCCAGGTACTGGTGGAAGCTCGCGTCGGCGCGCCCGGGCCAGGTGTCGAGCACGGTCTGCGACGCCGGCCCGCCATAGACGTACACCACGACCGGATAACGCTTGGACGCATCGAAGTCGGCGGGCCGGATCAGCGAGTAATGCAACGGCGTGCGCCCGTCGGCGGCGGTCAGCGTGCCGAACTCGGTAGGCAGGTGCGCGGCCCGATAGGGCGCATAGGGGTGGTCGGCCGCGGCGAGGTCGTTGTCGACCAGCGTGGCGACCTGCGTGCCGTCGGCCCGGTGCAGCGCGATCTGCGGCGGGGTCGTGGTGTTCGACCAGCTGTCGACGTAGACCGACGCGTTGCGCGCGAAGCTGGCGGTGTGCATGCCAGGCGCCGTCGACAGCGCGGTATAGGCCTGCCGGCCGTCGAGCCCGACGCTGTAGAGCCGCGACTCGATCGGCTGGGCGACGGCCTTGCCGTCCTCCAGTGCCATGCCCGCGCGGAAGTACACCAGGCCAGCGGCCTCGTCGACGGCCAGCAGCGCATCGACCGGCCAGTCGCCGCGCGTGAGCTGCGTCGCCCGGCGGCCGTCCTCGCTCATCACGTACAGATGCTGGAAGCCGTCGCGCTCCGACGACCACACGAAGCGACCGTCGGTGAGGAACCGCAGGTCGTCGTGCAGCGGAACCCAGGTGCGGCTGCGCTCGACGAGCAGTGTGCGCTGGCGGCCGGTGGCGAGCGTGGCCTCGATCAGTTCCAGCG
Organism: Luteimonas sp. TWI382; assembly: GCF_039674545.1. NCBI lineage: Bacteria > Pseudomonadati > Pseudomonadota > Gammaproteobacteria > Lysobacterales > Lysobacteraceae > Luteimonas > Luteimonas sp. TWI382. The sequence goes on from NZ_JBDJNS010000001.1 coordinate 90,120, forward strand.
TCTGCTGGTCGCGCGACTGACGCTGGAACGTCAGTCGCTGCGCATCGCGCCACTGCACACGAGCGAGATAGATGTCCGGATCGGAGCCGAGGTCGAGGGCGGTCGCGGTTCCGCCCTGCGGCGCGACCACGTGCAGCGAGACGCGCACATTGTCGTCGCCGGCCGCCGGATAGCGCTGCTCGACGACATCGGTGCGATCGGGATAGACCTCGTAGCGCTTCTGCACCGGCACCGGCGACTCGTCGATGCGCGCATACGCGATCGCGCTGTCGTCGGGCGCCCACCAGTAGCCCGTGTGCCGGTCCATTTCCTCATCGGCCACAAATTCGGCCACACCATTACCGATCGTCGCGCTGCCGTCGGTCGTGAGCCGGCGCTCGGCGCCGCTGGCCAGATCCACGACCCACAGATCGCGCGACCGGACGAAACTCACGAAGCCGCCGCGCGGCGAGACCTTCGGGTCGGTCGCGAACCCGCCGCCATTCGTGAGCTTGCGGACCGCATCGCGCCCGGTCTTCGCCAGATCGTAGAGATACAGCTCGCCGCCGAGCGGAAACAGCAGTGTGCGCGCATCGGGCGCCCACTGATAATCGACGATGCCTGATTGTCCGGCGATGCGCTGACGCTCGCGTCGGGCCTTCTCCTCGTCGCTGAGCGTCTCCTCGCCCGGCAGCACGACCTTCGAATCGACCAGCATGCGGGTCTGCCCGCTGGCGATGTCGTACTCCCACAGGTCGAGCTGGTTGCGGTTCTCATCCTTGCCGCGCAGGAACGTCACCCGCGACCCATCCGGCGCGACCTGCGGCTTGAGCAACGTTGGCCCTGACAACGGCGCATCGCCGGTGATCGCCTCGAGCGTGAGACGACCGTCCGCAGGCGGTGTCGTGGCGAGCGTGTCGGTGGCGGTCGTGGCGAGCATCAGAGCGGCAGCGGCAAGGACGGAGCGCATGGCGAATCCAGTGAAGCGGGGAGGGGAGTGTAACGGCTGCTCGTGCGCTGCCTTGTGCGTGGCATCAGCCCGCTGGACAGGCCTCGCTCCGTGCGGCACTGCCCGACCAGCTCCACATTCGATGGATCTGCGGCTGGAAGGTGTGCAGGACATGGCCGCAGGAGGTGCCGGCATCGGGTGGCAGGCAGGCCGCATGCCGGCCGTCGTTGGCGACGTACCAGCGCGCCTGCGTCGGGGGCGTGGCGACGTAGGCCAGCGCAAGCAATTCGGCGGCGACCTTGGGCGCGGGGATTCGCCGCCAGCCGTCGCCGGCGAGCGCGTCGCAGCGGGCGGCATCGGCGAGGGGAGCGGAGACGGGAGCCGCGGTTGGTGTCGATGCGCACGCGGCGAGCAGGCAGGCCGCGGCGCATAGAGGGATCGCTCGCATCGGGCGCGTCCTTGGGGCCGGAGTGGAGTTTCGATCCTACGCAGGGTGTCGGGCGTGCGCACCCCGGATGCGTCGCCTCAGCGGCGGCCCTGCCCGAACAGCTGCTTCTTCTCTTCCTCGCTCAACGGCTTGCCGGCGTCCGGATTGACCGCCCGCGCTTTCGCGTAGGCGCGCTGCGTCGCCGGGCGGGCCTGGATTGCGGCGTGCCAGCGGCGGATCTCGGGATAGGGCGTCATATCGATCGGGGCCTTGTCGTAGACGCCGATCCACGGGTAGGCGGCCATGTCGGCGATCGAATAGGCATCGCCGGCGATGAACTCGCGACCTGCCAGCCGGGTGTCGAGCACCTGCAGCAGCCGGTTGGCTTCATTGGTGTAGCGCTCGATCGCGTAGGGAATCTTCTCGGGCGCGTAGACGTTGAAGTGGCCGTACTGGCCGGTCATCGGGCCCAAGCCTGCCATCTGCCAGAACAGCCATTCGATCGCTTCGATGCGCGTGCGCGGTTCGGCGGGAAGGAAGCGGCCGGTCTTCTCGGCCAGATACAGCAGGATCGCGCCCGATTCGAACACCGTCTGCGGCGCGCCGCCGTCGGCCGGCGCGTGATCGACGATCGCGGGCATCTTGTTGTTCGGCGAAAACGCGAGGAACTCGGGCTTGAACTGGTCGCCCTTGCCGATGTTGACCGGGTGGATCGTGTAATCGAGTCCGGCTTCCTCGAGAAACAGCGTGACCTTGTGGCCGTTGGGGGTGGGCCAGTAATGCAGGTCGATCATGGCGACGCTCCAAAAGACAGGTGCGTCGAGTCTAGGGGTGCTGCCGTCACGCGGCGTGGTGACGCGGCGCACGCTGCGTTGCGGTGATGTGGCCTGGGAGCGCGGGGGCGAGCACGCAACCCTGTCCGGCGGCGGGAGACTTGGGTGGGGCCAACGCTGGGGCAAGCCGGCGCTGATTCGGGCGGGCTCTGGTCCGCAGACCGATTTTCTTGGCGGACGGCCGTTGGCCCCCATCCCAACCTTCCCCCGCGAGCGGAGGAAGGGGCAATCCACGGCCCAGCCTTCCACCCCTGACGGGCGCAATGCCGGCAGGCGGGGGAAGGGGGCAAGCGACTGCGCGCGCTTACTGGGTCTTGCAGTCCAGGCGGTGTGCGGCGTCGGTGCCGACGCGGATATCGGCCACGCCCAGCGTCAGGCCAGCGGGTGCGCGCAGCGCGAACGGCGTGCTGACGCGGGTGGCGTCGAGGCCGGCGGCCGTGAGGCACTTGAGCGGCACGCCGATCGTCGTCCATTCACCGCGCGGCAGCGAGCCCAGCCATGGGCCGACCGGCAGCCGGGCCTCGCAGCCCTCGCCGCAGCCGGCGAACAGCGTGACGTCACCGGCGGCGGGCACAGCATCCACACGCACGGTGGCGAGCAGCAGCGAATCGCCGTTGGTCTCGCGGCTGAGGTCGAACGGCGAATGCGACAGCAGTTCGGCGGTCGCGTTGCCGGTCCAGGTCAGCAGGCGTGCGCCTTCCTGGGTTTGGTAGTCGACCGCGGCCAGTGTCAGCGTGCCGTCGGGCGTGGCGACGCGCGGGTGCAGCACGTCCGCGCCGCGACCGTCGGTTCCGGTCACCACCAGGCGCAGGCCGGGACCGGGGACGCCGCGGGCGAAGTAGCCCGCGTCCTTGCCGTCCTCAGCGCTGACGCCGGCATCTTCCGGCAGTGCGGCCAGGTTGCCGTCCTCGGCGTAGCTCAGGCCATGGCCGAAGGCGAACAACGGGTCGTAGCCCTCCATGCCGACGTTGTTCGCGTACTGGTCGCCGCGTCGCGGCCACGAGAAGCTCAGCTTGCCCTTGAAGTCGTGCTGCACATTGCCGTCGGCGCCGCGCAGCAGCACGTCGGCGATGCCCGCGCCCTCCGAACCCGGCAACCACGCCGCGACGAAAGCGTTGGAGGCGTTGATCTCCCGGTTCATCCACAGCGGGCGGCCGCTCAGGAACACCGAGACGACCGGGATGCCTTCGGCGCGCAGGCGCTTGATCAGTTCGAGGTCGGCGTCGTTGCCGGGCTTGTAGAGCAGGTTCGGCAGGTCGCCGAGGAACTCGGCATACGGATCTTCGCCGAACACCACGATCGCCACGTCCGGCTTCTGCCGATACGTACCATCGACGGCGAGCTGCGCGCTGCCACCGGCCGCGGTGACCTGTGCGCGGATGCCGTCCCAGATGGTGTCGCCGTTGGGGTAGTCGGCACGCTTGGTGCCGGTGCCCTGCCAGTTGAGTGTCCAGCCACCGGACTGCTTGCCCATGTCGTCGGCGCCGTCGCCGGCGACCAGCACGCGCTGCTTCGGCGCGATCGGCAGCACGCCGTCGTTCTTGAGCAGCACCAACGATTCGCGCACCGCGCGGCGTGCGACCTCGCGGTGTTCCGGCGCACCGAGCAGTTCGAACTTCCCACCCAGCGCACGCGCCGACGGCTTGGGTGCATCGAACAGGCCCATGCGGAACTTGACGCGCAGAATGCGACGCACCGCATCGTCGAGCCGCGCCATCGGCAGCTCGCCCGACTGCGCGTGCTTGACCGTGCTTTCGTACAGTCCCCGCCAGCTGTCGGGCGCCATCGCCATGTCGAGACCGGCGTTGAAGGTCGACGCGCAATCGGTGGTCGTGCAGCCGGGAAGCTGGCCGTGGCCGTTCCAGTCGCCGACGACGAAACCGCCGAAGTTCATGCGGTCCTTGAGGACGTCGGTCAGCAAGGTCTTGTGCCCGTGCATGCGCTGGCCGTGCACGCTGTTGAACGAGGCCATGACCGCCTGCGCCCCCGCCGCGATCGCCGGCGGATAGCCTGCGCCGTGGATATCGCGCAACTGCGCTTCGGTCACAGCGGTCTCGCCCTGGTCCTTGCCGCCGGCGGTGCCGCCGTCGCCGAGGTAGTGCTTGACCGAGACCATCACATGGTGATCGTCGAGGAAGTCCGGCGCGCCGGGCTTGCCCTGCATGCCCTCGACCACCGCCGGTGCGAACGCGGCGACGATGTCGGGCGACTCGGAGTAGCCCTCGTAGGTGCGGCCCCAGCGGTCGTCTTGCGGCACGGCGACGGTCGGCGCGAACGCCCATTCCATGCCGGTGGCGCGGGTCTCGATCGCGGTGACGCGGCCGATCTCGCGCATCAGCTCCGGGTTGCGCGTTGCGCCCAGGCCGATGTTGTGCGGGAACAGGGTGGCGCCGACGATGTTGCTCTGGCCGTGCACGGCATCGATGCCGAAGATCACCGGGATCGCCTTGCCACCGCCCGAGGTGTCCATCGAGGCTTCCCAGAAGGCATCCGCCAGCGCCAGCCATTCGGCGGGCGATGCATCGTAGCGGCCACCTGGATCGGAGTTGCCGCCGGCCAGGATCGAGCCAAGCCGATACTTGCGCAGGTCGTCGGGCGTGATGTCGGCGATGTCGCCCTGGACGATCTGGCCGACTTTTTCCTCGAGCGTCATCGTGGCCATCAGGTCGGTGATCTTCTGCTCCAGCGCCGCGTCCTCGGCGAGCGGCCAGCGCGTTTCGGGCCAGTTGGCTGGATCGATCGCACCGGCATCGGCAGTGTTCCCAGGCGTCGCGCTGGCTGCCGCCGCCGGTGCCGCTTGGTTGCCGCAGCCGGCCAGCGCGAGTGCGGCGGCGAGGGCCAGCAGGCGCTGGCCGGCCGGTCGAGTGGCGCCCCGGCGGGCCGCCGGTGTGGGCTGGATGGACATCGTCGGGTTCCCCTCCGCTACGTGGTCGTCAGCTTGGCTGACAGCGTTGTCATGTACGCCGCAGAATACCGCAAGCCGTCCGCGATGTTTGCTGCAGAGCGGCATAACCGCGACCGACCCCGCGCCGCCATCATGAAGTCGATGCCGGTCTGGCAGAATCTGTCGCGAAATCGCACCGACTCTGGATTCCACTACATGCGTGTCCGCATCGAGGACGTCGCCGCAGAGGCCGGCGTGTCCATGAAGACCGTCTCGCGGGTGCTCAACCGCGAGCCCAACGTCGCCGCGGCTACGCGCGCGCGGGTCGAGGCCGCGGTCGGCAAGCTGCGCTACACGCCGCATCCCTCGGCGCGCACGCTGGCCGGGCGCCGCTCATACCTGGTCGCGATGCTCTACGACAATCCGTCGAGCAACTACCTGATGGAGGTCGAGCTTGGCCTGCTCGACGCCTGCAAGGCGCACCACTACAACCTGATGCTCGCGCCGCTGGTCTACGACGCGCGCGACATCGTCGACACCGTCGAGGCGATGGTCGAGCAGTCGCGCCTGGATGGGGTGGTGCTGACGCCGCCGATCACCGACGACCCGGCGCTGCTGGCGCGGCTCGACGAGCTCGACGTGCCCTACGCGAGCATCTCGCCGATGGAAGCGCACCGACGGGTCGGCGTGACCGTGGACGAGGGCAGCGCGGTGCGCGAGATGATCGCGCACCTGGTTTCGCTGGGGCATCGCCGCATCGCGCACATCAAGGGGCACCCCGCACACGGTGCCACCGGCTGGCGCTTGGCCGGCTATCGGGCCGGACTGCGCGAGGCCGGTCTGGCCTTCGATCCTGCCCTGGTCGTGGATGGCGAGTTCTCGCACGAATCGGGATTCCGCGCTGCAACACGACTGCTGGCACTACCCGAGCCGCCGACCGCGATCTTCGCGGCCAACGACGACATGGCGGCCGGTGTGATCTGCGCGGTGTACGAGCTCGGGCTGCAGGTGCCGCGCGATGTCTCGGTCTGCGGCTTCGACGACACCCCGATCTCGCGCCATATCCATCCCGCGCTGACCACGGTGCGCCAGCCGACGCGCGAGATGGGCCAATTGGCCGGGCTGGAACTGCTCAAGGCGCTGCGCGATCGCGACGAGGCCGGCATGGTCGAGGTGCCGTATACGTTGCAGCTGCGCCGCTCTACCGGCCCGGCGCCGCGCTGATCGGCGCGCCGAAGGGGCGGCCGCGGTCGCTCCCGTCCATCCGGGACGGCATGGCTGGGACACAGCGTGCGCTGGGGCACGCACAATGGGCCGTCGAGCCGGTATCTTCGGCATTCGAGCCTGACCGGCGCCGGCGCATCCGCCGCGTCGCACGTGCCACTCCGGGGACATGGATATGAGCAGCCCAAGCATTGCCGGCGACGCGTCCGCGCGCGCTGCCGAGAACACCCGATTCATCGTCCTGATCAGTTGTGTCGCCACGATCGGCGGCTTCCTGTTCGGCTTCGACAGCGGCGTCATCAACGGAACGGTCGACGGCCTGCAGCAGGCCTTCGGTTCGAGCAAGGCCGCGCTGGGCTTCGAGGTCGCCTCGATGCTGCTGGGCTGCGCGATCGGCGCGTTCTTCGCCGGCCGGCTCGCCGATCGCTGGGGGCGACGCAGCGTGTTGATCATTTCCGCGGTGCTGTTCCTGTTGTCCGCGATCGGCTCGGGTGCGGCCACCAGCTCGTTGATGTTCATCGCCGCGCGCGTGCTCGGCGGCTTCGCGGTCGGCGCGGCCAGCGTGATGTCGCCGGCCTATATCGCCGAAGTGGCGCCGGCACGCTACCGGGGCCGGCTTGCGACAGTGCAGCAGATCGCGATCATTTCCGGCCTGTTTGCGGCCTTCCTGAGCAACTATCTGCTCGCCCGCAGCGCCGGCGCATCGACCGACGCGCTGTGGCTGGGCGCGCCGGCCTGGCGCTGGATGTTCTGGATGATGGCGTTCCCGTCGCTGCTGTTCCTGGCGCTGTTGATGCTGATTCCCGAGAGCCCGCGCTACCTGATGGTCAAGCGCCGCCACGGCGAGGCGCTCGCGGTGCTGTCGCGGCTGTACGGCCCGGTGCAGGCGCAGACGACGCTGGGCGAGATCGAACGCTCGCTGGCCGGCGATCAGCATCGCCCGCGGCTGTCGGACCTGGTCGACCGGGTGAGTGGCCGCATCCGGCCGATCGTCTGGGTCGGCATCGGTCTGGCGACGTTCCAGCAGCTGGTCGGCATCAACGTGGTGTTCTACTACGGCGCGGTGTTGTGGCAGGCGGTCGGCTTCTCGGAAAGCGATGCGCTGCTGATCAACGTGCTCTCCGGTGCGCTGAGCATCGGCGCCTGCTTGGTCACCCTGGTCTTGATCGACCGCATCGGCCGCAAGCCGCTGCTGTGGATCGGCTCGCTCGGCATGGCGGTCTCGCTGGCGGTGCTGACCTGGGTGTTTGCCAGCGGCGCGCTGGTCGATGGACACCTGCAGTTGCCGGACGGCATGGGCACGGTGGCGCTGATCGCGGCCAATGCCTACGTGGTGTTCTTCAACATGTCCTGGGGCCCGGTGATGTGGGTCATGCTCGGCGAGATGTTCCCCAACCAGATCCGCGGCTCGGGCCTGGCGGTCGCCGGCGCCGCGCAATGGACCTCGAACTTCGCGATCACCATGAGCTTCCCGGTCCTGCTGGCCGGCATCGGCCTGGCCTCGGCCTACGCGATCTACATGGTCGCCGCGTTCGTCTCGGTGGGCTTCGTGCTCAGGTACGTCCGCGAGACCAAGGGCCGCGCGCTGGAGCAGATGGAGGGCTGAGGCGGGGTCGAGGGGCGCGTCGCCCGAACGCCGTGCCGGGGGCGGGATGCCGGCGGGCGTTCAGGCCGGCGCGGCCGGGCAATAGCGCTGCAGATAGTCATGGTGCGCGGGCAGCGCATCGACCGTGCGCTGCACATCGGCGCGGACCGCCGAAAGGAAGCCGCGCAGCTCTTCATCGCCCATGAGGTCGGGGACGGGGTGGCGATGCCGGGGCACGATGCCCTGGCCCAACATCACCTGGATCCAGGAGTTCTCGGCGAACAGTTCGCCCGGCACGTGATACACGGTGCCGGTTTCTCGGAACAGGTCGATGCGATGCTGCAGCGTGTCGGGCAGCGGCATTTCCGCGACATATCGCCAGTACGCCGAGTCTCGCCGCTCGGTGGCGTGGTAGTGCAGGATCACGAAGTCGCGCACGTGCTGCAGTTCCTCGTCCATGCGCGCGTTGTATTCGGCGATGGCCGGCGCGGCGAGCACCTGCGGGAACGCCTGCAGCAAGCGGACGATGCCGCGCTGGATCAGATGGATCGTCGTCGACTCCAGCGGCTCGATGAAGCTGGCCGCCAGGCCGAGCGCGATGCAGTTGCCGCGCCAGCTCTGCAGGCGGCGACCGGGGCGGAAGCGCAGTTGCAATGGCTCGCGCAGCCGCTCGCCTTCGATGCTCGACAGCAGGCGCGCCCGGGCCGTGTCGTCGTCGACATGGCGGCTGGCGTAGACGATGCCGTTGCCCATGCGGTGCTGCAGCGCGATGCGCCATTGCCAGCCCCAGGGCTCGGCGATCGCACGCGTGTATGGGGCTGGCGGGCGGACCGCCGCGGTCTGGGTCGCGATCGCGCTGTCGTTGAGCAGCCAGTGCGACCAGTCCTCGAAGCCGACGCCGAGCGTCTGCCCGATCAGCAGCGCGCGAAAGCCGGTGCAATCGACGAACAGGTCGCCTTCGATCGTGCGGCCGTCGGTCAGCTGCAGCGCGCGGATCAGGCCCGAGTCCGGGTCGGCGACGACCTCGCCGATCCGGCCCTCGATACGCCTGCAGCCGTGCGTCTCGCTGATGCCGCGCAGGAAGCGGGCATACCGTCCGGCATCAAGATGGTAGGCGTAGTTCATCCGGTAGTCGGACAGATGGGCGAATCGGTGCCGCAGCGCGGCCTGCAGTTCGATGCAGTAGGCCGGATAGTCCTCGGCCAGGCCGCGCTCGCGGCCGCGCATCCAGAAATGCTGGAACCCCGCGCTCCAGTGGTCCTTGCCGGTGATGCCGAACGAGTGGAGATAGCGATGGTCGGTGTTGCGCCAGCCCTCGAAGGAGATACCGAGCTTGATCGTCGCCTGCGAGGCCGCCATGAAGGCCTGCTCGTCGATCCCGAGCAGCCGGTGGAACGTGAGCATCGTCGGAATCGTCGCCTCGCCCACGCCGATGGTGCCGATATCCTCCGACTCGACCAGCGTGACCTCCAATGTGCGGCCGAGCAGCTTGCAGATTGCGGCGGCGGCCATCCATCCGGCTGTGCCACCGCCGGCGATCACGACCCGCCGCACGGGTGTCTGCGGCAATAAGGACTCGGACGGCGACGATGGCGACATGACGCTCCTTAGCGGTTGAGGCGTTGCAGCAGCCGCGCACGCAGTCTGCGCGCGCGTTCCGCATCCAGGGGGGCGAGCGCCCCGCGTGCGGCATCGGGAATGTGCGCGGCGGTGGCGTCGCCGGGGGCGAAGACGTAATGCTCGAACACCTCGCGCCAGATCGCCCGTTGCGCCGGCGGCAGGTCGCGCACGCTCAGCAGCGCATGCATCAGCGCATCCATCGGTGTGTCCATCCAACCCGGCGATTGGCGCCACCAGTAGTTCACCAGCACGTTGAAGGGCTCCAGGCCCTCCATGTGGTGCCACCACATCGACGGAATCAGTACCGCATCTCCGGCCGCGAGCTCGGCCACCTGCGCATGGCGCATGGCCTCGGCGAAGCGGGGGAAGCGCTGAAGGTCGGGCGCCGCGAAGTCGACCAGGCTGATCGGCTGGCCGGCCGGGGTCAGGTCGAGCGGACCGACATACAGATTGGCGAGCTGGTCGGGCGGAAACAGGGTGACCCGCCGCCGGCCCGCGGCCACACAGGCCAGGTTGTCGGGCAGGTCCTGGTGTGCGGCAATGCGCGTGCGATTGCCGATCCAGATGCTCGCCAGCGGTGTGCGTTCGCCCAGCCCGACGACGTTGTCGCCGCGCAATCCCGGCAGCCAGGTGTCGATCGTCGTCGAGGCCACATAGATCGCGGGTGGCGCGGGATCGTCGAGATAGTTCAGCAGCGTGCGCAGCACCACCGGCAGCGGCACCTGCTCGCGCCTGAAGTTGAAGCCGTCAAGCGATGGGGTGTAGAAGAAGCGGCCCGCGATCTCCGGTGGCCCGACTGTGACGACCACCGGCGGCGCGTCTTCGCGCGCAAGATCGGCCAGGTAGCCGGCAGCGGCCTGCGCGCTTTCGCGTGCGGCGCGCACCAGCGGCCAGTCCGCAACCAGGCCACGCAGCACGACCGGCGTCTGGCTGCGCAGGATCTCGTCCGGAAGCGCGTCCGGACGCAGATCCTGCCGCTCGGCGATGGGGTCAGCGGACCAGGCCATCGGTACGGTTGGTCCGGTCGATGAGGTCGCGCAGTCGCGACATCGAGGCCATCGCCATGTGGATGGCCTCCAGGTGACCGGCGGCGTGCAACTGGCCGGCGGTATCGGGCGCCAAGCTGCGGACGCGGTCCTCGGCGATCGTCAGCAGGCCGTCGAGCCGCAGCGTGCGGCCGCTGTCGAGCCGGACCTCCAGTGCGAGGGGCTCGAGCAACTGATGGGCGGCCAATGCAGCGACGAACCCGGGCACCGTCGCCAGCCCGTCGTGAAGCGCTTGCAGTACCGTCTGCACGCGCGCAAGCAACGGGCTCAAGCCGCCGTGCTCGAGAAACAGCGGCTGTCCGCCATCCGTGCGTAATCGAGGACTGTCGAGATCGACGTGGATCGTCGGGCCCGCCTCGCTGTGACCGATCAGGAACGGTTGGCGCTCCATCGCCAGTGGGATGTAGGCCGCGTCCCATCGCCCGTCGACGAGGAAGACGTTGTACCCTCGCTCCAGACCGAACAAGGCCAACGGCTGGATGCGGTCCTGCGCATCCTGGTGGAACACGATCGGGTAGTGCGCCTGGATGTCGCGGAACTCGCCGGGAAAGGTCTGCGCCAGCATCACGCCATCGCCCAGCGAAGCACCGCGCGCGGTCTCTACGCCCAGCGTGCGGTGTTCGATGCTGTCGAGCGGGACGTGTCGGGGCATCTCCGGGACCTGCGCGATATCGGGACGGCGGGCGGTCGGTACGGCGCGCGGCTTGCAGCCGTGCGCCGTACCGGGGCGACCGTCAGAAACGATAGCGCAGTCCGAACATGTAGCGCGGTCCGGTCTGGGTCGCGAACCGGAGCATGTTCGTGTGGCGGGCATGCACGCGATAGGTTTCGTCGGTCAGGTTGATCGCTTCGGCATGCAGCGAGAGCTGGTCGTTGACTTGGTAGCTCACGTTGAGGTCGAGCTGGCCGTAGGCCTCGGTGTAGTTCGGGTTGGGCCCCTGACCGCCGATGCCCGACAGGAACTCGTCGCGCCAGTTGTAGGCCGCGCGGACCTGCCACTGGTTCTTGTCGTAGAACGCGACGACGTTGGCCGAATCGCTCAGGCCGATCATCGGATACTGCGTCCCAAGGCTGGCATCGTCGAACGTCAGCCCTGAATCGACGATCGTGTAATTCGCCGACACGCCGAAGCCGCTCTCTCCGAACATGTGCTGGACGTTGAACTCCCAGCCGTCGAGCGAATCCGAGCGCTGGTTGGCCGGCGTGCTGATGTCGAAGCCGGCGATCGGGTCGCCCGGCAGACCGACGATGCTGCCGGTCCGCTCGCCATTGGCGTTGACGCCGGTGTAGTTGACGCCCGGGTCGCCTGCGTGGTTCAGGAAGATGTAATTGCGGATGCAGACCAGGTCGGTGTTGCCGCAGCCATTGGCGACCGCGTTGTTCCAGTACGTGCCGCCGACCGGGGTGTGCAGGTTGAACGGCGTGTCGCGCACGATCGTGTCGCTGATGAAGTTCTTGATGTTCTTGCGGAACCAGCCCACAGATACATAGCTCGCTTCGCCGTAGTACCACTCGAACGACAGGTCGAAGTTGGTCGATTTCAAAGGCTCGAGCGCCGGGTTGCCCTGGGAGCCGTCGCCACCGTCGACACGCACGATGTTGGCCAGGCTCAGGCCGCCCTGGATCTGCTGCCAGCCGGGCCGTCCGATGGTCTGGCTGTAGCTGCCGCGCAGCACCATGTTCGGCGCGACCTCCAGGCTCAGGTCGAGGCTCGGCAGGAAATGATCGTACTTGCCGGTCTGACTGATGAACTGGCGCTCGCCGTCGTAGACGACATAGAGCTCGTTGGCCGAATCCCAGCTGATGCTGTTGGCCACGCGGGACAGGGCCTCGGAGGTGACATCGGTCTCCTCGTAGCGGACGCCGGCGGCGACCTTCAACGGCATCGACCAGTCGAACGTGCTGCTCCACTGCACATAGGCCGACTTGGATTTTTCCTCGGTGCGAAGATCGTCGGTGAACTCGGTCGGCGCACGGTAGTACGCATCGTCGCCAGCGACTTCGGCCGCGCGCTGCCGCAGCCGGTCGAAGTCGAACATCATGAAGCGGCCGGTGAAGCGCGGATCGTTGTGGCCGCGGAAGGCGTCGAAGTAGCGCGCCATGTCGTCGGCGTAGAAGATGCTGTCGTCGTAATCGCCAGGGCTGCCGAGGCCGCCCCAGGTGTCGCGCTGGGTCACCGCCGACGCAGACCGGTTGTTGACCTCGGTCAGCGATACGCCGAAGTCGAGGTTGGAGTAGTTCTGGAACTCGAAGCGGCCGCCCGCCTGGAACTGCTCGACCTCGGACTTGTTGTAGCTGTTCTGAAAGACTGAGCCGGTGACCACGACATCCGACGGGTTGATCTGCGAAACGCCCGGCGGCAGACCGATGGTCAAGATCGGGAACTCGCCGCTGTAGTCGACCGAGGTCGACGCGCGCTGGAACGCGGCGGTGCCGAGCACGCCGGCCGAGCCGTAGGGGCTGTCTGGGCGAGATTCGGCGGTGGAGTTGTGATAGTCGAAGCGCAGCTTCAGCGCGTCGGTGGCGTCCCATTCGACGTTGAAGCCGGTGGATTCGAGGGTGTTGCGTGTGGCCAGCTCCATGCCACCCATCGCGATATCGGCGTAGCGCGGGTTGCCGTCGTCGTCGAACGAGACGTTGTCCTCGCCGTAGTAGATCGGCGCGGCGATCGGGCCATCGGTCCACGCGCTGTCGCCGGGACCGTAGTTGAACCACACCGACAGCTCGTTGCGCTGCTGCTGCACCTTGTTCTCGGCATAGGTGTAGTCGAGCGTGGTGCGCAGGTTGTCGAGCGGCTGCCACTGGAATGTGGCCTGGCCGTTGGTGCGCTGGCGCTGCACGCCGTTGACGCTGTAGCCGGTGTTCTGCGGCCGGGCATAGATCGTGTCCGGGCCGGGTCGGTTGGTGATGCGGTCGTAGCCCGGCTCGCCCGGCAGCGGCAGGCGGTTCCAGGCGGCGGTGTCGTCGCCGCGCATCGTCGCCCAGCCGTCGGCCACCGAGGCCTGGCTGTAGCCCGAATCGCGTTCCTGGTAGCTGCCGCTCAGCGCGATGCCGAAGCGGCCGTCGGCCGAGGTGTTGCTGAAGATGCCCGACAGTTCGCCGGTGAACTTGCTGCCCGGATAGGCGTCGGGCAGGTTCTCGACCGAGGTGTCGTGCACGGCCTTGAGGCCGATGTTGGCATGGGCGCCCGGATTGTCGAGCGGGCGGGCGGTCTTGACGTTGATCGTCGCGCCGATGCCGCCGGTCGGAGTCGAGGCGCGGCTGCTCTTGAACACTTCGATCTCCGACACCGCCTCGGACGCGAGGTTGGCGAAGTCGAAGGCGCGCGAGCTGGACGTGCCGCCGCCGCCCGGGCCCAGGTTGGAGGCCGGCATCTGGCGACCGTTGAGCAACACCAGGTTGAAGTCCGGGCCGACGCCGCGGACGGTGACTTTCGAGCCCTCGCCGCTGGCGGTGCGGTCAATCGACACGCCCGAGATGCGCTGCAGCGACTCGGCCAGGTTGGTATCGGGGAACTTGCCGATGTCCTCGGCGACGATGCCGTCGACGATGCCCTGCGAGTCGCGCTTGAGGTTCATCGACGAGGTCAGGCTGCCGCGGATGCCGGTCACGACGACGGCGTCGAGTTCGGTGGCATCGGGCGACGGATCGGCGACCTGGGCAAGCGTCGGCGAGGCGATGGCGAGTAACAGGGCGGACGTCAGCAACCGCGGCTTGGGCGCGGCACGGAATGGCTTCATGGATCTTCCCCTCCCAAGGGATCTCACGAAAGTCGATCGAATTGTGGGCAGCGCACCGCGCGCGGAACACGCCGTGGGCCAGAGCGCATTAGGAAGGGAGACTGACAGCGTTGTCAACGGGGTGCTGCGCGCTCTGCAGGGGGCCGCCCGCAGGGGCGGCGGCGCTCACCGGCGGTGCACGCCGCCCTCGTCAGTCTCGACTGCCCGTCCGGGAGCCTGCAGATGATCCAAGACATCGATGTCGCGGTGGTGGGCGGCGGGCCGGCGGGCCTGACTGCGGCGACCTATCTGCGCCGCTTTCTGCGCAGCGTGGTCGTCATCGATGGCGGGCGCAGCCGGGCGCGCTACATTCCCGAGAGCCACAATTGCCCGGGATTCCCACAAGGCGTGTCCGGCACCGGGCTGTTGCGTCGCATGCGCGAACAGGCCGAGGCGTTCGCGGTCGAGATCACCACCGGCTGCGTGGACACGATCGCGCGGGAGGGCGAGGCATTCGTCGTCGCCGCGGCCGGCAGGCGCTGGCGCGCCCGCAAGGTCATCCTCGCCACCGGGCTGGCCGATCGCTTGCCCGAGGTCCCTTGGGCCGAAGCGGCGATCGCCTGCGGCGCGCTGCGCCTGTGCGCGATCTGCGATGCCTACGAGGCCTGCGACCAAGCGATCGCGATCTACGGTCCAGGGGCCGTGATCGGCGGGCATGCTGCCTTCCTGCGCAGCTATTCTGCGCGCATTGCGCTGCTGCCCACCGACGATGACGTCGCGCACGAGGCCATCGCACAGGCGAAGGGGCTCGGCGCCCTCGTACTGCCGCCCGGCGGGACGCTTGAGTTCGATGGCCGGCACTGCCGCTACCGCACGCCGGAAGGCGAGGTGCACCGCTTCGACACCGTTTATCCGTACCTGGGCTACGAGGGCGGCCCGTCGCTGCCGACCGGGCTGCGCCTGGAGAGCGACGACACCGGCGCGTTGGAGGTCGATGCGCACCAGCAGACCCGGGTGCCCGGGCTGTATGCGGTCGGCGATGTGGTCAGCGGCCTCAACCAGATCTCGGTCGCGGTCGGTCACGCGGCGATTGCCGCCACGCATGCGCACAACGCGCTGCCGTTCGTGCCGCGCGCGCCTGCGCCCGATAACCCGGGCGCAGGGCGCGACTCCTGATGTGGCCGGCGATGCCGCCGGCCCGGCTCAGAACTGGTAACGCACGCGCAGGCCGTAGGCGCGCGCATCATTGAGGAAGCGGATGTTGAGCCGCGATCCGACGAGCGCCTTCTGCGATACATCGTTGTTGAGCAGGTTGCTGCCGTAGAGCTCGTAACGCCAGCGCCCGTCGAGCGAGGTGAGCCCGATGCCGGCATTGAGCGTGACCTCGCCGCGCTGGCGATCGGGGAAGCCGGCCTCGGCCGCGCTTTCCTGCCGCACGAAGTTCCCGGCCTGATCCACGTACGTCACGTCGCGGTTGTTGTACTGGGTCAGGTAGTAGGCCGAGCGGTAGGACGCCAGCAACTGCCAGTCGAGCGAGCCGAACGACAGCTCGGTCATCTGCTGCAGGCGGATGTTGCCGGTGAAGCGCGAGGCGAGCGGCAGCTCGTTGCCGGTCAGGTCGATCAGCGATGTGACGCCGCCCTCGGCGTAGTTCTGGCTGCGCGCGTCGCCGACAGTGCCTTCCTTGATTTCGCTGTCGAGCGCCAGCGCGTTGATGTGCAGCATGAAGCCGGCGCCGAAACGCGTCACGCTTTCGGCCTCGATGCCGTAGATGGCCGAGCGGCCGATGTTGCGGTTGACCAGCGAGTAACCGGCCGGCTCACCCTCGGGGTTGAGCGAAATCACGGCCAGGTCCTGGAACACCTGATCGGTGTAGTCGTAGTAGAACGCGCTGACGTTGAAGTTGCCGGGGCGCCCGAACCAGCGGTGGCTCATCTTGCTGCCGATCTCGTAGGCCTTGATCGACTCGGGGCTGAAGGTTTCCGGGATCACGTTGACGTCGAAGGTGTCGTTGAAGCCGCCGGACTTGTGGCCGGTGGACACCGTGGCGTAGAGCATGTGGTCGTCGGTCAGGTCGAACTCCACGCCGGCGCGCCAGTCGTTGAACTGGAAACGGCTTTCGCCGAACTGCTGGGAGGGGATCGAGTTGACCGTCGCGACGCTGTAGCGGCAGTCCGGGGTGGAGGTGTCGCAGCCGAAAGCGCCGCCGTTGGCTACGCCGCCGATCTGGTTGGCAATGTTGTCGCGTTGTCCATGCCGCAGGATGCCCTGCAGCAGGAAACGGGCCATGTCCGCCTGCGAGGTCAAGCCGGTCACGTCGAAGTTCGGGCGCTTCATGAAAGCTGGCGCGAAACCTTCCGTCCCCAACCGCGTCGGTACGCTGTTGCCGTCAGCATCGATCAGTCCAATTGCCCAGTTGCCACCGATGCCGTAACGCGACTTGGCCTCGCGGGTGCGGCGCACACCGGCCTTGAGGCGGGTGCGGTCGTTGACTTCGAAGGTGCCGTCGGCGAACAGCGCGGTGGAGCGCCCGTTGACGCGCGGCATCGTGAACTCGGTGCCCGAGAACCAGGTGCCCTTGTCGGTCAGCGACAGGTAGCCAACCTGCTGGTCTTCGTTGAAGTGGAACGCGCCGCCGGTCCACTGGAAGCGGCCATCGCCCGACGAAGACAGACGCAGTTCGTGGGTCGTCGACTGCGACAGCGTCTCCCAGTACTGGGTCGAGAAGTTGTCGTAGTCGAAGCCGTCCGGATTGTTCGGTCCGCGCGGACTGACGTCGCGACCCGGCCACAGAATGCCTTCACTGGCCGCATTGGTCTGGCGGTAGTCGACGTCGCGGTAGCTGGTGTTGTACTCGGCGACGATCGGGCCGAAGTCGTAGCTCACGTTGGCCATCGCGCCCCAGTTGGTGCTGTCGAGCTTGCCCTGCGGGCCGCGATAGACCACGTTGCGCAGGTCGAGATCGTCGGGCGACAGGCCGGGGCTGTTGGGGCAGGTGTCGGGGTCGGCGCTGCCGCAGGCTGCGGTCCAGATGTTCGCGCCCGGATAGCCGGTGCCGCCTTCCTTGCCCATGTCGGCCATCGCGAAGACGCTGAGCTTGTCGTCGGGCTGGTAGAGGAACGACACGCGGCCGCCCTTCTCGTTCTGGATGCCGGCCGGATCGAGGCGCGGGTCGCCCGCATTGCGGAACGAGCTGTCCTTCTCGACCTTGTAGCCGGCAAAGCGCAGCGCCGCCCAGCCGCCGAGCGGCAGGTTGAGCGCGAATTCGCCGGCCTGGTGGTCGCGGTTGCCGGCCTCGAGCTGCACATAGCCGCCGAACGCCTCGAGATCCGGGCGCTTGGTGACGATGTTGAGCGAGCCGGCGAGCGCGTTGCGCCCGCGCAGCGTGCCCTGCGGGCCCTTGTTGATCTCGACGCGCTCGACGTCGTAGAACATGCCGCCCAGGCCGCGCGGACGCGCGATGTAGGCGCCGTTGATATGCGGCGCCGCGCCCGGATCGCCCAGTTCGGTGTTGTTGGCCGAACCCACGCCGCGGATGAAGATCTCCAGGTTGCCTTCCTGGTTGGCCATGCTCAGGCCGGGCACGACCGTTTGGATATTGCGCAGTTCGTTGTTGATGCCGAGGGCGCGGGCATCGTCACCGGAGATCGCCTGCGCGGTACCGGCGTACTTCTGCAGGTCCTGCTCGCGGCGCTCGACGGTGACGATCACAGAGTCGAGCGTCTTCGCCTCGTCCCTGTCGGCGGCGGTCGACGGCGCCGTGGTCTGGGCGGCGGCCGGCAGGGCGCCGAAGGCCAGCGCGGTGGCGATGGCGCAGCACAGGGCGCGCCGCGGGTGCGGTGTGTACATCGGATCCCCTCCCAAGGGCGTAGTGGCGCGTCGCGTATCGGGACGCGCTCGAGGGGCGCATTTAGCTTGGCTTTGACAGCGCTGTCAACTCGTTCGCGACGCGGCGTGATGCGCCCGCTTGGCGGCTGCGCAGGCAGGCGGGTTCGTGGCCGTGCGTGGTGTGCACTGCAGCATGGACTTGCGCAGCTGAAACGGCGTCAGCGTCGGCGCGTGTGCCCGCGCATCACTGCCAGCACGTCGTGGCAGGCGCCCATCGTGTGATAGTCGGTCTTGCCCGCGGGGCTCTTGAGATCGTCGTACTTGCCGTTACGACGGTCGAGGATGCGGTACCAGGCACCATGCGCGTGATCGACGAAATGGTCCCAGGCGTAGGCCCACAGGCGCAGGTAGTCGTCGCGATAGCGCACCTCGCCCGTGGCCTCGTACAGCCGCCAGGCCGCCGCGATGGCCTCAGCCTGGACCCAGAAATACTTGTCGTCGTCGCACCAGAACATCGGGGCGGCCGCCAGGTCCGGCGGCGGCGCGTCGGGGTAGGGCGAGCTGTCGCGCAGCGCCTGCGGCGCGAAGCCGTAGACGATGCCGCCGTGCGTGGCGTCCCAGCCATGGGCCAGGGCCGTGTCGTAAAGATGGCGTGCGGTCGGCAGCAGCCAGTCGGGCGCATCGGGCCCCAGGTGCGCGCGCAGCGACAGCAACAGCTTGGCCCATTCGACCTGGTGGCCGGGCTGGAAGCCCCAGGGCCGGAACAGGTGCTTGGGGTCGTCGCGGTGATAGTCCCAGTCGACCGACCAGTCCGCGTGCCAATGCTCCCAGACCAGGCCGCCCGACAAGGCGGCCTGGCGCCGGGTCATGTGGTCGGCCAGGACCTGGGCGCGCGACAGATAGCGATCGTCGCCGCCGGCCTCGTGCGCGGCGATCAGTGCCTCGCACAGATGCATGTTGGCGTTCTGGCCGCGATAGGGCGCGTAGCGCCACTGTGCGTCGGCCTCGTCGCGGTACAGCCCCTGCACCGGGTCCCAGGCGTGCTGCTCGAGCAGGTCCCAGGTCTCGTCCATCGCGGCCGCGGTGTCGAGGCCGGCCTTGCGTGCGCTCGCCTGCGCCAGCAGCACGAACGCCAGCCCGTAGCTGTGATGGGTGCGGTCTTCGGCCGCGCCGTCGCGCAGGGTCCAGGCGTAGCCGCCGCTCGCCGGGTCGCGATGGACCTCGTGCAGGAAGCGCAGGCCGTGCAGGGCCGAGGCGCGGTCGCGGTCGGCATCGGGCCCATCCGCGAACTCGACGGCGGCCATCGCGAAGTCGTAGACGAAGCGGGTGCTGCTGACCAGGTGACGGTGGCTGCGGTCGTAGACCGTGCCGTCGTCGCGGAAGTAATGGAAGAAGCCGCCCGCCGGGTCGAGCGCACGCGGACGGTAGAACGCCATCGTGTCGGCGATGTGCGCGCGCAGCGTCTGGGGTGAGGTGAAGTCGGGAACAGGCGTTGCTGGCAACATCATTCAGCGGTCTCGAGCAGGCGGTCGACGGCGTCGCGCGCGGGCATCGCGTCGAAGGCGCCGTGTCGGGTGGTGGCCAGCGCACCGGCGGCCGCGGCGTGCGCCAGCAGATCGGCGCGCAGCGCGGGGGTGTCGAAGGTGGCGCCCAGGGTACGGGCATCGACTGCACGGTCGGCCAATCGCCACAACAGCCCGGCGACGAAGGCATCGCCGGCAGCGGTCGTGTCCACGGCGCAGACCGCAAACGTCGGCGCCGTCCCGGCGCTCGTGCGCGTCCACCAGCGGATCGGCGCGGCGCCGTCGGTGACGACGAGCACATCGGCCGTCTCAAGAATGCGCGCAACGGTGGCAGCCGGATCGCCGACGCCCGCAAGGAACGTCAGTTCCTCGGCGCTGAGCTTGACCAGGTCGGCCTGCGCGAGCGCGCGCCACAGCGTCGGCGTCGGATCGGTTCCGGCCGACCACAGCGCCGGACGCCAATTGAGATCGAAGCTCACCAGTGCGCCCTCGCGTGCGGCGCGTGCCATGCCGTGCAAAGTGGCCTGGGCGATGGCGGGCTCGGTCAGGCTGTTGGAGCAGGCGTGCAGCACGGTCACGTCGGCGAAGGCATCGTCGGCGAAGTCGCGTTCGGTGAACAACAGATCCGCGGCCGGCGGGCGGTAGAAGCTGAAGCTGCGCTCGCCGTCGTCGGCGAGCGAGACGAAGGCCAGCGCCGTCGGTGCGGCGTCCGTGCGTCGGACCTGCGACGTGTCGACGCCGTGCCGCTGCAGCGCCGCCGCCAGGGTATCGCCGAACATGTCCTGCGCCAGCATGCCGACGAAGCGCGCCGCACCGCCGAGCGCGGCGACGCCGACGGCGACGTTCGCCGGTGCGCCGCCGGGCTGCTCGACGAATCGCCGCGCCTGGCCGGCGGTCGCCGGCTCGGCACGGAAATCGATCAGCGCCTCTCCGAAGCAGGCGATAGTGCTGCGCGTCCGATCCATCAGTGCATCGCACTCGGGCGCGGCGTCGGCGTGCCGGCGGGCGCGAGCGCATGGCCCCGCACCCGCGAGCCGCGCAGCCCGTACCAGATGATGTAGACGTAGCAGACCAGCGGAATGACGAACGACAGCTGGATGCCAACGCGGTCGGCCAGCGCACCCTGCGCCAGCGGAATCAACGCGCCGCCGACGATCGCCATCACCAGCAGGCTCGAGGCCTTGCTGGTCAGCGTGCCCAGGCGCTCGATCGCGGTGGTGAAGATGGTCGGGAACATGATCGAGTTGAACAGGCCCACCGCCAACGCGCTCCACATCGCGATGCTGCCGCTGTTGGTCATCGTCACCGTCAGCAGCACGCACACCATGACCGCGGCGAACGCGAGCAGTTTGCGAGCGTCGATCTTGGTCATCAAGGCCGCACCGATGAAACGGCCGACCATCGCGCCGCCCCAGTAGAACGCAAGGAAGCGCGAGGCCGCTGCTTCGCTCAGCCCGCCGATCGCGGGCTCGGCCATGTAGTTGATCAGGAAGCTGCCGATCGCGACTTCAGCGCCGACGTACATGAAGATGCCGAGCACGCCCCAGCGCAGGTGCGGGTGGGCCAGTGCTTCGCGGAAGGTATGCGGGTCACGGGTCGATGCGCCTTCGGCGCGCAGCGAGGGAATCCGCATCGTCACCACGAATACCGCCAGCAACAGCAGGCCGCCGGCCAGCATCAGGTAGGGCATCTCGACCGAGCGTGCCTCCGAGGCGCGGTAGGCGATCTGGTCGGCCATCGGCATCGCGGCGATCTGGTCCGCCCCCAGCACCGTGCCGGCCAGGATCAGCGGCCCGATGAAGTACGGGAACGCGGTTGTGCCGAACGAGTTGAGCGCCTGAGCGAAGGTGAGCCGGCTGTGCGAGGACTCGGGCGGGCCCAGCAACGCGATGTAGGGATTGGCGGAGACCTGCAGCAGCGTGATGCCCGAGGCCAGCACGAACAGCGCGGTCAGGAACAGGCCGTACGAGGGCAGCCGGGCGGCCGGGAAGAACAGCGCCGCCCCGGCCGCGGCCACCAGCAAGCCGACGACGATGCTGGCCTTGTAGCCAATGCGCGAGACGATCGTGCCGGCAGGAATCGACATCAGGAAGTACGCGCCGAAGAATGTGAACTGGATCAGCAGCGTCTGCACGTAGTTCATCGAGAACACGGCTTTGAGATGCGGGATCAGCACGTCGTTGAGGCTGGTCAGGCCGCCCCAGGTCAGAAAGATCAGGCTGACCACCGCGATTGCGGCGGAATTGGACATCGTGGAACGGGATGTGCTCATGCGTCGGCTCCGGTGGCCTGCGTCGGGACGTTGGAAAAGGAACGGCGGGCGCGCACGCGCCATGTCGTGCGGGCGATGGGGTAGGCGGTGGTTGCGGGCGGCATCGTGCGCCGCCGTCCCGACAGGATCGTCTCTTGAACCGATTGAAGGTCGGACATGGTGACGCTGCCGAAGTCGGGCGGCATCTTGCAATGCAGCATGCGAAAAGCGGGATCGGGTGCTACGGTCGAACGAATTGAATCGATACAAACGAGGGCGCGATGGCCAGGCTGGGGGCAGCGATGACGGTGGCGATGGGCGCGTTGTTGGGCGCGGGGGTGGCGCTGGCCGATCCGGGCACGGTGGGCGACAAGGCCTACCGCGCGGTCGATCCGTTCATCGGCACCGGCGGCGAGGGCCATACCTATCCCGGCGCGACGGTGCCCTTCGGCATGGTCCAGCTCAGCCCCGACACGCGCATCCAGCCGCGCGAGAAGGGCTACGACTGGGCGGCGGGCTACCGCTACGACGACACCAGCATCGTCGGTTTCTCGCACACGCATTTTTCGGGCACCGGCCACTCCGACCTCGGCGATGTGCTGCTGATGCCCACGACCGGGCCCGAGCGGCTCGAACGCGGCGACCCCGATCGCCCCGGCAGCGGCTACGCCTCGCGTTTCCGCCACGACGACGAGGTGGCGCAGCCGGGCTACTACGCGGTCACGCTCGACGATTACCGCGTGCGCGCCGAACTG
This sequence comes from Luteimonas sp. TWI382, assembly GCF_039674545.1. Classification (NCBI taxonomy): domain Bacteria; kingdom Pseudomonadati; phylum Pseudomonadota; class Gammaproteobacteria; order Lysobacterales; family Lysobacteraceae; genus Luteimonas; species Luteimonas sp. TWI382. Next base: position 112,743 of record NZ_JBDJNS010000001.1, read on the forward strand.
ACCGCCAGCGCCCGCGCCGGTGTGCATCGCTACACCTTCCCTGCGGGCGAGGACGCGCGCGTGCTGCTGGACCTGCGCACGTCGATGTACGACTACCCGGGCAAGATCCTGTGGTCGCGACTGCGGCGCATGCCCGACGGCACGATCACCGGCTTTCGCCAGACCCGCGGCTGGGCGCCGGGCCGGCAGTTGTACTTCGCGATGCGCTTCTCGCGTCCGCTGCAGGGCCACGCCTTCCACAACACCGAGACCGAGATCCTCTACAAAGGCTTCGCTCCGCCAGCCGACCGCAGCCCGGGCGAACGCGCGCAGATCGAGGGCCGGCAATTGGTCGGCACCCTCGATTTCGGCAAGCTCGACGCGCCGCTCGTGGTCAAGGTGGCGATCTCGTCGGTCGACGAGGCCGGCGCGATCGCCAACCTCGACGCCGAAGTGCCGGATTTCGACTTCGACCGCGTGCACGCGCAGGCGAAGGCCCAGTGGACCCAGGCGCTGTCGGTGCTCGACATCGACGCGCCCGAACACGACCGCCGCAGCGCCTACACCGCGCTCTACCACACGCTGCTGGGCCCGACGCTGTTCATGGACGTCGATGGGCGCTATCGCGGACCGGACCAGGCGATCCATACCGCCGAAGGCTTCGCCCACTACTCGACGTTCTCGCTGTGGGACACCTATCGCGCGCTGCATCCGCTGCTGACCCTGGTGCAGCCGGAAAAGCGCAATGCCGACTTCGTCGACTCGCTGCTCGCGCACCGCCGCCACAGCCCGTACGGGATCCTGCCGGTGTGGTCGTTCCACGGCCAGGAGACCTGGACGATGATCGGCTACCACGCGGTGCCGGTGATCGCCGACGCGTATCTGAAGGGCATCCGCGGCTTCGACGCCGACGCTGCGCTCGAGGCGATGACCGCCAGTGCGTCCTACGGCCCCTACGACGGGCTGCGCCAGTACATGGAACTGGGCTGGGTGCCGATCGATGAAGAAGGCGAGGCCGCCTCCAAGACCCTCGAATACGCCTACGGCGACTGGACGATCGCGCGCATGGCCCAGGCGATGGGGCGCGACGCGGTCGCGCGCGATTTCGCGCGGCGCGCGGCGAACTGGCGCAACGCCTTCGATCCTGAGACCGGCTTCATGCGCGCCCGCAACCGCGACGGCAGCTTCCGGGTGCCGTTCGACCCGACCGCCAGCGGCTACGGCACCGACTACACCGAGGGCAATGCCTGGCAGTACTCCTGGTACGTGCCGCATGACGTCGCCGGTCTGGCGACCGCCCACGGTGGGGCCGACGCGCTGCTCGACAAGCTGGACGCGGTGTTCGAGGCCGATGTCGACCCGGCGATCTTCGAGCACATGGAGGACATCACCGGCTTGATCGGCTGGTATGCCCACGGCAACGAGCCCAGCCACCATGTGGCCTATCTCTATGCGCATGCCGGCCAGCCCTGGCGCACCCAGGCGCGCCTGGGGACGATCATGGCGAGCCAGTACGCCGACCGACCCGACGGCCTGGCGGGCAACGACGACCTGGGCCAGATGTCGGCCTGGTACCTGTTTACCGCACTGGGCTTCTACCCGGTCGCACCGGGCAGCGGCGAGTACGTGATCGGCCGGCCGTTCCTGCCGCGCGCCACGCTCGACCTGCCCAACGGCAAGCGCTTCACCATCGTCGCCGACGGTCTGGCGGAAGGCCACGGCTACATCGGCGCGGCGACGCTCAACGGCAAGCCGCTGCGGCGCGCATTCCTGCGTCACGACGAGATCCTGGCCGGCGGCGAGCTGCGCTTCACCATGCAGGCCGCCCCCAACCGCGATTGGCCGGGCGTGGACGCCGAAGCGCCGTACTCGATGAGCACCGCGCCGGTGCGCTGAGCCGATCCCGGTCTTCCCGTGCAGCCGCGTCGCACCCGCGCGGCCGCGCGCTGTCGCGGCACGTCGGCGACGGCCGTCTCGCTCGGCATCCTCGATCCTCCCAGATCCGGAACGCGGCGCCTGAGCGCGCCGCCCGGTCCTTGTACGAGGGCATGACAACGCTGTCAATGCGTCTGGGTCCTCAGTGACGCGACCCGATCGCCGGATGAGCGTTGCGAAAAGGGCGCTGGGCGCCGCGACCGATGCCCCCGTGCCCGCGCGATCGTCCCGGTTCGACGCCCCGGCGCCCAGGTGACGCGTGCCCAGCCATCAGCACGGTCCACGATTGGCAAAGTCACAGGCCCTCGCTACGCTCCGCGCACCTCCCGCAGGCTCCCCCCATGTCGACCCCGCTGTCCGCGCCGCCCCGCCTCAACCCCCTGTCCTACGTCATCTTCGGTTCGCGCTGGCTGCAGCTGCCGCTGTACCTGGGCCTGATCGTCGCCCAGGGCGTCTACGTGTTCCTGTTCGTCAAGGAGCTCTGGCACCTGGTCCACGGCGCGACCACGCTGACCGAGCAGGGGATCATGCTGCTGGTGCTGGGCCTGATCGACGTGGTGATGATCTCCAACCTGCTGGTGATGGTGATCGTCGGCGGCTACGAGACCTTCGTCTCGCGCCTGGGCCTGCAGGGCCATCCCGACCAGCCCGAATGGCTCAGTCACGTCAATGCCAGCGTGCTCAAGGTCAAGCTGGCGATGGCGATCATCGGCATCTCGTCGATCCATTTGCTCAAGACCTTCATCGCCGCCGGCGAGGTCGGCCTGCCGGTGTGCGGCACCGCCGACGCGATCGCCGCGGCCGCCGCGCATGCCCAGGCGATCGCCGGCGGGCTGTCGCTCGCCGCGCCGGCCTGCACCAAGGTCACCACCGCCGGCGTCATGTGGCAGACGATCATCCACGGCGGCTTCATTCTCTCGGCGATCGGCATCGCCTACACCGACAAGCTGATGACCGGCAGCAGCGCTCGCCGCGAGCACGCCGCGCACTGACCAGAACCGGGGTCAGAGTCGATTTTCCGTGCCCGATATCGACGCTGGCCCCGAGCTCTGAGCGCCGCCACGCCTTCGGCCGCGTCGTCGAAAAATCGACTCTGACCCCGGTTTGGGAGGGGCGTAGAATGCGGGGATGGATGTCTCGCACCTGCTCGATGGGCTGAACGCAGCCCAGCGCCAAGCTGTTTCGGCGCCCGATTCGCACTATCTCGTCCTGGCCGGCGCCGGCAGCGGCAAGACCCGCGTGCTGACGCACCGGATCGCCTGGCTCAACGAAGTTGTCGGGGTGCCGGCGTACGGCGTGTTCGCCGTGACCTTCACCAACAAGGCCGCGGCCGAGATGCGCCACCGCGTGGACGCGCAGTTGCGCAATGGCGCGCGCGGCATGTGGATCGGCACGTTCCACGGCCTGGCGCACCGCCTGCTGCGCCTGCACTGGCAGGATGCGAAGCTGCCCGAGGGCTTCCAGATCCTCGACAGCGACGACCAGCTCCGGCTGGTCAAGCGCGTGGTCCAGCAGCTCGAGCTCGACGACGCGCGCTTTCCGCCGCGGCAGATCGCCTGGTGGATCAACGCGCAGAAGGATGAGGGCAAGCGGCCGCAGCACATCCAGGATGGCGGCGACGAATGGTCGAGCGTGATGCTCAAGGCCTACGCGCTCTACCAGGAGCGCTGCGACCGTGCCGGCCTGGTCGACTTCGCCGAGATCCTGCTGCGCGCGCACGAACTGCTGCGCGATACGCCGGCCTTGCTCGCGCACTACCGCCAGCGCTTCGGGCATCTGCTGGTCGACGAGTTCCAGGACACCAACGCGATCCAATACGCATTCGTGCGCGTGCTCGCGGGCGACACCGGCAAGGTGTTCATCGTCGGCGACGACGACCAGGCGATCTATGGCTGGCGCGGGGCGAAGGTCGAGAACGTGCAGCGCTTCCTGCGCGATTACCCGGGCGCGCAGACGATCCGGCTCGAACAGAACTACCGCTCCAGCGCCAACATCCTGGGCGCGGCCAACGCGGTCATCGCGCACAACCCCGACCGGCTCGGCAAGCAGCTGTGGACCGACAGCGGCGAGGGCGATCCGATCGACCTCTACGCGGCCTACAACGAGATCGACGAGGCGCGCTACGTGGTCGAGCGCGCGTTGCAGTGGGTCCGCGACGGTGGCAGCCACGGCGACATCGCGGTGCTCTATCGCAGCAATGCGCAGTCGCGCGCGATGGAAGAACAACTGGTCGCCGAGCAGGTGCCCTATCGCGTCTACGGCGGCGTGCGCTTCTTCGAACGCGCCGAGATCAAGGACACGCTGGCCTACCTGCGCCTGATCGCCAATCGCGACGACGACGCCGCGTTCGAGCGTGCGGTCAACACGCCGCCGCGCGGCATCGGCGAGCGCACGCTCGACGAGGTGCGCCGGCAGGCACGCGAACATGCGATCCCGTTGTGGGAATCGGCGCTGCGCTGCGCCCAGGGCGGCGGTCTGGCGGGCCGCGCCCGCAATGCGCTGGCCGGCTTCGCCCAGCTGATCGACGCGCTGGCCGGCGAGGTCGCCGAGTTGTCGCTCAAGGACAAGATCGATCACGTGCTCGCGCGCTCCAACCTGCGCGTGCATTACGCCAACGAGTCGAAGGGCAGTGCCGATTCGCGGGTCGAGAACCTCGACGAACTGGTCTCGGTCGCCTCGCGCTTCGTGCGCGGAGACGACGAGGAGAGCGCCCAGCTCACCGAACTCGTTGCGTTTCTGGCCTATGCCGCGCTTGAAGCCGGGGAAGGCCAGGCGCAGGCCGGCGAGGATGGCGTGCAGCTGATGACGTTGCACAGTGCCAAGGGTCTGGAGTTCCCGCTGGTGTTCCTGGTCGGCCTGGAGGAAGGGCTGTTTCCCAGCGCCCGCACCGCCGAGGAGAGCGGCCGGCTGGAGGAGGAGCGCCGGCTGGCGTACGTGGGCATCACCCGCGCGCGGCAGAAGCTGGTGCTGACCTACGCCGAGGCGCGCCGCCTGCACGGCCAGGACATGTTCGGCGTGCCGTCGCGCTTCCTGCGCGAGATCCCGCCGGCGCTGCTGCACGAAGTGCGGCCGAAGGTGCAGGCGACGCGCGCGACGTTCCCGCAGCGGCAGCGCCCCGACTACGGCCACGCCAGCCTGGCGCCGTCGGTCGGCGTGCGCCTGGGCCAGAACGTGACGCATGCGAAGTTTGGTGCCGGTACCGTGACCGATATCGAGGGCGACGGCGCGCATGCGCGCGTGCAGGTCAACTTCGACGAGGCCGGCAGCAAATGGTTGGTGATGGCCTACGCGAATCTGCAGCCGGCCTAGCGCACGGCATCAGGGCGCGCGGGTTGCGACGTTCGGACGCGTCGGCCCGTCGGGCGCCGGGCGTATATTCGGGACGACCCTCGTCATTCCCGGGAGCAGGCCATGTACCGCAACATCCTTGTCGCCACCGATGGATCGGAACTCGCCGCGCGCGGTGTCGAGCACGCGGCCACGCTCGCCGCAGGCCTCGGTGCGTCGCTGACCATCGTCACCGTCTCCGAGCCATGGAACACCGCGCTGACCGATCCCAGCGGGCTGGTCGGCTTCGATGAGTTCCTCAAGGACTACCGCGCCGCGGCCCAGGCCCGTGCCGACGACGTGCTCGCCGCCGCGAAGCAGGCCGCATCGCGGCATGGGGTCGAGGCCACGACGCTGTTCGTGGCCGAGCAGCCGCCGGCCGATGCGATCCTCGAAACCGCGCAGGCGCGCGGCATCGACGTGGTGGTCATGGCCTCCCACGGACGCCGGGGGCTGGGCCGGCTGTTGCTCGGCAGCCAGACCCAGGCGGTTGTGGCGCGCAGCGAGCTGCCGGTGCTGATCGTGCGATGACCTGAGCCGCTGTGCCTGCGCGGGCGGTGCCGACGCACGGGCTGCTACTCGCGCAGCGCGAACCCCGGCGACTCGTTGAGCTGCCCGTCGCCTTCGACCACCAGCCAGCGCCCCCCGGCCTTCTCGAACACGACCGGGACCGGTTCCCGGAACAAGGGCCGGCGCACGAAGCGCAGTTCCCAGCCCAGCGCCTCGAGGGTCGCGATCGCAGCGGCCTGTTCGGGCGTCAGATCCTGGCGCAGGGTGGCCGGATCAGGCGGGGCCGGGCGGCGACGTTCGGATCGGCTCATGCGGACTCTCGCTCGGGACGCGACGGATGCAGCGCGGCATCCGCTCGCCGCATCGTACGTGAAGGTGCCGGGCCCGCAAACTTCCGCGCCCGGCCATGACCTCCGGGTCTCGCGCCGCAGACACGGCAGGCTCTAGGCTGTACGGGTCCGGCCCGCGAGGCCACCTCAACCCGGAGAGTCGCCCATGGCGCCCCAGACCCCATCGTCGCCGCGGCTGCTGTCGCGGACGCGTGCCGCCGTTCTCGTTGCACTGGCCTTGCCGTTGGCCGGCCAGGCCGCAGAAGGCATGTGGACGCTCGACAATCTGCCGCGCGATGCGCTCAAGGCGCAGTACGGTTTCTCGCCCGACCAGGCCTGGGTCGACCACGCGATGCAATCGTCCGTACGCCTGGCCGGCGGTTGTTCGGGTTCGTTCGTCTCGCCCGACGGCCTGGTACTGACCAACGCCCATTGCGTGGTCGGCTGTGTGCAGGGCCTGTCGTCGCCGCAGCGCGATCTGCAGAACGCGGGCTTCGTCGCCAACGCCCGCGGCGACGAGCTGCAATGCCCGGCCGAGGAGCTCAACGTGCTGCGCGCGATCACCGACGTCAGCGCGCGCGTGGCCACGGCCGCCGAGGGCAAGCAGGGCCAGGCCTATGTCGACGCGCGCAACGCCGAGAAGGCACGGATCGAATCGGAATGCGTCGGCGATGCGGCCGACACCACGCGCTGCGATGTCGTGGAGCTCTACAACGGCGGCCAGCAGCACCTCTACCGCTACCACCGCTATTCGGACGTGCGGTTGGTGTTCTCGCCCGAGTACGCGGTCGGGTTCTTCGGCGGCGACCCGGACAACTTCAATTTCCCGCGCTACAACCTCGACGCTGCGCTGCTGCGCGCTTACGAGGATGGCAAGCCGGCGACGGTCGAGCATCACTTCACGCTCAAGCCCGAAGGCGCGCAGGCCGGCGAACTGGTGATGGTCACCGGCCATCCGGGCCGCACCCAGCGCCAGCTCACCGTGGCCCAGTTGGAGACGGTGCGCGATGTCAGCCTGATCAACACCCTGCTGTGGTTGGCCGAGCGCCGCGCGATGCTCGGCGAGTATGGCCGGCTCGACGAAGAAGCCGCGCGCCAGGCGCAGTCGGATCTGACCTTCACCGACAACAGCTACAAGGTTTACCGGGGGCAGTTGCAGGCGCTGCTCGACCCGCAGGTGTTCGCCGCCAAGCGCGCTGAGGAAGTGCGCCTGCGCGAAGGCGTCGATGATGCGCCCTGGCGCGAGGTCGAGGCCGCGCAGGCCACCGCGCGCCAGATCGCCGTGCCCTACATGCTGCTCGAACAGGGACGGGGCTTCGATTCGCGGCTGTTCTCGATCGCACGCACGCTGGTGCGTGGCGCCGACGAGCGCGCCAAGCCCAACGACGCACGGCTGCCGGAGTTCCAGGACGCCGGCCAGGGACGCCTGCGCCAGACGCTGCTGAGCGCGGCGCCTGTCTACCCGGCGTTCGAGACCGCCAAACTCACCTGGTCGCTGACCAAGCTGCGCGAACTGCTCGGCACCGACGACCCGCTGGTCAAGTCGGTACTCGGGAACCGCTCGCCGGCGCAGGTGGCCCAAGCCCTGGTCGAAGGCTCGACGCTGGACGATGTCGCCGAGCGTGAGCGATTGTGGACGGGCGGCGCCGCGGCGATCGCGGCGTCCGACGACCCCTTCATCCGGCTCGCACGCGCAGTCGATGCGCCGGCGCGCGCGGTGCGCCAGCGCCAGGAAGCGGAGGTGGGTGCGATCGAGTCGCGTGCGGCCACGCAGATCGCCAAGGTGCGCTTCGACAAGCTCGGCACCACTGTCTATCCGGATGCGACGTTCACGCTGCGGCTGTCGTACGGCGATATCGCCGGTTGGGAAGAGAACGGCAAGGCGATCACGCCGTTCACGACGATGGCCGGTGTGTTCGCCCGCAACACCGGGGCGGCGCCGTATGCGTTGCCGCAGCGCTGGCTGGACGCGCAGGCCCGGATCGCCGGCGACACGCGCTTCAACTTCGTCAGCACCAACGACATCATCGGCGGCAACTCCGGCAGCCCGGTCATCAACCGCGATGCGCAGGTCGTCGGCCTGGCGTTCGACGGCAATATCCACTCGCTCGGCGGCAGCTTCTGGTACGACCCGACGCGCAACCGCACGGTGTCGGTCCACAGCGGCGCGATCGTCGAGGCGCTGAAGTCGGTGTACGGCGCCGATCCGCTGGTGGACGAACTGCTGCACAAGTAACCGGCCGCTGCTGCACGCACGACGCCTCGCAGACCGGGGCGCCGTGCGCATGTTCAGCCGTAGATACGATCACCCCGTGCACGACGACTCGCGGCCTCGCGCCGCAGCCAGCGCGCCGTCGCTACAGCGCCACGACCTGCCCGCGCGCGGCGCTGTCGATGCCGGCCTGCAGCACCCGCATGACATCGAGCGCCTCGTCCGGTGCAACCGGCGGGGGGGCGCCGTCTGCGATCGCCGCACGCAGGCCGGCGTAGTAATGGCGATAGTCGCCGGCCGGCGTGGGCGAGGGCGCTTCGTGGACGGCGCCGTCTTCGCCGACGCGCAGCAGGCGGCCGGGCGTGGGGTCGATGCCCCAGTCCGGCCCGCCCGGACGCTGGCCGGCACGTAACGCGGCTTCCTGCGGGTCCAGCCCGTGCTTGAACCAACTGCCGCCGGTGCCGTGCACCGCGAAGCGCAGGCCGGCGCCCGGCACCAGCGCGCCGGCGTGCAGCACGACGCGCATCTGACCGTAGCGCAGCACGACATGGAACCAGTCGTCGACCTGCGCATCGGTGCGCTGCAGCGCGATATCGGCCTGCACCGCGTCGGGCAGGCCGAACAGCTGCAGGGCCTGGTCGATCAGATGGGGCCCCAGATCGAGCCAAAGCCCCGCGCCTGGCCCGGCACGGTCGCGCCAGCGGTCGGGCACGTCGGGCCGGAAGCGGTCGAAATGCGAATGGACCTCGGCGATGCGACCGAGCGTGCCCGCCGCGACGAGTGCGCGCAGCGCGAGGAAGTCGGCATCCCAGCGTCGGTTGTGGAACACGCTGAGCACACGACCGGACGCGCGTGCCGCCTCGGCGACGGTCCGCGCCTCGGCCAGATCGACCGCCATCGGTTTGTCGATCACGACGTGACGGCCGGCGGCGAGCGCGGCGATCGCCAAGGGGGCATGCGTGACGTTGGGCGAGGCCAGCACGACCAGGTCGATCGCCGGGTCGGCGAATGCCTCGTGCGGATCGGTGCACACGCGCGCATCGGGATGGTCGGCGTGCACGCGCGCCGGGTCGCGCGAGACCACGGTGTGCAACCGCAGGCCGGATGTGGCGGCGATCAGCGGCGCGTGGAACACCTGGCCGGCAAGGCCGTACCCGACCAGCGCGACCTGCAGCGCATCGCCCATCGCAGGCTTACCAGCCGAACAGCTTGAAGTAGGTCTGCGGGACGTCGTCGCGGTCGCTGTCGATGCTGCCGTCACCGTCGCGGTCGTAGAGGAAGTACGCCGGGCCGCGCGAGGGCACCACCTGCACCGCGCGCAACTGACCGGCGACGCGGAACTCGGTGATGCGGTCGCCGTTGGATTCGGTCCGGGTCACCTGCTCGGCATCGGCCGGGATGCCGTCGGGCAGCGATGCGCCCGGACTGACACAGGCGGACAACCCCAGCAACGCGATCGCGAGCACAGCAGTACGAGAGGCGGACATGGCGGATCTCCAGCGGGCGGACCGCCATTATGCGCGCACGGCGTGCAACCGCCGTGCGCGCACCAGCGGGCTACTGCAAGGGGTCGTAGCTGAAGAGCCACAGCTGCGTATTGCCCTGCTGCACGCCCGCGCCGCTGTGGAATTGGCCGGGCGTGGTCAGTTCGCCGACGAAGGTGTAACGCCGTCCGGCCTCCAGCCGGCCACCGGGCATCAGCTGCTCGGTCTGCGGCTGCATGTACAGCGTGACCTCGTTGCCTTCTTCGGTTTCCACTACCAGGGCGCGCCAGCGGCCATCCTTGAGGATCGCCTCGTTGACCTTGAACTGCGCCGGTGCCGGCTGCAGTTCCTTGACCGTTGCGCTGAAGCGCACCAGTGCGCCGATGATCTGGTCGCGGTCGTCGTCCCACGGCCGTCCGGCCGCGCGCTCGGCCTGACGCTCGGCGGTGTAGTCGACGATCTCCTGGATGTCATTGAAGCGGATCCGGAAGGTCCGGCCGCTGCTGGTGAGCACCCGGACCTGGGATTCGACGATGTTGAGCAGGCTCCGGGTCGAGATGCCGCAGCCGTCGTCGTCCAGGCAGTAACGCTGCCAGGTCTCGGCCGTCCAGCTGTCGAACTGCTTGGGCGGATTGCCGAACTCGAGTTGCTTGGCCACGCCGGGCGCGTAGGCGACCGCCGAGGTGCCCTGGTTGGGCGCAACGACGAACACGCCGCCATTGCCCAGGTCCAGCTTGCCGATGCGCAGCTGGCGCAGCATCGTCCAGGCGTAGTCCTGCGCACTCATGCCGTGCAGGTCGTCGACGACCAGCAGCGCCAGCTCGATGCCCTGCTTCTGTGCCAGGTCGTAAAGCGTGGCCTCCAGGCCCTTGAGCAGCCCGGGGTCGAGCCGCCCGGTCTCGTCGACGACGAAACGGCCGTACTTGAGCGGGATTGTTGTCGCCGATGGCGCAGGCAGGTGGACGGTGGCGCTGCGGGCCGGGGGTGGCGCCTGCGGCGGCGCAGTGCCGGTCCCCGCACCGGCCTGGCAGCCGGTCTGCCCGGCCTGGGTGCAGGCCTCCATCCAGCCATCCTGGATCGCCGCCAGCCGGTCGTTGCGGGCCGGATGGGTCGCGGTCACGTGATCGGCGCCGAGCGACTGCATCGCGCTCTTGGCATCGGCGAGGCTGGCGCCCATGCGCTGCAGCACGAAGCCGCTGAACTTGTCGGCCTCCAGTTCGATCGGCGGCTGGCTGCCGGTGCCGGTGATCGTGTGCCCGGACAGGTGGTGGCCGATCTCGTGCGCCATGATGCTCACCGGCGCCCAGGGGTTGCCGTTGGTCGCCGCACGGACCTCGCCGAGAAAATCCCGGTTGAAGGCGATCACCCGCTGCGGGACCCGCTGTTCGTCGAGCAGGATCACCGCCGCGGCGTTGGCGACCGGGCCTTCGGTGACCACGAAGTTCTGCGGCAGGCCGGTATAGCCCATGACGCGTTCGACCATGCTGCGGCAATCGGCCGGCGGCGTGCCGGTCAGCGTCGTCGGGTCCAGACGTTCGGGGCGGCCGTCGTAGGAGCAGGCCTGCAGCGTCGAGGCGAGCTGTTCGACGAGTTCGGCGCGGCTGGGCGCTGCTGTGCCGGACGCGGCGGTGGGTGCGGCGGGCGCCGCAGCGCGCTCGCCGCAGGCGGCGAGCAGCAAGGCCAGCGGCAAGGCGGCCGGCAACGGGCGGACCAGGCGGTGCAGGGGGCGTCGGGACATGGGCCTTTCCTCTGGCAGTCGGTCGGGGAAGATCAGGCGGCGCGCGCGTACAGCAGCGCGACGATGGCGTGGACGTAGGCGCGGCGCAGTAGCCAGTCGACGGCGACGAACACCGCCGGCGCCAGGGCCAGGCGCCAGGCATCGCGGCGCAGATCGAGCTCGAAGAACTGATGGAATGCGAGCGCCAGCACGACGACCTTGACCGCGTACATGTACCACTTGGCGGCCTCGCGCCAGGGCAGCACCAGCGCCGGGTCGCGGATGACCAGCAGCGGCAGTTGGTTGACCAGATTCAGGCCGATGATCACCGCGTACGCATAGGCTGCCAGCACCAGATGTTCGACGGCGTTGTAGCGGCGACGCCCGAACACCAGCAGCGAGCTGGCGACGACGGCGAAGATGCCCAGGGTGAACGTCCAGTTGGCGTAGCGCTGCATCATCGCCATCGCGCCCAGGTAGGTCTGGTCGCCCGCGCGCAGGAAGCCCGTGGTGTCGAGCACCAGCAGCAACAGTGCCACGCTCACCAGCAGCAGCTTGAGTGGATGCACGTGGCGACTGCGTGCGCCCTCGACGTATTCGCGGGCGACGGTGCCCGGACGCAGCAGCAGGCGCCCGGCGGTGCGTGCGACCGACCACTCGAACAGGCGCCACTTCTGCCAGGTCTCCTGGCGCAGGTCGCCCAGGCCCAGGCGATGGGCGGCCTTCTGGCCGCACTGGCCGCAATACGGCGCGCCACCGCGGGCCGCGCCGCAGTTGCGGCAGGCGTCGCGGGCGGGCCAGTCCGCCGTCGGCGGTCCCTCCCGATCGGACGTGCTCACCGCGCGGCCTCCGGCCGCGGCGCACGTTGGGCGAGCGGCCGCCCCGCAGGCCGGCCATGGCAGGCGATGGACATCCAGACCCCCTTGGCAGGGGGCGATTATCGCGACACAGCGTTCGGATTCCGTCATGTCGGTGCACCCGGCGGGGTCTGGAGGGTGAACGCCCCGGCCCGGCGGATGGGGTCGAACGCGGCGCCCACGGTCGACGCCGTAGAATCTGCGGATGACGAAACGGCTGATTCTGATCGACGGGTCCTCGTACCTGTACCGCGCCTTCCACGCGCTCCCACCGCTGTCCAATGCCGATGGCGAGCCGACCGGCGCGCTGTTTGGCGTGGTCAACATGCTGCGCGCCACGCTCAAGGAGGCGCCCGACTACGCGGCCTTTGTGGTCGATGCGCCGGGGCGCACCTTCCGCGACGATCTCTATGCCGCCTACAAGGCCAACCGCCCACCGATGCCCGATGACCTGCGCGCGCAGGTCGATCCGATGTGCGACATCGTCGAGGCGCTGGGCTTCCCGATCCTGCGCGTGCCCGGCGTCGAAGCGGACGATGTGATCGGCACACTCGCCGTGCAGGCCGCCGAGGCCGGCATCGCGACCACGATTTCGACCGGCGACAAGGACTTCGCGCAGCTGGTGCGCCCGGGCATCACGCTGGTCAACACCATGAGCGGCAGCCGCATGGACAGCGAGGCGGCGGTGCATGACAAGTTCGGCGTCCGCCCCGACCAGATCGTCGACATGCTCGCGCTGATGGGCGACAGCATCGACAACATCCCCGGCGTGCCCAAGTGCGGGCCGAAGACCGCGGCCAAATGGCTGGCCGAGTACGAGTCGCTCGACGGCGTGATCGCGGCCGCGGGCAACATCAAGGGCAAGATCGGCGAGAACCTGCGCGAGGTGCTGGACCAGTTGCCGCTCAGTCGCACGCTGGCGACGATCCGCACCGACGTGCCGCTCGACGGTGGTCCCCAGACCCTCGTGTTGCGCCAACCCGCCGCCGATGCGCTGCGTGGGCTCTATGCTCGCTACGGCTTCACCCAGGCGCTGCGCGAGCTCGAAGGCGGCGGTCCGGCCGCAGCCGCCGCGACGACCGCGCCGGCGCCTCCAGTCGAGGTCGACCCGGCACTGTCGGCGCCGGGCGAGTACGAGACCGTGCTCACGACCGAGCGTCTCGAGGCCTGGATCGCCCAGTTGCGCGTTGCCGAGGAGTTCGCGTTCGACACCGAGACCGACGCGCTCGATGCGATGCGCTCCAACCTGGTGGGCTTGAGCGTGGCGGTCGAGCCGGGTCGGGCGGCCTACATTCCGCTCGGGCACGACTATCCGGGCGCGCCCGCCCAGCTCGATCGCAGCCAGGTGCTCGAGGCATTGCGGCCCGTGCTCGAGGACCCGACGCGGCGCAAGCTGGGCCAGCACGGCAAATACGACCTGCATGTGCTGCGCCGGCACGGGGTCGCGCTGCGCGGCTACGCGGACGACACCCTGCTCGAGAGCTTTGTGCTCGATGCCGGCATTGCCCGGCACGACATGGACTCGCTGGCCAAGCGGCATCTGGGCATGGATACGATCCGCTTCGAGGACGTCGCCGGCAAGGGCGCCAAGCAGATCTCGTTCTCGCAGGTCGCCATCGACGATGCGACCCGCTACGCCGCCGAGGATGCCGACATCACGCTGCGTCTGCATCGGGTGCTCAAGCCGCGGGTCGAGGCCGAGCCGGGCCTGGCGCGGGTGTATCGCGAGATCGAGATGCCGCTGGTGCCGGTGCTGGCCCGGATCGAGGCCAACGGCGTGTGCATCGACGTCGACGAACTGCGCCAGCAGAGCGCGGACCTGTCCAAGCGCATGCTCGCCGCGCAGCAGAAGGCGACCGAACTGGCCGGGCGCACGTTCAATCTCGACTCGCCCAAACAGGTCTGCGCGCTGCTGTTCGAGGAACTGGGGTTGCCGGCCGTCGTCAAGACGCCCAAGGGCCAGCCCAGCGCCAACGAAGAGGCCCTGGCGGCGATCGCCGATCAGCACGAGCTGCCGCGGGTGATCCTCGAGTACCGCAGCCTGGCCAAGTTGCGCGGCACCTATGTCGACAAGTTGCCGGAGATGATCAATCCCGACACCGGCCGTGTGCACACCAGCTACCACCAGGCCGGTGCGGCGACCGGACGGTTGTCGTCCTCCGATCCCAACCTGCAGAACATTCCGATCCGGACCGACGACGGCCGCCGCATCCGCCGTGCTTTCGTCGCACCGGCGGGTCGCCGGCTGGTCGCGTGCGACTACTCGCAGATCGAGCTGCGGATCATGGCGCACCTGTCCGAGGATCCGGGCCTGATCGGCGCGTTCGAGACCGGGGTCGACGTGCACCGCGCGACCGCGGCCGAGGTCTTCGGCCGGCCGCTCGACCAGGTCACCGCGAACGAGCGCCGCGCCGCCAAGGCGATCAACTTCGGGCTGATGTACGGCATGAGCGCGTTCGGCCTGGCGCGCAATCTCGGCGTCGGCCGCGGCGAGGCCCAGGACTACATCGCGCTGTACTTCTCGCGCTATCCGGGCGTGCGCGACTTCATGGAGCGAACCCGCCAGCAGGCGCGCGAGACCGGCTTCGTCGAGACGGTGTTCGGGCGCCGCCTGACGCTGGACTTCATCCAGCGCGGTAACGCCTCGCAGCGCGCGGGCGCCGAGCGCGCCGCGATCAACGCGCCGATGCAGGGCACCGCGGCCGACATCATCAAGCGCGCGATGGTCGCCGTCGACGACTGGCTGGCGGGCCATGCCGCGCAGGCCAAGATGATTTTGCAGGTGCACGACGAACTGGTGTTCGAGGCCGATGCGGACTTCGTCGAGTCCTTGCTGGCCGGCGTGGTGCCGAGGATGACCGGGGCCGCCGAACTGCGGGTGCCGCTGGTGGTGGATTGCGGGGTCGGCGACAACTGGGACCAGGCGCACTGACGTCGCGGCAGGTCGGGCGGGCGCTGTGGTGAGGGTCTGCCCGCGCGCGCCGCGATACCCCCGCGAACTGCGCGATTGGGCGGGGTAAATGCAGCCTGAATTTGCCCGAAAATTGAATGTCGCCTTCACGAACCATCAATGCGTCGGGTGGTCTCATACTCGCGACAGATGCAAGGTCTGTCGCAGATCTCTCCCTTCCCCTGGAGTGATCGACCGGAACCAACAGGCTTCTCCCCGAGCCCGGTTCCCGAGCCCCGTAGGCCCCCCCTGCCTACGGGGCTTTTTTATGTCCGTCTGCCGTGTTCGACCGCTTTACTCCGGATGGGCAGCGGCCTGCCAGCCGGAAGCCGCTCTTCCCTCGGTCAAGGCCGCTTCGCGGTCCGGCCACGCGAAGCACGCGTGGCGTTCACCTGGATGCGCGGCAATGCCGCGCACGCCATCCATGCTCACCCTGCCTTGACTCGGGCGCGCGCGCTCCGCTGCGCGGATCGGTCCGGCCCGGCGCAGCGCGCCGGGCGTTCGCCCGCTCGCGCGGCATGCCGCGCAGGCAGAGCGGGCTCACACATGGCGCGCTCGGCGCGGCCACCGGCTGGCAGGCCGCTGCTGCGGACGATTGCAACTGGACTTCGGTAGGCGCGGTGTCGCCCGCTGGAAGAAGTCGAGCACTGTCAGCCTCAGTGCGTCGTGCGGGTCGGGGATTGCGATAGCGGGCCATGGATGGTCCGCGGCGGCGAGTCAGCCATGGGTGAGAGTGGGCTGCTTGCGCGGCACGCCGCGCAGCCCGCACGAACGACCGGCGTGCTTCGCCGGGCCGGACCGCGGAGCGGGCTGACCGAGCCGGGGAGCAGTCCCCGGCCTGCGCGACGCGCGCTCCGGAGAGAACTGCAGATCGCGCGATTAGAAGAAGATATTCCTGATTTTGGCGAAGACCCCCGTTCATGTCCGTCGCTCGCGGAGATAGCGGTTCGCAATGCGCTGGACGCAGCGGTCTTTCAATCCGGTGCAATCCTCGATCACCCCTGTTCTTCTAGAACGGCGTCGGGCAATGCAGGCGCAGCGGTGCGCCGGTGGCGGGGTGGGGCAGTTCGAGCGATTCGGCGTGCAGCAGCAGACGCGGGGCGCGGCGCTGTGCAGGCTCGGGCGCGTACAGCGGATCGCCCAGGATCGGATGGCCGATCGCCTGCAGATGAACGCGCAACTGGTGGCTGCGGCCGGTCACCGGCATCAGCGCCACGCGGGCGACCGGTGCGCCGTCGGCGGCGGTTTCGCGGCGCAGCACCCGCCAGCGCGTCAGCGCAGGCTTGCCGTCGACCGGATCGATCTTCTGCCTGGGCCGCTCCGGCCAGTCGACCAGCAGCGGCAGGTCGATCTCGCCGGCCTCCTCGGCCGGCCAGCCGTCGACGACCGCGATGTAGCGCTTTTCGACCCGCCGTCGCTCGAACGCCGCGCCCAGCGCGCGCTGGGCGTCTGCGCCGCGGGCCAGCAGCATCAGGCCGGAGGTCGCCATGTCCAGCCGGTGCACGACCCGGGCGTCGGGCCATTGCGCGCGGGCGCGGGTGGCCATGCTGTCCTGCTTGTCCGGCCCACGGCCGGGCACCGACAGCAGCCCGGCGGGCTTGTCGAAGGCCAGGACGCTGTCGTCGCCGTAGAGCTGGCGCAGGCAATCGGGCACCACGTCGGGATGGGCGATGTCGAGGGCTGCAGCCGCCACGGGATCAGGCCAGTTCGGCAAGCCAGTCGCGCGGGCGCAGGTAGTCGGCCAGCCGCGCCTCCGCGCTGTCGGCCTCGGGCGTGTAGCCGTACTCCCAGCGCACGCGCGGCGGCAGGCTCATCAGGATCGATTCGGCGCGTCCGCCCGACTGCAGCCCGAACAGCGTGCCGCGATCGTAGACCAGGTTGAACTCGACGTAGCGGCCGCGGCGATAGAGCTGGAACTCCCGCTCGCGCTCGCCGTACGGGGTGTCGCGGCGTCGCGCGACGATCGGCAGATACGCATCGAGAAAGCCGTCGCCGACGGCCCGCATATAGGCGAACTCGTGCTCGAAATCGCCGTGCTGGTCGTCGAAGAACAGCCCGCCCACGCCACGCGTCTCGGCGCGGTGCCCGAGAAAGAAGTACTGGTCGCACCAGCGCTTGTGGGCCTCGTAGCGCGCCTGTCCGCCGAACGGCTCGCACAGCGCCCGCGCAGTCCGGTGCCAGTGCGCGATGTCCTCGTCGACCGGGTAGAACGGGGTCAGGTCGAACCCGCCACCGAACCACCAGGCCACCACTTCGCCGTCGCGCATCGCGCGGAAGTGGCGCACGTTGGCGTGGGTCGTGGGCAGGTGCGGATTACGCGGGTGGAACACCAGCGACACGCCGGTGGCACGCCACGACGCGCCGGCCAGTTCCGGCCGGTGGGTGCTGGCCGAGGGCGGCAGCCGGGTGCCGCTGACGTCCGAGAAGCCGATGCCCGCCTGCTCGAACACCGCGCCATCGCGCAGCACGCGGGTCCTGCCGCCACCGCCTTCGGCGCGTTGCCACAGGTCCTCGGCGAACCGGGCCTGGCCGTCGGCCTGCTCGATCGCGGCGCAGATGCGGTCCTGCAGCCCGGTGAGGTAGTCCCGGACCGTTTCGAAAGTGTCGTTCATCCGGAACATTGTAGGTGCGTCGCCCCGGTCGGCATTGATCCGGGTCAATCCCCACCGGCCGGCAAGTAGGCCCGGTGCCACTGCTGCAGCCGGGCCGCGAGCGCCTCGGCGCCCAGGCCATAGGTATCGGGCAGGGCGCCATGGAAGCCGCTCAGGCCGCGGTTGACCCGCCGCAGCCGCGCGCCGCGATCGACGTGCGCGGCGAAGTCCAGCCCGACGACCGGGTGCAGGCCGACCCGTGTGGTGCCGAATCGGGCGATGTCGGTCCAGGCCAGGCGCGTGGTCCTGAACAGCGCACGCACTTCGAGCCCGTCGCGGTCGAGCCGCAGATGGTGGGCGCCGGGCAGCAGGCCGGCCAGCGCCAGCAACGCGCAGGCCCCGAACACCCCGCCCAGGGACCAGGCGACCGCGGGCTGGCGGCCGCCCACCGCGACCGCCAGCCCGACCAGCGCCAGCGACACGGCCAGCAGTGCCAGCCGTTTCCACGGCGCCGGTCGCAGCAGTTCGACCGCCGGCAGCGGCGCGGATGTCACTTGAGCGTGCGTTCGAACAGCTCGTAGATGCGGCGGTACTGGTCGTACCACGAGGCCGGGTGCTGGTAGGCGTGCCGCTCGAGCGGGTAGCTCGCCAGCTCCCACTTGTCCTTGCGCAGCTCGATCAGGCGCTGGGCCATCATCACCGAGTCCTTGTAGAACACGTTGTCGTCGATCATGCCGTGGGCGATCAGCAGATGGTCCTGCAGGCGGTCGGCGTACTCGATCGGCGAGGACTTGAGGTACGCCTCCGGATCGATCTCGGGCGTGTTGAGGATGTTGGCGGTGTAGTCATGGTTGTACTGCGACCAGTCGGCGACCGGGCGCAGCGCCGCGCCGGCCTTGAAGCGGCCCGGTTCGCGCATCAGCGCCATGAATGTCATGAAGCCGCCGTAGCTGCCGCCGTAAATGCCCACGCGATCGCGGTCGGCCTGGTGGTGCTCGACCAGCCAGTCGATGCCGTCGAGATAGTCCTCCAGCTCCGGGTGGCCCATCTGCCGGTAGATCGCGGTGCGCCAGTCGCGGCCATAGCCGGCCGAAGCGCGAAAGTCGAGGTCGAGGACCAGGTAGCCCTGCTGCACGAGCATGTTGTGGAACATCTGCTCGCGGAAGTAGTTCGGGTAGCGGTCGCTGACGTTCTGCAGGTAGCCGGCCCCGTGCACGAACAGCACCACCGGATACTTGCGGCCCGGGTCGTAGTCCTTCGGACCGTAGAACTTGCCCCAGACCGTGCCGGCGCCGTGCTTGGACGGGACCTGCACGTACTGCGGCTGCAGCCAGTCATGGGCCTTGAACTCGGCGGTGCGGGTGTCGGTGAGCACCCGCACCGCGCCGTCGTTGACGTCGGCGACCGCCAGTTGCGGCGGCAGGTAGCTCGACGAGGTGCGCAGCAGCAGGCGGGTCTCGTCGGGCGAGAGCACGAAGTCCTCGATACCGCCGGTGGCGGTGATCTCGCGCACGCCGCCGTCGCCGGACATGCAGACTTCGTAACGGCCCGGCCACTGCTGGTTGCACAGGAAGAAGAAGCGGCTGCCGTCATGCGACATCACCGGCGAGGAGACCTCCCAGCGGCCGGAGGTCAGCGCACGCTGGCGCTTGCCGTCGTGCAGGTAGAGATGCGAGTAGCCCGATTCCTCGGACAGGAACCACAGCGTGCGGTGGTCGGGCAGCCAGCCAAATTCGTTGAAATCCCAGTTGATCCACGCCGGGTCGGTCAGCCGGTGGCGGCTGCGCAGCGTCGCGTTCTCCAGGTCGACGGTCGCCAACCAGCGGTCCTTGTTGTCGACCGAATGGATCGACAGCGCGACGTTGCGGCCGTCGTCGCTCCAGCGGATCGCGCCGCCGCCGCCGCCGCGGCCATCGATCTCCAGGCGCACCGGGCGGTTGCCCTGCAGCGGGTCCTTGCCGGCGGCCCGGCGCAGATCGGCGAGCGGATCGGTGCCGATGCCCGGCAGCGTGCCGGTCTCGAGCTCGCGCACGCGCCCTGTGGCCAGTTCCACCAGCCACAGCCGGTGCGGCAGCGGGTCATTGCGACCCACGCGGGTGCGCACGTCCTCGAATTCCTCGTAGCCCGATTCGGTGACGTACTTGGGCATCTTGCCGTCGCGGCCTTCGTCGCCGTCCTTGGGCGCGGTGACCACGATCAGTCGATCGCCGGTCGGGGACAGCGCACTGCCGGCGATGCTCACGTCCTTGCCCAGATACACCGGGCCGGGCGCGCGCGTGGCATCGGCCTGGCGCCAGCGCTCGTTCTGTGCGCGCAGGCCGTCGCGGCGCTCGCGCTCGGTGCGCAGGGTCTCGATCATGCGCAACTGCCGCTCGCGCAAGGCGTCTGCCGGCGGCGGCTTGGCCGGGTCGGCCTCGGCCTTGAGGCTGGTCAGCTGCGCGGTGCCGCGTTGCGGGTCCCAGCCGTACCAGTCGTCGCCCGACCGCCACACGAGGCCGCCGCCGGTGGTCCACTGCGCCTGCGTCTCGGTCGCTTCGGTGCGGGTGATCTGGCTCAGCTGGCCGGTGCGCAGGTCGCGCACGAACAGATCGCCATTGCGGACGAAGGCCATGCGCGTGCGGGTCGCATCGAGGAGCGGATCGCGCCCGTCGATGTCGGCACGCGTCGCATCGTCCACCGGCACCGAGGCGCCGCCGGCAAGCGGCTGCACCCAGGTGTCGCGCACGTTGCTGCCTTCGCGCTTGGCGGTGTAGTAGGCGCGGCTGCCGTCCCAGCTCCACCAGGCCGATTCGACCGGCGCGCCGATCCAGTCCGGATCGGCCATGATCCGGTCCAGGGTCAGCGGCTGCGCGGGTTGCGCGGCAGCGAGCGGGGTGGCGAAGGCGCAGGCGAGCACCCAGTACAGCGGCAGACGACGCATCGGCAGCGATCCGTGGAGCGGAAAGGAGGCCGCAGTGTACCGGCGCGCGCCTCATGACCGCTCTGGCGAAGGTCATGGTGCCTGTGCGCGGGCGCGCAGCGCCGGATCAGGCCGCGTCCTTGGCGCGCTTCATGTCTTCCTTATGCTTGTCGGCGTCGAGATACGAGATATAGGTGGTGGGCTGCCGGTTGTCCTCCCAGCGACTGCGGAACTCACCGAACTCGGATCGGCGATGCTCGAAGATGCTCACGTCCTCCGGGCTCTTGCGGCCTCCCCATTTCGCGTCCCGGAGGTCCCAGCAGTTCCCGACGGTCTCTTTGGCATCTTTGAAATCGGCCAGCGTGGTGCGCACCCAGTCGTACTTGACCGCCCAGTCGCCCTTCGCGACGCCATCGTTGGCCAGTTGGTGGAGCCAGTCGTACTGCTCGCGATTGATCGCCTTGCTCTTCGCCCGCGACGTGAAGATGTTCGCTCGTCGATGCGTTCGCTGCCCGATGCCAGGTTCAGGTCGTGGTGCTCGGCCACCGCGTATGCGCCCGGCGCCTTCGCTTCGGGAAGCGCGTAGTGATCGCCCTGCTGGGTGGTGACCTGCAGCCAGCCCTCGCCGCCGGCGCCGGGGTGCGCGCTGGACTTGATGTCGTCCACCGACAGGTCCTGATCCTTATCCAACCTCTTGAACTTGCCGCCGTCGGTGATGACGTCCATCGTCTTGCGCTGCGCGTTCGCACCATCGGCGATCCGGATGAGGTCGCCGACCTCCTCGGGCACCGCCCCACGGTGGCAGCGAGGCGATGATCTCGGCCTTGTCGGCGGCCCAGTCTTGGGAGGATGCTGCCGGATCGAGACCCGGAGCGGAGGCATTGACGGACAGGTCGGACACGGGCGTTCTCTCCTGCGGGGGGAACGCAGCGTGGTCGTGCGTCGGCCCGCTCGCCGCGGCCAGCCTGGCCCGATTGCGCCGGTCGCTCAATCTGGGCGGCAACCCAATGTCGGCCTGGGCATGGCGCCGAACAGCGAACGCGCGCGAAGCGTGGGCAGGCGCCGGACGAAGCTGCATGCCCGTCGCTCGGGGCGACGATCGGCCGCATCCCGGTTTCACGGCAGGTCGCGCACACTCATGCACCGACCGTTGCAAGGAGCGTCGGCGTTGGACACGCTGCTGCTGTCTCGGATCCAGTTCGGATTCGTGATCTCCTTCCATGTGCTGTTTCCCGCCTTCACGATCGGCCTGTCGAGCTGGCTGGCGTTCCTGGAGTGGCGCTGGCTGCGCACGCGCGAGGCGGTATGGCGGGATCTGTATTTCTTCTGGCTGCGGATCTTCGCAGTGTCGTTCGGCATGGGAGTGGTGTCGGGCATCGTCATGAGCTTCCAGTTCGGCACCAACTGGTCGGCGCTGAGCATCGCGGCCGGCAGCATCCTCGGGCCGCTGCTCAGCTACGAGGTGCTGACTGCGTTCTTCCTGGAAGCGAGCTTCCTGGGCGTGATGCTGTTCGGCTGGGGGCGGGTCTCGGAGCGGCTGCATTTCCTGGCGACCTGCCTGGTGGCCGTGGGCACGCCGATCTCGACGTTCTGGATCCTGTCGGCCAACAGTTGGCTGCATACGCCGGCCGGCTACGACCTCGTCGACGGGGTCTTCCATCCCGCCGACTGGATGGCGGTCATCTTCAATCCCTCGTTCCCGTACCGCCTGGCGCACATGGTGCTGGCGGCCTTCATCACCACCTGCTTCGTCGTCGGTGGCGTCGCGGCGTGGTATCTGCGGCGCGGCGAGCATGTCGAGGCGGGCACGCGGATGTTGAAGCTCTCGATCGTGTTCGCTGCGATCACCGTGCCGCTGCAGATCGTGGCCGGCGACCTGCATGGCCTGAAGACGGGCGAGGTCCAGCCGGTGAAGCTCGCGGCGATGGAGGCGCATTGGCATGAGGGCGCGTCCGGGGCGGGCGTGCCGCTGGTGCTGTTCGCGGTGCCCAACGTCGACGAAGAGCGCAACGACTACGAGATCGCCATCCCGCGCCTGGGCAGCGTGATCCTGACCCACAGCTGGGATGGGACCATCGCGCCGCTGACCGCCGTGCCGCCCGAAGACCGGCCGCCGGTAGCGCCGGTGTTCTATGCCTTCCGGGTCATGGTGGGCATCGGCATGGCGATGCTGGCGCTGACGGCGGTGTCGCTGTGGGCATGGCGTCGGCGCATCCTGCTGCGCTCGCGCTGGCTGCTCGATGCCTGGCGATTGATGGCGCCCAGCGGTTTCGTCGCGGTGCTGGCGGGCTGGTTCGTGGTCGAGATCGGCCGCCAGCCGTGGGTGATCCAGGGGTTGATGCGTACCAGTGAGGCGGTCAGCGACATCGATCGTGCCAGCGTCATCGTGTCGCTGTCGGCGTTCGCGATTGCCTACGCAGTGGTGTTCGGCGCGGGCGGCGGCTACATCCTGAAGATGATCCGCAAGGGGCCGCAGCCGTTCGACGACGGGCCGGATCACGATGCCGGCGAGCGCACGCCGATGCGGCCGATCTCGGCGGCGGACGGCCCGGTGGGGGAGGACTGATGGAGCTTGCGACCGTACTGCCGGTGGTCTGGTTCGGCGTGATCGGCTTCGGCGTGTTGATGTATGTGCTGCTCGATGGCTTCGTGTTGGGGCTGGGGGTACTGGCACCGTTCGCCGAGGACGAGGCGCAGCTCGACCACATGATGAGCACCGCCGCCCCGATCTGGGACGGCAACGAGACCTGGCTGGTGCTGGGCGGCGCGGGGCTGCTGGCGGCGTTCCCGCGTGCCTACGCGATCGTGCTCTCGGCGCTGTACCTGCCGGTGCTGCTGATGCTGATCGCCCTGGTGTTCCGCGGGGTGGCGTTCGAGTTCCGCTTCAAGGCCCGGCGCGGCAAGCGATTCTGGGGGGCGGCGTTCGCGCTCGGCTCGCTGCTGGCTGCGTTCGCGCAAGGGGTGATCCTCGGCGCGCTGGTCGAGGGCATGCCGCTGGAGGCCGGCAAGTACGCCGGCGGCGCGCTCGACTGGTTCAGCCCGTTCTCGATGCTGACCGGCGTGGCGGTGGTGTTTGGCTACGCATTGCTGGGCAGCAGTTGGCTGATCCTCAAGACAGAGGGCCGGCTGCAGTCGATCGCGCGCACGCTGACCCGGCCCTTGGTGCTGGTTGTGGCCGCCTTCATGGGGCTGGTCAGCGCCTGGCTGCCGTTCCTCGATTCGCGGATCATGGCGCGCTGGTTCGAGGGCGGGAACTTCTGGTGGCTCTCGCCGGTGCCGCTGCTGGCGCTGCTCAACGTGCTCTGGCTTTGGCGGGCGGCGATGCGCGAGGGTCGCGATGCGCGCCCGTTCCTGCTGACGCTGGCGTTCTTCGTGCTGGGATTCGCGGGCCTTGTGCTGGGCATCTGGCCGAACATCGTGCCGCCGTCGCTGAGCATCTGGGAAGCGGCATCGCCGCCGTCGTCGCAGATGTTCGTGCTGGGCGGGCTGGTGGTCCTGCTGCCGCTGATCCTGGGCTACACCGCGTGGTCGTACCGGGTGTTCCGCGGCAAGGTGCAGGCCGACGCGGGTTATCACTGAACGCGACGCAGCCCACGCGATACCCAAGGCGGTCCTTTTGCCGCACAATTCGGCGCATATCGCCGATTCTGCGCACATGCACGCCTACGTTTACAAAAGTCAGCGCAAGGCGGACACCTACGTGTACCTCGCCACCAGGGACGCGTTCGACGTCCTGCCCGATCCGCTGCGCGCCGAGCTCGGCGCGCTGGTGTTCGTACTCGAGGTGGCGCTGACGTCCGAGCGTCGGCTTGCCCGCGAAAACCCGGCGCAGGTGCGCGGCAACCTGCAGTCGCAGGGCTTCCACCTGCAGATGCCGCCACGCTCGGTGGCCGATCCGCTGACCGATGACTGGAGCGGAGATGCCTGAGCACTTGCGTCGCCACGCGCCAACGGCCCCGCCGCGACGGTTTTTGATCGCGCTGGCCGTGGCGCTCGGACTGGCCGCGTGCACGCTGCTGGGTGGCGTGCCGGCGGCGATTGCCGGCGTGCTGGCGCAGCCGGCCTTCGCGCTGGCCGTGCGCGCGCGCGCGCGTGGCGGCACCGATGGTTCGCCCTGGCCGGATGTCCGTGCGCTGGCGATCGTCTGGGCGAGCGCGGCCGCGGCCGGCGCGCTGCTCGCGGCCTGGCCGTTGGCCGCGCTGCGCCGCGGCGGCGATCTGGGGGGTGCGCTCGGGCTGAGCGTCGCGGTCGGCCTGGTGATGGTCGGCGTCTGGCGGACCTGGCCGTTGTGGCACGCGATCGAACGCGACGGCGGCGACCTGCGCGCGCACTGGCGGGCGCTGGCCGACCAGGACATCGGCGCCGCGCGTGGGATCGCGGTCGCCGCTGCGGTGACTGCGGCGCTCGCGATCGCACTTGCACCGGCCTGGCTGCCGACGCTGGCGCCGGGTGTGCGGGTCGGCCTGGCCGTGGCGGCCGCGCTGGCGTGGTGGCTGTTGCACGTTGGCCTGCAGCGGCTCGCTCCGCCGCAGGCGCTGCCGATGCCGGTGGTGGACATGCCCGGCGACCCGGCCGCCGCGCTGTTCGACGAGCCGGTCGACGCCGATCCCGAAGTGGCGCTGTATGCCGCGGCGCGCGCCGGCCGGGTCGAACGTGCGCTGGCGTTGATCGAGGCTGGCGCCGACGTGCGCGCGCTGCCGCCACCCGAGACGCGCGACCAGCGCAGCCTCGCCGTGCTGGCGGCGGTGTTGCCGGATCTGCGGCTGCTGCGCGAGCTCATCGCGCGCGGCGTCGACGTCAACGCCGCACATGCCGGCATGACCCCGTTGCTGGCGGCCACGCGCGACAGCTGGCATGGCCGACCCGATGCGGTGATGACCCTGCTCGCCAATGGCGCCGATCCACGCGTGACCGACCATGAGGGCAATACGCCGCTGCACCTGGCCGCGCGCAGTTCCGACCCGGGCGTGGTCGCCCTGTTGCGCGATGCGTCAGCCGAGCTCGACGTCACCAACCACGAGGCGCTGACCCCGCTCGGCGTGGCCTGCGCCGCGGGCAACTGGCGGTTGGCGAAATTCCTGCTTGAGCACGGCGCCCGGCCCGAAGTCGAAGGCGCCACGCCGGCACTGCTGGCAGCGTCGGGCGGGGACGAGGACGATGCGGCCGGCGTGCAGTTGCTGATCCGCCACAAGGGCCGGGTCGATGCGCGCGATCGCCAACGTCGCAGCGCGCTGCACGTGGCTGCCTCGCACGGCCACGTCGAGATCCTAGCGGCCCTGCTGGCGGCCGGCGCCGACGTGCGTGCGCGCGACAACGATGGCCGCACGCCGCTGCTCGATGCCGCACGCGGTGGCAGCCTGGCCGCGCTCGACGCGCTGCTTGCCGCGGACGCGGACGTTGCGGCGGTCG
This sequence comes from Luteimonas sp. TWI382, assembly GCF_039674545.1. Taxonomy (NCBI): domain Bacteria; kingdom Pseudomonadati; phylum Pseudomonadota; class Gammaproteobacteria; order Lysobacterales; family Lysobacteraceae; genus Luteimonas; species Luteimonas sp. TWI382. The sequence continues at coordinate 138,942 of NZ_JBDJNS010000001.1, forward strand.
ACATCGCCGGGCGCAACGCGATCATGCTCGCCTGCGCGGCCGAGCCTGCGTCGCCGGCGCTGGTCCAGCGCCTGCTCGCGCTGGGCGTCCCGGCCGATGTGGTCGACGGCGACGGCAAGCGCGCCGTCGACCGTGCAGCCGAGGCCGGGCGCTGGTCGCTGGTCCGTCTGCTCGATTCCAGCTATCCGCTGCCGGTCAATCTCGACATGGACGGCGACGACACCGCCGGCGACCGTGCGCCGCTGTTGCTGTTGCGCGCCGGGCTGAGCGAAGGCCGGCAGGCGCAACTGGGCGACCTGTTGCGGCTGGTCGGTCCCGCCGAACTGGGCAGTCTGCTGGCCGACCCGGCGTCGCCGCCGTCGCTCGAGCAGGTGGAGTGGCTGCTTGCCCATGGCGCCGACCCCAACGTGCGCGATGCGGACGGCCGGACACCTCTGACCGCGCTGCTCGCCCGCGCGCCGGACGCACTGCCGGTGCTGCAGGCATTGCTGCGCCATGGCGCGTCGCCTGCCGGTGCGGGCGGCCTGGCGGCCTATCTGGCCGCCTGCGTCGAGGGCGACCATGCGGCGCGCGCGTTCGAAGGATTGTCGCTGGAGCTACTGGCGCGCGGCGCCGATCCGTTCGCCGCGTCGCCGCAGGGCGATCCGCCGCTGGCGCTGGCCGTCCGGCTGGGATGGCCGCGGCTGGTCGAGCGCCTGGCCGGATTGGGTGTCGATCCCGATGCGCGCGATTCTCGCGGCATGACCGCCTTGCATCTGGCGGCGGCGCTCGGCCGCGAGGGCGCGCTCAAGGCGCTGGTGCGGCATGGCGCATCGCCGTCGGCGCGGGCCGCCGATGGACAGACGCCGCTGGGCGTCGCGCTGTCGGCCGGCCGGCGCGACCTCGCCGATTGGCTGGACTGGCAGGGCTGGGCGCTCCCGCGTCGCGCGCTCGCGGCCACCGATCTACCGCAGGCGGCCTCGGCCGGCGACGCCGAGGCCGTCCGCCGGCTGCTCGATCTTGGCTTCGATATCGACACGCCCGACGCGCAGGCCTGCACCGCGCTGCTGCGCGCGGCCGGGGGCGGGCATCTGGCGGTCGTCGACCTGTTGCTCGCGCGCGGTGCCGACACGACCTGCGCGGCAAGCTCAGGTGCGACGGCGCTGTCGGCGGCGGTCAGCATGCGCCATGCCGCGGTCGTCGATCGTCTGCTCGCCGCCGGGGCGCCGCTCGACCAGCGCCTGCCCGGCGAGGTCAGCGTGCTGATGCTGGCCGCCGCGCTCGGCCTGCCGGACCTGGCCGAGCGCCTGCTCACGGCCGGCGCCGACATCCACGCCACCGATGCCCAGGGATTGACGCCGCTGCATTGCGGGGCGCTGTATGGCTTCACCTCGCGCGATCGCACGCGCCTGCTGGCGCTGTTCGACACGCTGCTGCTGGCCGGTGCCCAGATCGACGCGTCGGCGGCCGGTGGGGTGACGCCGTTGTTGCTGCTGCTCGGTGCGCGCGCCGAACCCGGCACCGCGTGCGACGAGGATGTCGTGCTGGCGGCGATGGAACACCTGCTCGATGAGGGCGTGTCGCTTGACGCGCAAGACCCGCGCGGTTTCGGGCCGCTGCACCTGACCGGCCTGCACGGGCAACTGCGCCTGGCCCGGCGCCTGCTGCGCGCCGGGGCCGATCCGGACCTGCGCGACACGCTCAATCGCACGCCGCGGGAGATCGCGGTGATGCGTGGCTTCGTCGACGTCGCGGCGGAGTTCACGCCGGTGTCGGCACAGGACGGCGTGTCGATGGCGCGATTCCTGCGCGAGCGCTGAGCCGCGTTAGAAGGTATCTGCGTTGCGCCCGCCTGTTCAGGGGGGCATGATGGCCGCCCATCAATGCAGGACGCAATCATGGTTCGCAGGCGTGTCGTTGTGCTGCTCGCGCTGTTGGCGCTGTGTCTGCCGCCGGTGTTCGCGCAGAACGCGCGCCAGATCCGCAGCGAGGTCGAGGCCAGCATGCTGGTGACCGGGACCGTCGACATCGAACGCGATGGCCGGGTGTCGGCCCATGCGATCGATCAGGAGGACAAGCTGCCCGCGCACGTTGTGAACTTGCTGCGGCGTTTCGTGCCTGAGATGCGGTTCGAACCGGTGCTCGTCGATGGCGTGCCCGTGCCGGCGCGCGCGAAGATGGGGCTGCGCGTGGTCGCGACCCCTGCGGGCGAGGACCATATGACGATCGCGATTCGCAGTGCGCACTTCGGCGATGAGGCGTCGGCCGACAACCCCGACTCCGCCAGGGTCCGATCGGTCGAAATGCGGCCCCCTCGCTATCCCCGACAAAGCGTGATGATGGGCGGCCAAGGCACGGTCTACCTGCTTGTGCAGGTGGTACCGAACGGCGGTGTAGGCGAAGTTGCGGCCGAGCAGGTCAACCTGACCGCGCTGGGCACTGTACGTCAGATGGCGACTGTCCGCGAAGCATTGACCAAGGCGGCGCTCGCGGCCGCAAAGGACTGGCGCTTCTTGCCGCCGGATGACGGCAAAGTGCCCGAAAGCGGTTACTGGATCGTTCGCGTGCCGGTCGATTTTGCGCTCACCATGGGGAATCAGCCGCCGGCAGTGCCGGCCTACGGCCAGTGGAGCGCCTACCATCCCGGCCCACGCAGCAGCCCGGCCTGGGCGTTGCCCGATCCGCCGGGCTTCAGTCCGGACACGCTTGTCGCGGGCACCGCCCATTCCACAGAGTCGCGCTTCCGGCTGCTGACGCCGCTGGAGGGCTGACCGAGGGCGCCACCGTGAACCGCGCGGGCGCCGGCGTCGGCACGCGGTTGCATCGAGTCCCATTCGGGACTATAACAGGCATCAAGTCCCATTCATGGGCTTGGAGGCCTGCCATGCACGTCAACGAAGCGCCGCTGATCCCGTCGACCCGTCGCGATCTCGCCGGTCCGGCCCTCAAGGCGTTCTTCAACATCGCCGAGCGCTGGGGGCTGAGCGCCGATCAGGAACGGCGGCTGCTCGGCAACCCCGGGCGGTCGACCTATTTCCGCTGGAAGCGCGACCGCGCAGGCGCCGTCTCGGGCGACGTGCTGGAGCGGATCAGCTATCTGCTCGGCATCTACAAGGCGCTGCACATCCTGTTCCCCGACGACGCGCAGGCCGATGCTTGGGTGCATCGGGCCAACACCGCGCCGCCGTTCGGCGGCACGTCGGCGCTGGAGCGGATGCTTGGCGGCCACGTCGCTGACCTGTACGTGGTCCGCGAGTATCTCGATGCCCAGCGCGGCTGGAACTGAGGCGACGCCTCCGGTCCGCCCGATCGCGTGGCGGCCGAGCCATCGCATCGTGTCCAGCCGGTTTCCGCCGGTCGGCGTCTTCGACGCGATCGCCGACCCCCAGGACCTCGAGGCGCTGTTCGAGCTCGAGGGCATGACCAATCCGAGGCTGCGCCAGGAACTGGGCAGGATCCAGCTGGTGCCGCCAGGGCGTCGGATCGCCGGCCCCGGGACCACCGCGATCATGGCCGCCTTCACCCATCCCAACCGCGACGGCTCGCGCTTCGCGGACGGAACGTTCGGCGTCTACTACGCCGCCCGCGACCGCGATACCGCGATCGCCGAGACCGTCTATCACCGCAGCCGCTTCCTGCGGCACACGCGCGAGCCGCCCTGTGTGCTGCAGTTGCGCAGCTATCTGGCGGATGTGGCCGGCGACTTCCACGACATCCGCGGTGGCTGGCCGGCCCTGCACGATCCCGATCACTACGGCGCCAGCCAGCGTGCGGCCGTCGCGCTGCGCGCGGCCGGCAGTGAGGGCATCGTCTACGACAGCGTGCGGCGGCCGGGTGGCCAGTGCATCGCCGCGTTCCATCCCGACCTGGTCTCGCCGGCGCGCCAGGGCCCGCATCTGCACTATCACTGGGACGGCGTGGCGATCACCCACGTCGCGATCGGCACCGAACTGCTCGCGCTCGGGCCTGCCCGACCGGGTCGCTAGGCAGAGACGTGCCGACGGCCGTTGGTCGGCAGCGACGCACAAAAAAGCCCGGCACACGCCGGGCTTCTTCGTCTCGCATGGCGCGTGGCTCACTCGGCGGCGGGCCGGCGCACGACGTAGATCAGGTCGTCCTTGTACGCCTTGGCCAGGTCGGCCTTGGAGATCGAGATGCGCTCGCTGTCGTCGAACACGACGGTCGACGGGTCCTTGATGTCCGAGCGGGCGCGGTCGCGGGTGCCCAGGGCGGCGTTCTCGGTCACCACGACCACGCCGTCGTCCTCGACCGCCACCACTTTCATCAGGCCGTAGGCCGGGTCGATCGCAGTCTGCTTGTCGTCGGTGAACTCGTAGTCGGAGAAGGCGCTGAGCTCGGCGGCGTACAGATCGCCAACGGCCGGCGCCTGCAGCAGGGCCTGATCGGCCTCGCCGCGCTGGCAGGCCGACAGCAGGAAGGCCGCGGACAAGACGAGAAGCGCGGGCAACAGGCGGAACATGCGACGCATGGCGGTATCCATCAATGAGAGAGGGCGAAAGTATAGGTCGGGGCCCGTGATGTTGGCAGCGTTTTGCGCCTTTTCGCGCCCGGCCGCGTTAGGCTCGCCCCATGGATACGATGACTCCCGAGATAGTGACCGCGTTCTGGCGCGAGGCTGGTATGGCGAAGTGGTTCGGTGGTGGAGAGGCCTTCGACCGCGACTGCGAGCGCCGCTTCCGCGACGCCCATTTTGCCGCTGCCCGCCGCGAGCTCGACCACTGGGCCAAGACCGCCGAGGGCGGGCTGGCGCTGCTGATCCTGCTCGACCAGATTCCCCGCAACATCTTCCGCGGCAGCGCGCACGCCTTCGCGACCGACGCCCTGGCCCGCCACCACGCGCAGGCGATGGTGGACGCCGGCCTCGATCGCGAACATGACGATGCGCTGCGTGGCTTCGTGTACTTGCCGTTCGAACACGCCGAGGATCTCGCCGACCAGCAGCGCTCGGTGGAGTTGTTCGCCGATGTCGGGATCGCGACCTACCGCGAGTATGCGCAGGCGCATCTGGACGTCATCGCGCGCTTCGGCCGCTTCCCGCACCGCAACCACGTCCTGGGCCGCACCAATACGCCCGAGGAGCAGGCTTGGCTCGATGCCGGCGGCGGGTTCTAGGGCGCACGCGCCGCGCAGTCGTTACAGGAACGAGTCGGCCAGTCGGGCGATCCCTTCCAGGCTGCGACGCCAGGCCGGGCGCCGTTGCCAGTCCTCCAGCGTCACCGGGGTGGCGTCGGCCAGGTAGCCGGCCTCGATCGCGCGCATGCGCGTCACCACGTCGCGGTCGTAGACCAGCAGGCCGATCTCGGCGTTGAGCGCGAACGAGCGGATGTCGAGATTGATCGAGCCGACCAGTGCCATCTCGTCGTCGATACTCATGTGTTTGGCGTGCAGGAAGTGCGGCCGGTACAGCGCGATCCGGATGCCGCTTTCGAGCAGTTCGCCGTAGTACGAGGCTTGCGCCCAGGCAGTCAGCCGCTGGTTGTTGCTGGCCGAGAGGATCAGTTGCACCTCCACGCCCGACAGTGCAGCGATACGCAGAGCGCTGAGCGTGGCATCGTCGGGCACGAAGTAAGGCGTGGTCAGCACCAGCCGGCGTCGGGCCAGGTGGATCAGCGCGTTGACGGTATCGCGCGCGTTCTCGAATGGGTAGGCCGGCCCGCTGGGCAGCAGCTGCGCGGCGACATCGGCATCGGGCAGTGCGGTGGTCGGGGCGACCGCGAGCCGCTCACCGGTCTCGATGAACCAGTCGCTGGCGAAGACCGCCTCCAGGTGCGCCAGCGCCGGGCCCTGCACGCGCGCGACCAGTTCGCGGTTGGGGGCGCTGACGATGAAGTCCGCATCGGCCAGGTTCTGCGAGCCGACATAGGCCGCGGTGTCGTCGATCACCGCGACCTTGCGGTGATTGCGCAGGTCCATGCGTCCGCTGCGGCGCCACTGCAGCCCGCCGGGCAGCATCGCGTGGACCTGCACCCCGGCCGCGAGCAGCCGGCGCGCATAGCGGCGCAGGCCACGCTTGGCGCCGACTGCATCGAGCAGCAGTCGGCAGGTCACCCCGCGTGCGGCCGCGCGTTCGAGCGCTTCGGTCACCGCCTCGCCGGTGCCGTCGTCGAACATCAGGTAATAGAGCAGATGGACGCGGGTGCGCGCGCCGTCGATATCGGCCAGCAAGGCTTGCAGTGCACCGTCGTAGTCGTCGATCAGTTGCACCGCATTGCCATGTGTGGGCATGAAATCGCCCAGCCGTTCGAGCAGCGGCGCCATCTCGGCCGAGGCGCCGGCATCGGGCGGTGTCCAGCGCAGGTCGGCCAGCGGCAGTTGCTCTTCGCGGATCACCTGCGAGGCCTGGCGCTGTCGCGCGATGCGGTCGCGCGAGAGCCAGGGATGGCCGAACAGCAGGTACAGCGGCAGGCCGGCCAGCGGGACGAAGCCGATCAACAGCAGCCAGCTGCGCGCCGCCGCCGGACGGGTGCGCGAGGGAATCCACAGCAGGGCGACGATCCGGATCGTCCAGTCGGCGATCAGAATCGCCAGTCCGAGGTTCAGGGCATGCCAGTCCATCGGACGATTGTGCAGGGCGCGGCGTGCTCACGGCGCAGATCTGGGCTCGGATGCACGCCAAGGTCGGGCGCATGGAGGCGTTGAACGGATCGGCTTGGACGGACTTGGCGCTTGTACGCCCTGGGCCACCGCCATCGGGCATGCGCCCCGAAACGCAGAAAGCCCGCCTTGCGGCGGGCTTTCCAGGCCCCGCGGATGCGGGGGTGACACGACGGCGTTCGCGTAGGCGAACGCGCGGTCAGGTCACTTGATCTTGCCTTCCTTGTAGACCACGTGCTTGCGGACGACGGGATCGTACTTCTTGATCTCCATCTTGCCGGGGGTGTTCTTCTTGTTCTTGTCCGTCGTGTAGAAGTGGCCGGTGTTGGCCGAGGAAATCAGACGGATCTTGTCGCGCTTGCCTGCCATGTTGCGTTACTCCTCAGATCTTCTCGCCGCGGGCACGGAGCTCGGCGAGGACGGCGTCGATACCGTTCTTGTCGATGGTGCGCAGGGCCTTGGTGGACACACGCAGCTTCACCCAGCGGTTTTCGCTGGCGACCCAGAACCGGCGCTCGTGCAGGTTCGGGAGGAAACGGCGGCGGGTACGGTTGAGCGCGTGCGAGACGTTGTTGCCGGTCGTCGTGCGCTTGCCGGTGACTTGGCAGACTCGGGACATGGTGCACCTCGATAATGGGAAGTCCGACGGTGAGTCGGGCTCCTGCGGAAAGGATGTTCCGCGAACGGTATCGCCCTTGGCCAGGGAGATGGCGGCCCCGACGGCAAGGCCATCGCGCGGTACGGGAGTCGAAACCTCTCGTGGCACCGCCGCCGGGAAGACCGCGCTTCCCCGGGCGGGTCGGGACCATGTCGCCATGATCCGGACGCAACGAGCCGGCCATATTGCCGCAACCGACCCTGCGATGCAAGGCGGGTGAAGACGAGCGTAATGCGGAAGGCGCCGCCTGGCGTGCGGGCGCGTGAGGGCGTGCTTCAGCCGCCTTCGCCCTGCCGCCGGCGCGACTTCGACCGGGCGCGCGGCTTGCCCGCCGGTGTCGGCGCCGCTGTCTGGCCCGGCAGGGCACCGGCCTCCTGCAACTGCGCCAGGCCCGACAGCGTGTCCACGTAGGCCAGGAAATGCTGCAGGTAGTCGGGCGAGACCTGACGCATCAGGGTCAGCGAGCGGTGCACCAGACGGGCCGAGTTCAGCGGGCCGGCGTCGTCGGACGTCTTCGCCAGCGAACGCCGCACCTGGCTGCCGATGCGCACCGCCGACCACAGCCGCCGGAACGTATCGAGCGCGGGCAGCTCGGGGTAGCGCGTGGCATCGGGTCCGGCGCACATCGCGCGCGTCAGCGCGTCCAGCGGACCGGGCGCCGTCGGCTCGGGCGCGGCGGCCTTGGGCGCTGGGTCCACGCGCTCGGCCCATGCGCCCGCCCGCCGCAGCAGCGCCTCGCGCGGCGCCCCGTGCAGGCGCGAGGCGCGTTGCAGCAGCGCCGCCACCGTCTGCACACGCAGCGGTTGGTGCCGGTCCAGACCCTGCGCGCGCCAGGCGTCGAGCCGGGCGTGCAGCGCCGCGGGATCGGGCAGGGGGGGCTCAGCGGCCATCGCGCGCGGCCGGGTTGCGCGGTACCGGGGCCATCTCGACCCGGCGGTTGCGTGCGCGGCCCTCGGCGTCGGCGTTCGAGGCCACCGGCTGCTGCGCGCCGAAGGCGGCGGCGAACACCGAATCGGCCGGCACGCCGTCGCCGACCAGCGCGCGGGTCACGGTCAGCGCGCGCTGCGCCGACAGGTCCCAGTTGTCGGCGAAGTGCACGCGGTCGCGCAGTGCACGGTCGTCGGTGAAGCCGCTGACCATCAGGATCTCGTCGCGTGAGGCCAGGTACTCCGCCAGCGGGCCGGCCAGGCTGCGCAGCAGGTCGCGGCCCTCGGGCTGCAACTGGTCGGAAGCATCTGCGAACAGCACGCTGCCACGGATGCCGATGCGGCCGTCGACCAGCGTGATGCGCCCTGCCGCAAGCGGTGCGGCCAGGGCCTGCTCCAGCGTTTGCAGGCGCTGCTGCTCGGCCTGGCGTTGCGCGATCTCGGCGTCGAGCTTCATCTCCAACTGCAACTGCACGCCGATCACGCCGACCAGGATCAGCACGAACGCGCCGAGCAGCACCGACATCAGGTCGCCGAATGCGGCCCAGACGGGGGCTGCGCTCGACTCGTCGCCGTCGAGCTCCAGGCTCATGCCGCGCCGGCCTGGCGGCCGCCCAGTTGTTGCAGCTCCTCGACGATCTGCCGCTGCGCCAGCACGCTCAGGTCCACGACCTCACGTGCCTGGGCGACGTAGTAGGCCAACTGCTCGTCGCTGCGCGCCAGGGCCTTCTCCAGCGTGTCCTCGATCCGCGCCAAGCGCTCGGCCAGTTGCGCGTTGGCCTCGCCGAACACCTGCGCGGCGGCGCCGAAGGCCTCACCCAGGCTGGCGACTTCGGCCGCGCCGACGGTCACCTGGTCGGCGACCGCGCCGAGCTTGCCGGTTTCGGCCTCGACGTGGTCGGTGAAGCGGGTGCCCACGCGCTCGAGCAGGTCGGCCGACGTCGACACCAGTGCGTCGATCGCCGCCCGCTGCTCGGTCGAGGCATGGTTGACCGCGCCCAACAGCGTATCGAGCGTGGACAGCATCTGGGTGCGTTCTTCCAGCATCGCGGTGTCGCGGGCCATGCTGTCGGACAGCGACTGGCGCAGTTCGGCGATCACTTCGGCCGCGGCACGTGGGGCCTGCGAGGCGGTGTCGATCAGGCGCGAGATCTCGGCGATCGTCTGGCCGGCTTGCTCACGGGTCTGCGCGGTGATGGTGTCGGCGGTGGCCGCCAGCGTGTCGCAGATCGTTTGCTGCTGGCGGGCGGTCTCGGCGCCCGCCTGCGCCCAGTCCTCACGCAGCGCGCCGGCCAGTGCGGCCAGGCTGTCGGTCCAGGCGGCCAGCCGTGCGCGGTCCTGCTCGGCAAGCGCGGACTGCAACGCGCCGTGCGACGTATCGACGCGCTCAAGCAAGGCGGCCGAATGGCGCTCGAACGCCACCGCGGCCGTGGTCAGGGCCTGCTCGTGGCGGTCGGCCTGCGCATCGTGTGCGTCGGTCTGCTGCGCCAATGCCTGGCGCCACCCGTCGGCGATCTGGCCGGTGGTTGCCTCCAGTCGCGTCGCGACGCCGTCCACGAGCGTCGTCGTGCGCTGCTCGAAGGTCTCGCCGACACCTGCCAGCGTCTCGCGCAGATCGTTCACCAGCGCGGCCTGGGCGGCCTGTTGGCCGGCGAGCGCCTGCTGCCAGCGCTCGGTGACCTCGGCTGTCGAGGCCGCCAGACCGGCGGTGACCGCCTGCAACTGGCGATCCACGCCGTCAGCGACGGTGCCGTGCAGCGTCGCGGCCTGCGCGGCGGTGGCATCGAGGCGCGCGACGACCGCGTCGAGCAGCCCGCTGGCGCGTTGCTCGAAGCTGGCGTTGAACCCCGCCAGTGCTGCCTGCAACTCGCCGGTCAGGGCTGCACTGGCCGCCTGCTGGCCGTCGAGCGCCTGGTCCCAGCGTGCGGCCACGGCGTGCGTCGAGGCCTCGAAGCCCTGCGTCAACGCCTGCAACTGGCGGTCCACGGCTTCGGCCACTCGCGCCTGCAGCGCCGTGGTTTCGCGGGCCAGCGCCGCCATCGTGGTCTCGAACACCGGCTGCAGCGCCGCGGTGGCGGCCTGCGCGCTCTGCGCCACGCTGGTCTGCAGCGAGCGCTCCACCGAGGCGGCGAGCTGGGTGTACACGGTCTCGGTGCGGGCGTGGAACGCGGCCTGCTGCGCCGCCTGGCGCTCGTCCGTCGCGCCGGCCTGCTGCTCGATCGTCGCCATCATCGCCTGCAGCCGGTCGACCAGCGCCGGCATCGTGTCGACCTGGCGCTGCAGCAGGCGCAGGGTTTCCTCGTGCCGGTAGGCGTGGGAATGCGGGCGCAGCGTCGTCGCGATCGCGGCGTCGAGTCCGTGCACGATCGTGGACCGCTCGCGGCGGACCAGGGCCGATGCCAGGCCCAGCATCGCCGAACTCGCGATTCCCGCGATCGATGTGCCGAACGCAAAGCCCAGCCCCTTGACCGGCGCGGCCAGCGAATCGCGGATCGCCTGCAGGTCGGTTGCGGTCTCCAGCGCCAGCCCGGTGCCGCGCAGCATCGCCATCATGCCCAGCAAGGTGCCGAGCATGCCCAGCAGCACCAGCATGCCGACCAGATATGGGGTGAGCGCAGGGGTCGGCAGCGCAGTCCGCGCGCCTTCGACCCGCAGGCGCACGGCCGCGCGCAGCGACGGGTCCAGCCGGTCGAGCCAGTCGCCCAGCGACGGCGGCGTGGTCGACAGCCCAGCGACGGCGTCGGCCAGCGTCCCTGTCGCGCGGCGGTAACGCCACAGTTCGAGCGCGCCGGCCGCGTAGCACACGCCAATCAGCAGCGTCACCGCGAGCGCCAAGGGGTTGGTGCCGATGTAGCCCAGCGCGATCCAGGCGATCGCGGCCAGGCCCAGCGCGAACGCCAAGGCGGGAAGAAGGGAGAGCGCGCGAGTACGTGAGGACATGGACATGACTGCGTCAGGGGGCACGAAGCGCGGCGAGCAGCGCTTCCACCGGTTGGAAACGGACATCCAGTTCGGCGCTCAGTACGCCCTGCATGTCCCTGCGAAAACCATCGAGCCAGGGGCCGTGCGCCGTGGCCTGGGAGTCGGCCGCGGCCGCGCGCAGCCGCTCGAAATGCGCTTCGAGCAGCATCGGCACCGCGCCCAGCAACGCGGATTCGCGCGGGGCCAGCGCGCCTTCCATGACCGCATCCACCTCGGCCAGCCGCGCCGCCTGCGCCGAGCGCTGGGCCAGCGCTTCGCGCAGTTCCCCGCGCAGTCGCCCGGTGGCGGCCTGCATCGCGCGCTGTAGCGTCAGGCAGCGCTGGCGCAGCGGTGCGAAATCGGGTGCAGCGTCGCTGGCGGTGTCGCCCGGATCGGCATGGTCTGATGGCGTGACGGACTGCGGCGTCGCCAGTTCGGGCGCACTGGCGATGGCCTGCGCCAGCGTCGCGCGGACCCGCGCGCAGGCGGCGGTCGGGTCGTGCGCGCTGGGCGTGGCCGGCGTGTCCGCCGCCGCCGGCCGTGCGTCGAGCACCTTCGACAGCGCCACCGCCCGCGTCCAGTCGATCCACTCGCTCAGCCGATCGGCCGGCACCAACGCCGCCCGCGCCGCCTCGGCGTCGGTCAGGCGGGCCAGCAGCCGGACGAACGTCGGACCCTGGAGGGCGGGGCGGGGCGAGGAATCCACGGAGAGGCGCGCAAAAGACGGCGATTTTACAGGCCCCGGCGGCGCAGGGGTCGGCTCGACGGCGCCCGCCCGCCGCGTCGAAAGCCCCGGTTGTGCTTCGGCGGGCGGTTGGGCCTCGCGGTGTGCAGTCGGGTGGGCAGCGCTCCGGGCTGGCAGACTGGAAGGGCGTGCCGGGCGATGTCCGGAGCGAATGGCCCGGACGTTACGGCCAGGTCGCGTGCAATGTTTGCCTGCGCCACTACCGCGACTGGATCGAAGCAATGACCGCCACGAGGCGGTCGACTGGGGCGCTGGCTGCAGGCGCCGCCCAGGCAGTGCGCCTGCCTCAGCGCCGCGCCTCCGGGGCGCGCGTCGCCTTGTCGAACTTCCTGACGAAGGCCACCAGGTCCTGGCCGCAGGCCTGGCAGTACTCCTGCAGTTGCAGCAGATCGAGCCGGCGCACGCCCCGCTCGACATCGCTGACGTAGGACTGCGACCGTTCCAGCTGCCCGGCCAACTGGGCCTGCTTGAGTCCGGCCTTGTCGCGCATCTCGATCAGCAGGGCCAGCAGGAGCTTGTACTCGGGCTTGTGGATCGACTTGCCGGGCATCCGGATGTCCTCGTTGGAAGTGGCAGTACCGTATATCCGGAATCCCGGTATCCGGAAACGGGATGGTGCGTCAGGACCGCCTGGTCTTCGGTCGCCCCCTCGCTTCGGTACTCGCCACGTGTCCATGCCTCGAGGCGCGCGGCCCGACGGCAGCGGGTGGCTCGCCCGTCGCGCGTGCGCGTCAGGCCTGCTTGAACACCGTCCGCTGGCCGATCGGGGCGCTTTTCTTCGCGGTCGGACGGGCGAGCCCCGGGATCAGGAAATCCGCAGCGTTCTGGCCGCGCTTGGTCTTCTCGGCCAGCCAGCGCGGCATGCGGCCACGGCCCGACCAGGTATTGCGCCGGTTGTCCGGGTCGCGGTACTTGACGGCGGCCTTGGCGCGCTTGCGCTTTCTGGCAGGCGTCCGGGCACTGTGCGGTGCGGACGGTATGCCGACGAGTTCCTCGATCGCATAGCCCTGGGAGGCGGCGAAGGCGATCAGGTCCTGGCGCACGGCGGCCAACGGTCGTCGGCTGGCCAGCACTGCCCTGCGTTTCTCGGCTGCGGCCAACAGGGCATCGAGCTCGCGCACGCCGAGCGCATCGATATCAATCTTCATGCTGTCAGCGTCGGGCCGAGCCGGTGATGTGTCAAGCAAAGATCGGTACGGGATGTCGATGGTCACGCTGTGTGGATGCGCGGTGCGCGCGAGGCGGCGCGAATGTACACAAGCAGACTCGGTCTCCCGCACTCGGCAGGCAAGCGGCGAGGCGGATTTACGACGAATTTACGATGACACCCGTCTGGCCGCATGGAGACTTTATGGCCTCCGGACCGAGACTGCGCGGCATCGGCGGCGCCTGTCCGCCAGGACCGATGCCATGGATCGTCGTGCTGTCACCCCGCGCCGGGTTGCCCTGTCGCTTGCTTTGCTGGTGTCGTCGGTCGGCAGTGTTGCGGCCACCGAGCTGTCGGGCAGTGCAACGCTGACCAGCGATTATGTCTGGCGCGGCACCAGCCAGAGCGACGAGGGGCCGGCCGTGCAGGCCGGCATCAAGTTCACCGGCATGCACGGGTTCTATGCCCAGGCTTGGGGCTCTGACGTACGTTTCGCGCCGCAGACGGCTGCCTCGCACGAGCTCGACCTCGTGGCCGGCTGGGCCGGGCCGCTGTCGGACGCGTTCGCGCTCGACGCCGCGCTCACGCACCGAGAACGGCGCGTAACCAGCGGCCCCCTTTGTTGCGGCTTTGCCCGACGATGCGCGTGATCGAACGACCGCGCACATCGACATCGGCAACTACTGGGCCGACGTCGTCCGCCCGATGGTGCGTGTCATGTTGCCGCTGTGCCTGCTGTGGTCGCAGCTGCTGACGGCACAGGGCGTGCCCTCGACGCTGGCAGGTGGACCCGGGGCGAGGCCTCTCGACGCGAGCGCGGAAATGACCCGCCAAAAGATTCCGCTCGGCCCGGTGTCGGCGATGGTTGCGGCCAAGCAGCTGGGCCTGCCCAAGGGGCTCGATCAGGCGGCGGTGGACTGGGTGCGTCGCCACGGCGAGCCGGCGGGCCGCGACACCGACACGTTGTCGCCGCATTGCGTTTCGATGCGCAGGCTCCGCGGCCCGGGCTGGAGCAGCGCCGGCTCGCCCAGCCGATGCTCGATGCGGGCGCGAACGACTATGTGACCAAACCGTTCGGCACCGCCGAACTGATGGCACGGATCCGCATGCTGCTGCGCCAACAGGCGCATGGCCCGGACGAAGCGCCGGTGTTCGACGACGGGCATCTGCATATCGACCTGGCGCGCCGCGAGGTGCGCCTGGACGGCGTGCCGCTACCGCTGTCGCGCAAGGAATACGCCTTGCTGTCGCTGTTGCTGCGCAATGCCGGCCGCGTGCTGACCCAGCCGCAACTGCTGCGCGAGATCTGGGGGCCCAGCCACACCGAGGATGCGCATTACGTGCGCATCCTGGTGGGCAAGCTACGCGCCAGGCTTGGCGACGATGCGGCGGCGCCGCGCTACATCGCGACCGAGCCGGGTGTGGGGTTGCGCTTCATTGCGGTGGACGACGCGGGCGCTCCGAACACCGGCGAGCGCCGCGGGGCATAGCGCCCTCGACGGGCTGGCCGGCTGCGCCGGACCGCCATGCGCAGGGCCCGCGGGCTGCACCTGCTCGTCAGGCGGGGGCCGGTATCCTCCAGGGCTTCGCGACAGCCCGACCCGAGGACCGCCATGCTGGAATCGACCATGACCGCCATCGCCATCCGCGATGGCAAGGGTGACGCGGATGCGCTGCATCCGGTCGAGCTGCCCATGCCGGTACCGGGCGAGGGGCAGGTGCTGATCCGGGTGCGTGCGGCGGGCGTCAACCGACCGGACCTCGTCCAGCGCATCGGCAGTTACCCGCCGCCGGCCGGTGCGCCGGAGACGCTCGGCCTGGAGGTGGCGGGCGAGATCGTGCACGGCGCAGGGCGATGGCGGCCGGGCGACCGGGTCTGCGCGCTGCTGGGCGGCGGCGGCTATGCGACACACGCAGTGGCCGATGCCCGGCACGTGTTGCCGATGCCCGATGGGCTGGATTGGATTCACGCCGCCGCGCTGCCCGAGACGGTGTTCACGGTCTACGCCAACGTGTTCGAGCATGGCGCCTTGCGGGCGGGCGAATGGCTGCTGGTGCACGGCGCGACCTCGGGCATTGGCGTGGCGGCGATCCAGATGGCGCGCGCGGCCGGCGCGCATGTGCTTGCGTGCAGCCGGGGTGCGGACAAGGCCGCGCATGCGCGCGCCCTGGGCGCCGATGTGTCGGTCGATACGCGGACCGAGGATTTCGCCGAGCTCGCGCGCACGCACGGCGGCATCGACGTGGCGCTGGACATGGTCGGCGCACCGACGTTCGAAGCGACGCTGCGTGCGCTCAACCGCGGCGGCCGCATTGTCTACATCGCCGCGCTGGGCGGCGCGGTGCTGGACGTGCCGGTCATGCGGTTGATGCAGAAGCAGGCGGTCCTCACCGGCTCGACGCTGCGTCCTCGCAGTGCAGACGAGAAGGCGCGCCTGGCCGAGGCGGTCGAGCGGGTGGTGTGGCCGTGGATCGCCGAAGGGCGCGTGCGCGCCGTCGTCGACCGCACCTTCCCGCTGGGCGACGCCGCGGCCGCGCACGCCTACCTCGAGGCCGGCGCGCATTTCGGCAAGGTGGTGCTCGAGGTCGCGTAGGCGCGCACAGGAAGCCGCACGTCGTCCGCTGCGCCGCCGTGGACTCAGCTGGCCGGGGGCCAGTGCTGCGCGGATGCGCGGCACCGGCGTAGCAATGCCGCGCACAGCGTGCGCAATCGACGGTTGTCGTGGGCCAGGCGCGCGAAGACGAGGGCATCGACGGCGGCGTCCGGTGTCCGCGGCGCGGGGGCGAGGATATCGTCCAGTGCACGGGTGCCCGCGACCAGGGCGGCGGCATCCGCATCCGCGCTGGCGATCCCGGCGTGTGCGATGACCGGCGCCACTGGGACCAGCAGCCGGTAGCCGCGCCGGTGCAATGTGTCGATGTAGCGCGGGGCCTGGGCGCTGTCGCCCAGTGCGGCGCGCAGCAGCGCCACGTGCTTGTGCACCGCGTTGTCGCCCAGGTCCTGTCCGGGCCAACAGGCATCGAGTAACGCGTCGGCGCTGCGGACCGCGCCGTTGCTCGCAGCCAGCGCGCACAGCAATGTCATCGTTCTGGGTTCCAGGCGGCGGTGATGGCCTGCGCGCAGCAGGCGGCCCTCTGCGGGAACGACGATCCAGTCGCCCATCCGGAATCGGCCCAAGATCGCTGGGGTCTTGTTCGCCATTCGCCCTCCTGTGGCGCCGGCACAGATGCCGGTGTCTTCGCGTGTCCGTGTCCGTTGGAACGCGCGCGCCTGCGATCAGCGCGAGTCGCGCATCGATGGCTGTCGCGTCGAGCCGCCCGCCCGGAAGCTTTCCGGAAGGACTTAGGTCGGCGCACTGGCGATGCTCGGTCCGGAGGCGGCGCTCGCCGCGTCATCGACGCTAGGGAGGGAGCGATGATCCGGCGACGGCATGGGAACGAGGTGACCGCGCAACAGCGCGAGGCGTTGGGATCGGGCCAGGGGATGCGCGGAGGTGCACGATGACGCTGCGCATCCTGCTGGCCGACGGCCAGACGATGGTGCGCGACGGTGTGCGCGCATTGCTCGCCGGCGACCCACAGCTCGAGATCGCAGGGGTGGCCGGCGACGGCCTGGAGATGCTGCGGCTCGCGCGGCGCCTGGCGTTCGACATCGCGGTGGTCGAGCCTGCGATGTCGGGCATGAATGGCATCGAGGCGACCCGCCGCCTGCTGGCGAGAACGCCGCAGGCGCGCGTGCTGTGCCTGGCGCACGCGGGCAGCCATAGCGCGGTCAAGGAGGCCTTCGATGCCGGTGTGCGCGGCTATGTGCTCAAGCGCGATCCGGTCGAGGTCCTGCTCGCCGCACTGCGCGGCGTGGCCGGTGGCCGCATGGTGCTCAGTCCGGGATTGGAGGCGGTATTCATCGATGCCTACCGCAATCGCGATGCCGCGTTGGGGCCGTCGCCGTTGACCGGACGCGAGCGCGAGGTCACCCAACTCTATGCCGAAGGCTGGTCGACGCGGCAGATCGCCGCGCGGCTGCACATCAGCGAAAAGACCGTGGCAACGCATCGCGAGCATGTGTTCGCCAAGCTCGGCGTCGTGGGCATCGCGGGCCTGACCCGCTATGCGCTGCGCGAAGGGATCAGTCGCCTGGAGGAGGCCGGCGCCGATGGTGCGCACGGCGCCCGCTGACGGCACGCGGGTTGTGCGCGTGCGCGCTGGCGGGCAGGGAAGCGGCAGAAGGTGTGTCGCCATGCGGGTGCCGGGTTCGGACGCGCGCAACGGCGCGTGCACGGCACTGTTGTCGCCGGTCGCACCGTTGACCATCGGTGCGATGCCGATCCTTGGCGGCGCCAGGTCCGATGCCGCGGGCGCGAACGCCGAACGCTCGCGCGCGCAGGTGATGCAAGGTCGGCATGCGCGCGTCGCGGTCTCGGCATCCTGCCGATGGGCCCCGGGCAGGGCGTCGGCGAGGCTGCATCCACCGCACAGCGCAGCTGCGCAACGAGGATGTCATGGCCGACTTTGAACGCTTCTTCCCCCATCTGCTGCGCTTGGAGGGCGGTTACGTCAACGACCCGGCCGACCCGGGCGGCGCGACCAACAAGGGGATCACCTTCGCCACCTTTCGCCGGCATGCGCAGGCCCTGCTGGGCGTGGCGCCCAGCCTGGAAGCGTTGCATGCGCTGACCGATGCGCAGGCTGCAGTGCTCTATCGCCGACTGTACTGGGACACGGTGCATGGCGACGCGATCGCGCTGCAGCCGCTGGCCGAGATCGTGTTCGACTTCCACGTCAACGCCGGCGCCAACGCGATCAAGCTGCTGCAACGCGTGCTCAACGATCTGGGGGCGCAGCCGCGGCTGCAGGTGGACGGGGCGTTCGGCCGCGGCACGCTTGCCGCGCTCCAGGCGGCGGACCCGGTCGCGGTGTATCTCGCCTATCGCAAGGGGCGCATCGACTACTACCGCACGCTGGTCGCGCGACGGCCCTCGCTGCAGCGCTTCCTGCGCGGCTGGCTGGCGCGGGTCGAGTCCTTTCCCGCCGATCCGGCGGCCGGTTGAACGCACACCCGGCGCCCGCCGACGAGGACTCCGAACATGACGACACAGACGACGCTCAACAGCCTGATCGAAGCGCTCGCAGGCGCGGTGATCGAGGCGCAGGACCGGATCGAGCAGCACCAGACCGCGCACCTGGGCGAGTTCTTCGACGAGGACAACCGGCCCAAGAGCGTGGTGATCCGGCTGCCGTCGATGCATCCCGACGCGCAGCCCGGCGACGAGGATCTCTATCGGGCGCCGCTGCTGCCGCTGGTCTCCACCAACGTGCTACGCATCAAGGACGTCGAGATCACCTTCGACGCCGACCTGGGCGGATTGACCGCGCGTGAAGAGCAGACGCCTGCTCGCGACGATCCGCCCGAGCGCGCCTGGACACGCCGCAGCAGCGGGCCCCGGCCCTGTATCAACGTCGACACCGGCGCGGCGGTCGCTGGTGGACAAGGATCCGTCCACGTGGTGCTGCGCGTGGAGGGCTCCGAGCCGACGGACGGCGCCGCCAGACTCATCAACCATCTCGCGCAGACCCAAGGCGTCTTTCGCACGGTCGGCCAGAGCTGGCCGCCCGAGGACGGCGACCTTCCGGTCTAGCGGACTTCAAGGAGCACTGACATGGCAAACGAACTCGTCAACATTTCCGATCAGTTCCAAGGGTTGCCGATGGGCGATCTCATCGGCGGACCGCTGAACGCGGCCTGCGACGCGCAGGTCCGGCTCGCACAGGCCACCGCCGACTTCATCAAGGTCATCGGCTTTCTGCCGCCCGCCGATCCGGCGAACGACCCCCATGGCGTCGGCGACACGCGCACCGCCACGTTCCGCTTCAAGCGGCCGGTGGACAGCATCGACCCGGCCAACCCCGGCATCCACGAAGAGGAAGTGGAACTGGAGGTGCCGTTGCTGGCGATCGTCAAGGTGCCCAACCTGTCGATCAACACGGTGGACGTCACCTTCGACATGGAGGTGAAGTCCTCGTTCTCCAGCAAGGAGAGCACCGACGCCTCGGCGACCCTGGACGCAACGATGCAGGTCGGCTGGGGGGTGTTCAGCGCCAAGGTCCGCATCCAGGGCTCGGTCGCTACCCACAAGGAGAACACCCGGTCGTCGGACAACTCGGCCAAGTACCACGTCAACGTGCATGCCGAGGACAACGGCCTGCCCGAGGGGCTGGCGCGTGTGCTCGACATCCTGCAGACGGCCTGTGCACCGAGGAGGATCAGCGCGCCGGTGCCGGTGACCTGATCGCATCGCGCCCGCGCCGCGTGCGCGGGCGCGCTTTCGCAGTGATCTGCATGGAAGGCGCGACGCCGACGGCGATGCGCTCCGGTGTTTGGCGACCGAACACGAATCGAGAGCACGCAATGTTCGACCTGAGCGAGGTGAAGTTCGTCAAGCGCATCGTCGTGGGGACCGACAACCCCACGCGCCTGCGCACCCACGAGGAAGTCGAGACGGCGCGTGCGCTGCTCAACCGCTGCCTGACCGATGCGCCGCGCGGCAGCATCATCGGGCTCGAGAAGAGCTTCACCATCCTCCAGGTCGGTGAACACCAAGTGGTGCTGCAGTGGCTCTGCTATCACGTGGGTTTTCCGCGCAGGCCTGCCTGGATGGAGGGCACCTGAGTGAAGACGCAGCGCTATCCGCTCGACATGCTGGTCGAGGCCTTCCGTGGCGCCGTGCTCGATGGGCGCGTGCGCATGGAGGCAGTCTTCCAGCGTTGTCGGCACGACGCGCTGCTGCGGCTCGCGCATGGCGGCGCTGCGCTCGAACGCCTGCGACCCTGGCGCCGGCATCGTCTCGGTCATGCCGAACTGCATTTCGCCTGCACTGTGCGGCGCGATCCCGATGGCGCCGTGCGCGCGCTGCGGCTGCTGGGCCGCAGGCGCAAGCGGGCGGCGATCCACCAGCTCCGGATCGAGTTGCACGGCGAGGGGTGCGATGACGTGCGGATCTACTTCGATGGCGACCCGCTACCGGTGGGGCGCCCGGTCGACGAGACCGGGGCATGAAGCGCGTCATCGAGTTCGAGTTGACGCCCGAGGCGGCGCAGTCCATCGCCCGGCGGTTGCCGCCGATGGCGCGCCGCGGGCGCGCGACCACCTGGATCGCGGCGATCGCGGCGGCACTGGCCGCGACCGCGGCCACGGCGGCGTGGTGGGCGTGGGGGTGATCGGCTGCATTCCGCGGCCGACGAACAGGGAGACAGGACGATGAGCAAGTCGGGGATCCGATGGGCGGCGGTGCTCGCCGCGATGCTGCCCGCATTCGCGGGCCAGGCAGTCGAGCCCAGTGTCTGGCTGGGCAGCGACTGGAACGGGGCGGTGCCACACGCGATTCGGTTGAGACTGGATGCCGGTGGCGGCGATCTCCGTTTGGGGGCGCCACTCGCATGCACCGTGCCGCTCGAGCGCGATGCGGACGTCTACGTGGTGGGCCTGTCCGTGGCCGGCGGTGCGGCCTGCGATCGCCTGCTGGGCCGCAGGCTGACCGTGACCCGGGACGGCGGCGAGATGCGCCTGGGCGGCGTGTCCGCGGCGTCGCTGACCTTGCGCCCGGCGGGCGATGCGACGATCGCGGCCGATGCGCAGACGCTCATGCTCAGGGAGGCACGTGGGGGCGCGGTCGAGTTGGCGCTCGACGCCGCTGTGCTGGGCCAGCGGTCCGGCAAGTGGTACCAGTATGGGGCGGGGGGCTGCCAGGTCATCCTGGAGCTGGCAGCGCTCAAGCCCGGACAGCAGTGGCACGTGTTCACCGCCAATTCGAATGGCGGGCGGTGCGACTGGCTGGTGGGCGGGACGATCATGCTCGCGCCTACGTCTGGCGGCTTGCCCGTCGTGCGCGACGGCAACGGCGGTGCCGTCGTCCTGGTGCCGAAGTGAGGGCGGGGCTATGAACAGCATGCTGGTCCAGCTCTGGATCGTGCTCGCTGGCGTCAGCGGTGCGCTGCTGCCGCTGATCCTGGACGACACGCCGTCGCGGCATCGCGCGATGGTGCGGGTGACTTGCGGGGCACTGGTGGCGGTATTCGTCGGACCTGCGCTCAACGAGCGCTTCTTCGCCGGTGCCGGGGCGCATCTGCAGGCGGGTATTGCGTTTCTGGTCGGCTGTTTCGGCCTGCAGGCGACCGCCATCCTGCAGCGGCTGCTGCACCGCCGGGGCGATCGCATGGCCGAACGCCTGGTCGAGCGGGTCGTGGGCAGGGATCGGGAGGACGCGCCATGAATCCTGCGTACCTGGTCGTCACGTCGCTGCTGGCGGCCGCGGCGCTGTGGATGATGACCGCGACCGTGTACGGACGCGGGATCAAGCTCTGCTGCGCGCTGGTCGCCGCCGGTGCCATCGTCGACGTGGTCGGGCTGGTCGAAGCGATGCTGACAGCCAGCGGCTACGCGGCGATCTGGCCGGGCGAACTTGTGCTCAACGCCGGCATGGCGCTGCTCATGATCGAGTGGACGCGTATCGACCGTCGACCGTCCCACGACCCGGCAGCGCATGGGCCGGGGACGGGTGCGGACGGCCCATCGCCGTGATCTTGCGTCCAGCGCGGTCGATCTGGCGGCGTCCGCTGGCGGCCTGGGACAGGATCCGGGCACCGAAGGCCGGGACGGCGACGTGCTGCAGGCCGGCTATACCGGCAAGCCCACGCCGACATCGGGCGAGCACGCCGACACCGGCCTGGCTGGCAGGTCGATGGCCTCGCATGTCGCGAGGGGGCGATCGGGATCGCCGCCCGGTCCCGAGGGCTGCGTCAGGCGCGCCGCTTCTGCAGCCGGATGTCGCCGCCGCCCACGTCGCGCTCGTCGCCCCATCCCAGGCGCCGGTAGAACCCTGCCGCGCGCGATTCGCGCGCGGTCTCGAGCCAGGCGACGGGATGGCGGGCGAACAGCGCCTGCTCGGCGCGCGCGACGAGCGCCCGGCCGATGCCGCGGCCTTCGTGGCTCGGCAGCACGAAGGCGGCGAAAAGCGACCCCGCCTGCTCGTCGATCATCGCGAACGCCACGATCGTCGACGCTTCGCATGCCACCCATGCGCACGGCGCCTGCGCGAGCATCTGTGCGACCGAGGCATGGGTGATGCCCAGCTCGGCCAGTTCCTCGAGCGTCAGCGCGTTCTCGCGCACCGACGTGCGCACCGCGAAGATGTCGTCGATGTCTTCGATCTGGGCGGCGCGCAGTAGCAAGGGCATGGCCTGGGGCATGTCCGCAATGATAGCGCCCTGCGGTCCCCCCCCTGCAGCCTGCGGCGGCGTCGCGGTCGGCGCGCGGACCGTTACGGCGCCGTCGCGGTGTCCAGGCGCTGGCGGATCTCGCCGAACTGCACGTCACCCGAAGCGCTGCGGTAGCAGGGTGTATTGAAGAAACCGACGATGTACGACTGCGGCCCCTTGTCGAAGCCCGAATCCAGCGAATAGGCATCGCCGGTCTCGCTGTCGGTGGCCGCGACGTTGACGCCGCCGTTGGGCAACTGCCGGTATCGCGTGACTGGCCAGCCGGCCGCGTTCCAGCGAGCGTGCACGTCGTCGAGGATGCGACCGGCATCCTGCGCATGGGCCACGCCCTGCAGCCCCACCCAGATGTAGTAGAGGTCGTTGCGCTGTTCGCCTTCCGTGCCTTCGCAGCGGTTGACCCGCACCGAGAACTTCTCCCGGCCGATCGGCAGGGTCTCCAGGAATGCTTCGACCCGAGGCACGAACTCGCGTGCCGCCTGCAGGCTGTCCTTGGTCTCCATGGTGTCCATCTGTACTCCGTCGGATGCGGCCTGACAAGCCGTGCCGGCGGACACGGCGAGCAGTACGCTGGCGATGGCGCCGGCATGCAGGCGCGCGCGCAGTGGGGTCACGCCTGGGTCGTTGCTGGCCTTTGCAACGTGCCGGCGCAAGATCGGGCGCGAGGCGTCAACGGGGCGCCACCGTGGAGACCATGCCGGGGTTTCCGGTCATGATGTACGCCTGGTTGCGTAGCGATTCGCCGCCTGGGTTCCAGTACTGCGAATGCCCAGAGGCGTCGCCGGTGTCGATCCGCTGGCCACCGTAGCCCGCGTTCACGGGATTGGGCCCATGGATCCAGCGGGGGGTGAACCTGATCTCGTCGTTGTTGGCCATGCCCGACCAGAAGTGCGCATCGTCGACGTGCAAGTCCTCGACGCTCCCCACGCCGAGTCCGGGGCTGCCCATGACGACGACATCGTCGACCGCCAGGCCGCCGGTTCCCAGCGCATCGGCGTGGCCGATCACGGTCGAGCCGTAGGAGTGGCCGATGATGGTCACGCGCGCGCCCGGGCTCTGGCTGGACGTGCGCAGCCCTTCGGTGAAGGACCTCAAGTCCTGCGCGCCGTCCGCGGCAAAATCGTCGCGGCGCGCGCTCCAGACAGTGTCCGGCGCGTCGTAGCCGAGCCAGACGATGGTGGCGTTCTCGCCTGCGCCCGGAACCATGTCCGCTTCCGCGCGCAAGTCGTCGACACGGTCGAGCGAGCCGCCGATGTTGGAAAGATCGCTGCCCGTGCCGGGCACATAGATGCCCACGTTGTCCGCGGTGTCGGGATTGCCGAGGCTGGCGACGACCCGGGCGTCCGGCGAATTGCCGGCCCCTGGCGGCGTGTAGCCGAGCAGATAGATGTCCGCCGCGTCCGGGTCGTGCCAACTGCCCTCGATCCGGTCCAGCAAGGCCTGGGCGTTCTGCCGGTCGGTGCCGTTGATCGCATCCGCCCGCAGTACGTCGAGGTTTGCCGCATGGCGGACCTCCGCCGGTAGACCATCCAGCGCACCCAAGCTGGCGGACTGGTAGGTCTGGTAGGCCTGCTGCTCCTGAGGCGCCAGGCCGTGCCACCAATCCGCGGACTGGCGCGCGTCCATGCCTGCCGGCGGCGGCGCGGGACAGTACGGCGGCAACGCGCCGCCTGATACGGCATCGAACTGGAGTGCGTGTGTCACGGCAGCCTCCTGCAGACCGCGGGTGTCGCATTCGAGCATAGCCAGCCCGGACCCGCTCGCAAGCTGGGGGCGACCCGGGGTCCCGGCTCGGCGGCCGAGGGCGCGATCACGTCGAATCCCGCGTCTTCGGGCGACCGGGCGCAACGACCACGCGCGTCCGGATGTTCGCTGTGGCCGGGCGGCCGGCACCACGCCCGTCGCATGACACGCCTGCCGCGATGGCCTAGGCTTCGCGCCTCCCCCCATGCAGACGAATCCGGCGCCGCCGGCGTGGCCTGTCGCGGCCGGCGCGTTCGCGCCCACCGTCAGTCCCAGCGATGCGGCGCCGGCTCGATCGATCACACGAATGTCGCAGACCCCGCCGCTGTCCGATCCCGCCGCCGTGCCCGGTCCCGCGTCCCCACCGCAGGGGTTCGCGCTCGGCGTCGTCGGCGCTGCCGCGTTCGCGCACCTGCTCAACGACCTGATCCAGGCCACGTTGCCGGCGATCTTTCCGATGCTCAAGGCCGACTTCGATCTGAGCTTCGCGCAGATCGGCGGCATCGCGCTGGTCTACCAGATCACCGCCTCGCTGCTGCAGCCGTGGATCGGTCTGTACACCGACCGTCACCCCATGCCGTATCTGCTGCCGGCCGGCATGGCGGTGACGTTCGTCGGCATCGCGACCCTCGCGGCGGCGCACAGCTATCCGATGCTGTTGCTGGCGGCAGCGATCGTCGGCGTTGGCTCGGCGACGTTCCATCCCGAGGCCTCGCGCGTGGCGCGGATGGGATCGGGTGGGCGCTTCGGCACCGCGCAGTCGACATTCCAGGTCGGCGGCAACACCGGTCAGGCCATCGGGCCGCTGCTGGCGGCCGCGGTCGTGATCCCGCACGGGCAGTCGGCGGTCGCCTGGCTGATGCTGGTCGCCGCGCTGGCGGTGTTTGTGCTGCTGCGGCTCACGCGCTGGTCGGTGCAGCATGGCCAGGCGCGGCTGGCGAGTCTGGCGGGCCGCCGCGGCAGCGGATTGCCGCGCGGCAAGGTCGTCCAGGCGATCGCGGTGGTGGCGGTGCTGATGTTTGCGAAGTTCGTCTACATCGCCTCGTTCACCAACTACTTCACGTTCTACCTCATCGAGCGGTTCGGCCTGGGTGTGCAGCAGAGCCAGGTCTGCCTGTTCCTGTTCCTCGGCGCGATCGCACTGGGCACGTTTGCCGGCGGTCCGGTCGGCGACCGCATCGGGCGCAAGGCGGTGATCTGGATCTCGTTCCTGGGCGTGGCGCCGTTCGCGCTGGCGCTGCCGTATGTCGGGTTGGTGGCGACGGCCGTGTTGGCGGTGGTGATCGGCCTGGTGATGTCGTCGGCGTTCGCCGCGCTGGTGGTCTACGCGCAGGAGGCGGTCCCGGGCCGCGTGGGCATGGTGTCGGGCGTGATGTTCGGCCTGATGTTCGGGATCGGCGGGATCGGCGCGGCCGCGCTCGGCCAACTGGCCGACGCGCGCGGCATCGTCTGGGTGTACCACGTCACCGCGTTCCTGCCGCTGCTGGGGCTGGCGACGGCGCTGCTGCCGCGCACGCCCGGCGGCCGGATCTGAGCGAGCCCACCGCGCGCGGCGACGCTTACCCGCCTTGCCCGAAGAGCCCGAACACCAGACGCCCACCGGCAAGCAGGAACCCATCGTGGATGCGCAGGCTCACGACCAGTTCGAGCGCCAGTGCCAGTGCGAGGATCCACCGCAAAGGCAGACGGGCGGCGATCGCGAAGCCGAGCATCGCAAAGCCGGTGTCGGCCAGCGAGTTGAGGATGCTGTCGCCATGGTAATCCGGCGCGGCGTTGGTCGCATTGTTCAGTAGGGCGATGACGCCCGGCGTGTTCTCGACGATCTCCCAGGCGGTGCTGCTGATCAGTGCCAGCATGGCGCGGTCGATGCGCGGCCAGCGCGGGCGCAGCCAGGTGAAGACGAGGTAGAGCCCCATTCCGAAGACGACGTGGAGCAGCGAGTAGGCATCGGCGACCTGCTGGGAGTTCTGCGCAGGATCGTCGCTGAACTGCCACAGCGAGACCACGCCGCAGGGACACACCAGGCTGCGGTCCAGCAGCGCGAGCCACAGCACGTGCAGGGCCAGGGTGGCCACGACGAGCAGGCAGTCGTGACGCAACCAGCGCAAGCGCGGGAAAGCCAGCCTGTCCTCCAGACGCCAGCCCGAGCGCCAGGATCGGGGCCGAGTCACGGGCGCCCCGGCCTTCGGGCCACGCGGCACTGACGCGGCCTTCCACGAGGTCTGGGTACGCTGTCGCATCCGCCTGCGACGCCGGCCATGTCCCTGCTCACCAACACTGCGGTCTTCCTCTGCACCCTGGCTGCGATGGAGTGGGTGGCCTGGGCCGCGCACAAGTACATCATGCACGGCTGGGGATGGGGCTGGCATCGTTCGCACCATGTGCCGCGTCGCGGGCGCTTCGAGAAGAACGACCTGTTCGCGGTGGTGTTTGCCGGCATCGCGATCGCGCTGATCTACCTGGGGACGAACGGCCGGCCGCCGCTGCAATGGATCGGCGCGGGCATGACTGCCTATGGCGCGCTCTACTTCATCGCCCACGACGGCCTGGTGCACCAGCGCTGGCCGTTCCGCTACGTGCCGCGGCGCGGTTATCTCAAGCGCCTGTACCAGGCCCATCGCATGCATCACGCGGTGGACGGCAAGGACGGCTGCGTGTCGTTCGGCTTCCTGTGGGCGCCCTCGGTGGACCGGCTCAAGACCGATCTGCGGCGCCTCCACGGCGGCCCGCTGCGGCGGCACGAGGCGCGCAGGTCACCGCCCCGCGTCTGAGGCCGACGGCCGCTGCCACAGCGTTGCCGGGCGCGCGGGCGAGACCTGCCGCCGCGAATGCAGCGCGGTGCCGGCGGCGCGCAGGAGCAGCCGCAGCTTGGTCGCACGCGAGGTGCTGACCCGCCGATCCCAGGCACGCGCGCCTTCGCGTTCGACCCGCAGGCCGATCTCGCGATAGACCCCGTGGGCCGCGGCGACCGCCCACGCCGAGCGCAGCGGCAGTGCCGCCAGGCCGTGCATGGCGGAGGCGTAGTAGGGCTCTGCGGCGCGTACGAGCGCTGCGGCCATCTCGGCCAATGCGTGCCGGTGGCGAGGGTCGGCCAGTTCGGTCCTCGGCACCTGGTGCGCGGCCAGCCAGGCCTGGGGCAGGTAGCAGCGGCCGACCCGCGCGTCGTCGACGATGTCGCGGGCGATGTTGGTCAGCTGGAACGCCAGACCGAGGTCGCAGGCGCGGTCGAGGGTGGCCTCGTCGTGCGCGCCCATGATGCGCGCCATCATCAGGCCGACCACGCCGGCGACGTGGTAGCAGTAGCGCAGCGTGTCGTCGAATGTGTCGTAGCGGTGCCCCTCGACGTCCATCGCGAAGCCGCCCAGATGCGCCAGCGGCAGTGCGATCGGGATGCGGTGTGCCCGTGCGACGGCCTGCAGCGCGGCGAAGGCGGGCGCTGTCATCGTCTCGCCCGCGTAGGCGCGGTGGGTCTGGTCATAAAGCACTTGCAGGCGCTCGGCGCCACCGCTCTCCCGATCCGCCGCACCGCCCGTGCCCAGCTGCTGGCCATCGACGACGTCGTCGCAGTGGCGGCACCAGGCGTACAGCAGCACGGCGCTGCGGCGGGTGTCGGCGTCGAACAACCGCGATGCGGTGGCGAAGCTCTTGGAGCCGACCGCGATCGTGCGATGCGCATGCGCGAGCAGCGCGGTGCTCATGCCGGGGCGCTGTCGAGCATCAACCGCGCTGTGGCCTTGGCCGAGCCGACCACGCCGGGGACGCCGGCGCCGGGATGGGTCCCGGCGCCGACGAGATAGAGATTGGGAATATCGGCGTCGCGGTTGTGCGGACGGAACCATGCGCTTTGGGTCAGCACCGGCTCGAGCGAGAACGCCGAGCCGTGATGCGCATTGAGCGTGTCGCGGAAATCGAACGGGGTGATGAAGCGGCTGGTGACCAGTTGCTGGCGCAGGCCGGGCATGTAGAGGCGCTCGAGGTAATCGAAGATGCGATCCCGGTAGCGTGGGCCTTCGGTGTCCCAGTCGATGTCGGCGTTGCCCAGATGCGGCACCGGTGCGAGCACGTAGTGGCTGCCGCAGCCGGGCGGCGCGAGCGACGGATCGGTGGCGCAGGGCGCGTGCAGATAGAGCGAGAAGTCGTCGGCCAGGGTCTTGCCGTCGAAGATCTCGTCGATCAGCCCACGGTAGCGCTGGCCGAAGCACACGGTGTGATGCCGCAACTGCTCTTGGCGGCGATCCAGGCCGAAGTACAGCACGAACAGCGACATGCTGAAGCGCTTGCGCTTGAGCGCGGCTGCCTGCCGTGCGCCGCGCGGGTGGTGGCCCAGCAGGCGGTCGTAGGTGTGCACGACATCGGCATTGGAGGCCAGCGCGTCGAGCGCGAAATGCCGGCCGTCGGCGAGCTGCACGCCGGTCGCGCGCGATTGTTCGACCTCGATCCGGGCGACGTCGGCATTGAGTTCGATGCGCCCGCCCATGTCCTCGAACAGGCGCACCAGCCCACGCACCAGCGCGCCGGTGCCGCCACGCGGGAACCACACACCCCACTGCCGTTCCAGCGCGTGGATCAGGGTGTAGATGGACGAGGTCTTGAACGGATTGCCGCCGACCAGCAGCGAATGGAACGAGAACGCTTGGCGCAGGTGCTCGTCCTGGATGAAGCGCGCCACCATGCCATACACGCTCTTCCACGCCTGCAGCCGGGCCAGACGCGGGCCGGCGGCGAGCATGTCGCGGAACGACAGGAACGGCACTGCGCCCAGTTCGATGTAACCGGCTTCGAACACCTCCTTGGAGTACGCGAGGAAGCGCCGGTAGCCGGCGACATCGGCCGGGTTGCGCGCGTGGATCTGACGGTCGAGCGCCTCCTGGTCGTTGGCGTAATCGAAATGCGAGCCGTCCTCCCAGCACAATCGGTAGAACGGCTCGACCGGCAGCAGCTCGACGTAGTCGGCCATGCGCCGGCCGGTCAGTGCGAACAGTTCCTCCAGCGCCGAGGGGTCGGTGATGACGGTCGGACCGGCGTCGAAGACGAAGCCCTGGTCTTCGTAGACGTAGGCGCGGCCGCCGGGTTTGTCGCGCTTTTCGAGCAACGTGGTCTGCCAGCCGCCGGCTTGCAGCCGGATGGCGAGCGCGAGCCCGCCGAAACCCGCGCCGATGACCACGGCGCGTCTGGGTGCCGTCATGGTGTCTTCCTCGAGGCGATGGGGGTGTCGCGCACCGCGCGCCAGGCGGCTGCGACCGGGACCGGTGGCTTGCCGGCGACGATGCGCAGCTTGTCCAGGAATTGCAGTCGGTCGGCATAGAACCGCGCGATCAGGCCCGCCGGCAGACCATAGAAGCGCTGCATCACGCGCCAGCGGTCTTGCGGGCGTCCGGCACGGAACAGCATGCGGTTGAGCGCGCGGAAAAATGCCTGGCGTTGCCAGTGCGTGTGCGCCTCATTGCGGGTGAGCGCGTACAGGGAGGCAGCATCGAGCCGGGGGCTTGCGGCGATGCGGTCGGCGAGCCGGACGGCGTGGGGCAGCGAGTAGCCGGTGGTCGGGTGAAACAACCCGGCAGCAAGGCCGGCGCGCGGCTGGCGGCCGCCCTCGTCCCAGAACGCATCGAAGTCGCCGTCGAGCACGATCGGCAGTACGCCGCGTTCCTCGCGCAGGCAGGTCGCGACCTGCCAGCCGCGGTCGCGCGCGTAGCGGTCGATGTTCGCGCCGAGCGCATCGACGTCGGGCCGGGCGTCGTCGACGTAGTGGGTGTCCTCCACCAACACGGTGTCGGCGGAGAACGGCAGCAGGTAGACGAACCGGTAGCCCTGCCCCTGGGCCACGTCGGCGTCCATGATCACCGGCAGTTCCAGCCCATGCGGTTGCGCGGTGCGCAGCACGCGACCGAGAAACGCTTGGTGGCCGAGCGCCATGAATCGGCTGGAGCGCGCGCCGCGGCCGTCGATGACGGCTCCGGCGGTGTGCGTGCGACCATCGCCGAGCACGACCTGGGTCGGCGTCAGATCGACGACCGATGTGCCGCAGCGCAGCGCATCGCCGAGCGCGTCGCGCAGGCGCGCTGCGAGGGTGTCCGACAGCACGCTGGCATAGCCCCCGTCCAGGCGCCGCTGGCGCTCGGGAAACCGCACCGTGTACGCCGGCCAGTGGCGATGCACCAGCGGCG
The DNA here is from genome assembly GCF_039674545.1 of Luteimonas sp. TWI382. Classification (NCBI taxonomy): domain Bacteria; kingdom Pseudomonadati; phylum Pseudomonadota; class Gammaproteobacteria; order Lysobacterales; family Lysobacteraceae; genus Luteimonas; species Luteimonas sp. TWI382. The sequence continues at coordinate 169,150 of NZ_JBDJNS010000001.1, forward strand.
CGAGCCAGCGCCGCTGCGCGTCGCCGAGGTCGCTGTCGTGGAACGACCAGGTGTGGTTGCCGCCGGGCTGGGGACCGCGCTCGAGCATCAGCACGCGCAGGTTCGGGCGGGTATCGCGCAGGCGCAGCGCGATCAGTGCGTTGGCCAGCCCGCCGCCGACCAGGATCAGGTCGTGGTGCGCGTCCATCAGGCCGCCTCGGCCAACACGGGGCGGGCGGTGGCCGCCACCGCTTCCGCGATCCGGGCGGCGCGTGCGCTGCCGCCCGCGGCCTGTGCCGATGCGCCCAGGGCTTGCGCACGCTGCCGGAAGTCCGGTTCGGTGAGCAGCCGGGTGAGCAGGCGCCGCAGCGTGCTGGCGCCGACCAGGTGCGCGGAGGCTTTCAGGCCGGCGCCGGCGTGGACCACGCGCGCCGCGACGCCCGGCTGGTCGAAGGCGATCGGCAACGCGAGGATCGGTGTGCCGGCGATGCAGGCATCGAGGACGGTATTGAGCCCGGCGTGCGAGATCACCGCATTGGCGCGCGCGAGCATCGCGCGCTGCGGCACGAAGTCGACGACCTCAACCGCACCGGGGACCTGCAGGCTGCGCGCCTGGGGCGGCGACAGACCGCCGCAGTGGGCCAGCACCAGATGCGCATCCAGCCGGCGGCAGGCGCGCACGATGCGACGGAAGATCCCCAGCCGCTGGCCCTGCAGGGTGCCCAGCGACGCGAACACCACCGGCCGGTCCACGGCCAGATCCAACGGCAGCGGCGGATCGGGCGTGGCGTCGCGCAACGGGCCGACATGATGGAAGTGCGCGGGCAGCGCATGGCGCGGGAATTCCAGCCCGACGACGGTCTGGCTGAGCTGCGCGTACGGCGACAGGCAGTCGTGCAGCGCTTGGCGGGGCGACAGGCCGAATGCCGCCGCGTGGCGCGCGATCACCCGCCCGTGCGGCGCCATCAGGCGGTCATAGATGCGGCTGCTCGCCTCGCACAGCTGCCGTGTCCGGGCGTCATCGGCGTAAGCCCACGGCATCACCGGCAACGGCACGCCGGGCTCGCGGTTGACCGGCAGCGCGCAGGCGACCGAGACATAGGGCAGGCCGAGTGCTTCGGCCACCAGGCCGCCGGCCGCCTCCATCTGGTCGCAGACCACCGCGTCGACCCCCGCGCGCGCGAAGGCATCGGGCAGCGTGCGGCACAGCAGGTCGGTGGCCTCGGCGATGTCCTGGATGACGCGGCGCAGGCCCAAGGGGCCACCGGGCCGCGCGGCACGCCGCAGCATCGCGGCCAGCGTGCCGGCAGGCTGGTCGGCCGCCCCGACCCCGCGAAACCCGATGCGCGAGTCGCTGAGCCAGGCCGCGGCCTCGGGCAGGTGGAAGAAGGTGGCCTGGTGGCCGCGGTCGATCAGCGCCTGCGCGACCGTCTGCAGCGCGCGCATGTGACTGGGGAAGGGCGGGGCGACGAATGCGAAGTGGGTCATGCGGGCGGCGGGACGCGATCGCCGTGCCGGTCGCGCAGGGGAGCCCGGCCCAGGGCGTCGAGATCGCGGCTGCCGGTGCAGAAGCAGGCGATCCGTAACTGGCGCACCACGATCTCGAAATGGGCGATGACCGCCTCGGTCGAGGCCACCGCGCTGGCCAGCAACGACGCGGCCTGGCCGACGAGATCGGCGCCCAGGGCGATCGCCTTGGCGGCGTCGACGCCGTCGCGGATCCCACCCGAGGCGATCAGCGTGGCCTCGGGCAGCGCCCGGCGGACGGCAGCGATCGCCTGCGCGGTCGGGATGCCCCAGCCGGCGAAGGCCATCGCCACGGCCCGGTCCGCAGGATCACGTGCGCGTTCGGCCTCGACCGCGGCCCAACTCGTGCCGCCGGCGCCGGCGACGTCGATCACTGACACGCCGGCCGCCCACAGGCGACGGGCGACGTCGGGCGACAGGCCCGCCCCAACCTCCTTGGCCACCAGCGGGACCGACGTGCGCGCGGCCAGATGCTCGATCGCGGCGAGGATGCCGCGCCAGTCGCGGTCCCCGCCCAGCTGCACTGCTTCCTGCAACGGATTGAGATGCACGATCAACGCGTCGGCGTCGATCATCTCGATCGCACGCCGCGCGAGGTCCGGGCCGCCGTCGCGTAACTGCGCGGCGCCAAGATTGGCGAGGATCGGCACATCGGGCGCGCGGCGCCGCAGGTCCCGGGTCAGGCCGTGGTCGGCCGGGGTTTCCAGCGCCACCCGCTGCGAGCCCACGGCCAACGCGATGCCCAGCGACTGCGCGGCCTCGGCGAGGTGGCGGTTGATCGCGGTCGCGCGCAGCGCGCCGCCGGTCATCGAGCTGATCAACAGCGGTGCGCGCAACGGGCGTCCGAACAGCGTCGTCCCCAGGTCGATGGCATCGAGGTCGAGCTCGGGCAGCGCGCAGTGCTCGAACGCATAGTCGGCCAGACCGGTTGCGACGCGCGTGCAGGCGCGAGCGTCGTCGAGCACGATGTCCAGATGGTCGTTCTTGCGCGCCACCAACTGCGCGGCATCGTCGGCGCCAGATGCCAGCTTCATCGCGGCGCCCCGAACAGGCGGCTGCAGTACGCTGCCAGGGCGCCGTCCTCGCCGTAGATCTCGGCCAGCGTGTCGCGGGCGCGCCGCAGATGTGCGCGCAGCCGGCGCTCGACTTCGTCGGCGCCGAGCAACGCCAGCAGCGTCGATTTGCCGGCGTCCTGGTAACTGTCCTTGCCGGTGGACGCACTGTCGTGCCGGTCGCGCAGATCGTCTTGCAGCTGGAAGGCCTGGCCCAGGTCGAGCGCGACCCGGACGAGCGCACGCCGCGTGGCGTCGTCGACATCGCTGAGCAGCGCGGTCATCTCCAGCGCCGCCGCGAACAGCGCACCGGTCTTGAGGTGGTTGGTGTCGGCGATGTCGTCGGCGGCGCGGACGCCGCTGTCGCGCAGATCCAGGCACTGGCCGCGGACCAGACCCTGCGGCCCGATCGCGGTGGCGAGCACGCCGACCATGCGCGCGCGGGCGGCCGGGGTCGCGCCCGGCAAGGCTGCGACCGTCGCAAACGCCTGGCTGAGCAGGCCGACCGAGGCCAGCGCGGCGACGTCCTCACCGAAGCGACGATGGATCGTTGGCCGACCGCGTCGCAGCGTGGCGTTGTCCATGCACGGCATGTCGTCGAGCACCAGCGATGCGGCGTGCACCATCTCCACTGCGCAGCCCAGGTCGAGCAATGCCGACGGGTCGCCGCCCAGTTCCCGACCTGCGATGACGACCATCAGCGGTCGCGTCCGCTTGCCCGACGTGAGTGCGGCCTCGCGCATGGCCATGCAGACCAGATCGCGGTGATCCGCGGGACGGGGCAACAGGTCGGACAGGCGCGCGTCGACGCTGTCTCGCAGTCGTTCGGCCGACGGCGCATCCTGCAGCGGAACGGCCAGAGCTCGCATGGAGATTCCTCGGGATGCAGGGAAACGACGTGTTAGCCCGCCGGACCGAAGACCGGTCGCAGACGACGGCGTGCGATGCAGGGACGTGCGCCCCAATCCTCGCCGAATCCCTGTCGAGCCCGCGTTCACATCCCAAGAAACCGGGGTCAGAGTGCAATTTCCAAGGAAATTGCACTCTGAACCCGGTTCTAGAGGAGGCGGGCGCGGATTTCGGTGGCGATCCGTGCGGTTTCGCGCAGGGGAACGACGGGGGTGTCGGGCAGGGCGTCGCCCAGCACATGGAGGCGGCCGTCGGCGATCAGGCTGTCGACGAAGCGGCGCGGGCCACCGTCGATGCGCTCGGGGGCGAACACGAACACCGGGGCGCGGGTCGCGGCGGCCTCGGAGAGCATGTTGACCGAGTCGGCCGAGCAGACGATGCGGTCCGCCCAGCCGAGCAGGCCGGGGTAGGGGTTCGCGCCGTCAGCGTCATCTGCCCAGACCAGGGCGGCGCGTTGGGCGTAGCGGGCGCGCAGCGCCGCGCGCACGGGGAGCGGCGTCCGCCGCGAGCCCGCGATCAGCAGGCTGCCGCCGTCGCGGGCGATCAGCGCATCGAGCTGCGCGGCGAGGGTCTCGAATGCGGTGACATCGAAGCGCCCGTGCTTGGAATCGCCGCCCAGCAGCACTGCGATCCGCGGCCCTGGCAGCATTCCCAGTGCCGGATGCGCGGCGCGGGCGGCGGCCAGCCAGTCATCATCGACCGGATGCAGGCTGCCGCGCGCGACCAGCACGTTGTCGCCGCGCAGGGCGTCGTGCGCGGGTACGACGACGAGATCCCAGTAGTGCGGATCGATGCGCGGGTCGAGGATCTGCACCGTGCGGGCGCCATGGGCGCCGGCGAGGCGGGTGGCGAGTGCCGCCTGTCGGCCGCAGCCGATCGCGAGCGCAGGGGGCGTATGCAGCTGCGCTCGATATCGGTCGCCGAACGCGGTGTCGGCGCTGGGCAGGCGTCGGGGGGCGGCCCAGCGCCAGGGCGCCCGGGGCGTGAGATGCCACTGCGTCACGCCGGCAGCCGACGCCACCGCCGCCGCCAGGGCTTCGGCCTGTCGGGCGTTGCCGGCGCGGCCGTCGCTGACTGCCCAGATATGTCGGCAATCGGCGCCGTCGTGCGGGTTTCGTTCCACGAGTGTGACCATCCGTTCCGGGCGGTGCACGCGCGCCACCGCCGCGTGACTCTACACTGCGGCCCAATCCAGTCTTTGCGAGACGTTCGATGACCGATGCCCTGCCCGATGCCGCGCTCGACCAGTTGTTCCGCACCGCCCGGACTTACAACGGGTTCGGCGGACAGATCGACGATGCCACGCTGCACCGGCTCTACGACCTGCTGAAGTTCGCGCCGACCTCGGCCAACATGTCGCCGGCCCGCTTCGTGTTCGTCAGGTCCGCCGAAGGCAAGGCGCGGCTGGCGCCGGCGCTGAGCGAGGGCAATCGCGACAAGACGCTGTCGGCGCCGGTCACGGTCATCATTGGCCACGACGAGGACTTCCACGAGAAGTTGCCGTTCCTGTTCCCGCATACCGATGCCAAGTCATGGTTCGACGGCCCGCGCGAGAACCGGCGCGAGGCCGCGTTCCGCAACGGCAGCCTGCAAGGCGCGTACCTGATCCTGGCCGCGCGTGCGCTCGGCCTCGATACCGGCCCGATGTCGGGCTTCGACAATGCCAAGGTCGACGCCGAGTTCTTCGCCGGCACCTCGGTCAAGTCGAACTTCCTGGTCAATCTGGGCAAGGGCGATCCCTCGACGATATTCCCGCGCTCGCCGCGCCTGCCGTTCGACGAAGCCGCGCGCATCGTCTGAAGGCACCCGCACCCCCGCCCCGCAACTCCCATCCACGTAACTGAGGACACTGCCATGCGCACTACCCGTCTGCTGCTCCCGCTTGCCGCCGCCATCGCTCTTGCCGCCTGCGGCCAGCAGGACGGCGCGCCCGCCACCACCGCCGATGTCCCCGCCGCGTCCGCGCCCGCCCAGCCCTCGGGCGAGGCGATGGCCGAAACCCAGGACACCGCCCAGGCGATCGCCGGCGTGTCGGGCACCTACGTGCTCGATCCCCACCACACCGACGTGGTCGCGCAGTGGAGCCACTTCGGCTTCTCGCATCCGGTGGCGCATTTCGGCCAGGTCGAAGGCCGCATCGTGTACGACGCCGACAACGTGTCCGCCTCCTCGGTCGAGGTCACGCTGCCGCTGGCCGGCCTGAACTCGCATGTCTCCGAGTTCGACGACCACCTGCGCAGCGCCGATTTCTTCGACGCGGCCAAGTATCCCAACGCCACGTTCAAGAGCACGTCGGTCGAGAGCGCGGGCACCAATAAGCTCAAGGTCACCGGCGATCTGACGATCAAGGACATCACCAAGCCGGTGGTGCTCGACGTGACGATCAACAAGTTCGGCGAGCAGCCGATGGTCAAGCGCGCCGCCGCCGGCTTCGACGCCGTCGCGCAGATCAAGCGCAGCGATTTCGGCGTGGGCGCCTATGCCCCGAACGTCAGCGACGAGGTCGAGCTGCGGATCACGACCGAGGCTGTCGTCGCCGAGGACGCCGCCGCACCGGCCGCTGCCGCCGCGCAGTAAAGTCCGCTGCCGCCGGTGCGCCGGCGGCAGGGTCGCGAGTCCCAGCGGGGCCCGTGGTCAATCCCGGGCCCTGCGTATCTTCGTCGTGGGCGCCGTGTGCCCACGGCCCATGCCCCCACCCGACGCGCTGTGCGCGTCGACCCGCCCCGCGCGGGGGAGGTGACACGCGTTCGATGCGCGTCTCCCCTCTGCTCCATCGTCGCACCGCCAGGAGTGCCGTCATGAAACTGCATCGCCCCGCCGACGCTCGCGGCCAGGTCCGGACCGACTGGCTCGACAGCCGCCATACCTTCTCGTTCGGCCACTACCACGATCCGGCGTGGATGGGCTTCGGCCCGCTGCGCGTGATCAACGAGGACCGCGTCGCCCCAGGCGGCGGTTTTCCGACTCACGGCCACGCCAACATGGAGATCCTCAGCTACGTGCTCGAGGGCACACTGGCGCACGCGGACAACCAGGGCGGCCGCGGCGCGCTGTCGGCCGGCGAACTGCAGTGGATGGGCGCCGGGCACGGCATCGAGCACAGCGAGTTCAACGGCTCGGCGCAGGCGCCGGTGCACTTCCTGCAAATCTGGATCCAGCCCGACCGCGTCAACCTGCCGCCCGGCCACGCGCAGCGCGCGTTCGACCCAGCCGCGCGGCGCGGCACCTGGGCGGTCCTCGCCTCGCCCGACGGCCGCGACGGCAGTCTGGCGATCCGCCAGCAGGCGACGCTGCAGGGCGTGCTGCTGGACGAGGGCGAGCGTGTCGAGACGACACTGTCGCCGGACCGGCGCTACTGGCTGCAGGTCGCGCGCGGCGCGGTGCGCGTCGACGGCGAGCGGCTGGCGGCCGGCGATGCGCTGGGCTGGGTCGATGAGGCCGCAACGCTGGTCGTCGAAGGCGCGGGCGAGGCCCTTGCCGACGTCTTGCTGTTCGACCTGCCACGCTGAGCGCGGCCACCGCGGCGGGGGCCCGACGGGCAGCCGGCGCGCAGGCTAGAATGGCGGCCTTCCACGTTCGATCGAAGCCGCCGCCATGACCGCAGCCAACGTCCAGCCGACGCAAGCCAATGCCGCCAAGCAGTACGAGGTGCGCCGCGCCGACCTGCCGCTGAGCTGCCCGCTGCCGTCGATGGCGCTGTGGAATTCGCATCCGCGCGTCTACCTGCCGATCGAGGCCGAAGACGGCGCGGCCGATTGCCCGTACTGCGGCGCGCACTTCGTCCTGGTCGATTGACCGTCGGCGGCGTCGCCGTCCACCGCGCCGCATGCGTCGTCCGCTGACCGTCGTCCAGCTGTTGCCGGCGTTGTCGTCGGGCGGCGTCGAGCGTTCGACGATCGAGATCGCATCGGCGCTGGTCGCGGCGGGGCACACGGCCATCGTCGTGTCGGCCGGCGGGCGGCTGGTGCCCGAGCTCGAGGCCACCGGCGCGCGCCACATCGCGCTCGACATCGGCGTCAAGCGGCCCTGGGCGCTGCGCCATGTACGCACGCTGCGGCGGCTGTTCGCCGAGACCGGTGCCGACATCGTGCACGCGCGCTCGCGGCTGCCGGCTTGGCTGGGCTGGCTGGCGGTGCGCGGCATGCCGGACGCGCGGCGCCCGCGCTTCGTCACCACGATGCACGGGCTGAACTCGCCGTCGCGCTACAGCGCGATCATGGCGCGCGGCGAGCGTGTGATCTGCGTGTCCGAGACCGTGCGCGCGCATCTGCTGCGCCACTATCCGCAGACCGACCCGACTCGCCTGCGGGTGATTCCCCGTGGCATCGATCCGGTGCGCTTCCCAGCCGCGCCGCGTCCCGATCCGCAAGCGCGCGCGGCCGTCGCCGCCGCCCATCCGGCGCTCGGCGGCGACGGCCCGCTGTTGTTGCTGCCGGGCCGCGGCACCCGCCTGAAGGGACACGGCGATGCGATCGCGCTGCTGGCGGCCGTGCGCGCGCAGGGCCTCGATGCGCGGCTGTGGATGCCAGGCGCGCGCGAGGCAGGCCGCGAGGCCTACCTCGATGCCTTGATGCGCGAGGCCGAGGCAGCCGGCTGCGGCGCTGCGCTGGCGATGACGCCGCCGACCTCGGCGATCGTGCAGGCCTATGCGGCCAGCGACCTGGTGCTGCAGCTCTCCCGCAAGCCCGAGGCCTTCGGCCGCACCGTGATCGAAGCGCTGTCGTGCGCGCGGCCGGTGCTGGGCTGGGCCCATGGCGGCGTGGGCGAGCTGCTGGCCGAACTGCAGCCCGAAGGTGCGGTGCCGCCGTTCGACGCCGCCGCGCTCGCCGACGCGGCGATGGGCCTGCTGGTCCGGCCGCCGGCGCCACCGGCTACGATGCCCTACACCCTGCAGGCCATGCAGGCAGCGACACTGACGGTCTATGACGAACTCGACGACGACGATTGAGCCTGTGGGCACCACGCCTGCACCGCAGGCGGTGGGCTGGCGCTGGGCGCCGCACTGGGTGCTGGCGTTCGTGATCCTGTGGCCTGCGCCCGGCTACGCCGAAGGCGTGATGGTGCTCGGTGCCCTGGTGGCGATCGTGCTGTTGCTGCGCGCGCGCTTCCGTGGCGGCAGCGCGCTGCTCAGCGCCCCGGCCTGGGCGCTGACCAGCGTGCTGTTCTGCGCGTACTGGCTGCCGCAGCTGATCTCGGCGATCGACTCGGTCGATGTCGGGCGCGCGTTGCGCGAAGCCCTGGTCGACCTGCGCTACCTGCCGTTCCTGTGGTTGGTCGCCTCGGCGGTCGCCGACCGGCGGGGGCGCCGCATCACCCTGGGCGGGCTGGCGATCATCCTCGCGGTGTGGACGATCGACGGCCTGGTCGAGGTGTTCTTCGGCACCAGCCCGCTGTTCTTCGGCATCGACCAGCTCAAGCACCTGATCAGCCACCGGCCGATGTGCACGCCCGAGCAGGTGGCGATGGCCGACCGCCTGGGCGGCGTGCTCGGGCCCTGCAACCTCAAGCTCGGCATCGTGCTGGCGAGCCTGGCGCCGTTCGCACTGTATGCCGCCGGGCGGCGCTTCGGCGCAGCGGGCTGGGTTGTGGCCAGTGCCGCGATCGGCGTGGTGCTGCTGTTCGCCGGATCGCGCGCGTCGTGGCTGACCTACGCGCTGGTGCTGCTGTTCTCGGGTTGGCGGTTGCTGGGCTGGAAGCGGCTGCTGGCGGTGTTCGTGGCGGGCGCGGCAGTATCGGTGGTCGTGGCACTGGTCTCGCCGCAGGTGCGCGAGCGCGTCGAACGTACCGCGATGGGGCTGTCGGCCGACCAGTCGGGCGTCGACACTGCGCTGTCGGGCCGGACCCGCATCTGGGGCGCAGCCTGGTGCATGGTGCGCGAACACCCGGTCAACGGCGTGGGCGCGCGCGGCTTTCGCGAGGCGTTTCCCGATTGCGACCCGCGGCCCGGGCAAGTGGCCGAGTGGGGTGATGGCCCGGCCTACCACGCCCACCAGATCGTGCTCGAAGTCGCCAGCGAGACCGGCCTGATCGGCGTGCTGCTGTGGCTGGCCGGCCTGGCGCTGGCCTGGCGCGCGTGGCGGTACGCGACGCCGGCCGCGCGCGCATGCGCGCGGCCGGCGATGCTGGCGTTGGCGGTGACGGTGTTCCCGCTCAACACCCACCTGGCGTTCTATTCGACCTTCTGGGGCGGCTTCACGCTGCTGCTGTCGGCGCTCTATGCCGGCAGCTTGCTGGCGCGCGAGGAGCCGGCGCCGCCGGGCGACAACGCGGTGCGCTGAAGCCGAGCCCCTTCACTCGGCTCGGCGCCCGGTGCCCGCGAATGGCGTCAGTACAGCTGCGCGCCATCCGGTTGCCGCTTGAAGCGGCGATGGATCCACAGGTACTGATCAGGCGCGGCGCGGGCCATGGCCTCGATGCCGGCCATCACCGTGGCGGTGTCCGCGGTCGCGTCGGCGGTCGGATAGGGCGCCGGTGCTGGCGTCAGGGTCAGCGTGTAACCGCCATCGGGACGGCGCACGTGCTGGTAGAACACCACCGCCGCACCAGACATGCGCGCCAGTTGGTGGGTCGAGGTCAGGCTGTGCGCGGGCCGGCCGAAGAACGGCACGTAGACCGCGTCGCCGCCGCTGGGGTCCTGGTCGGGCGCGTACCAGAGCAGGCCGCCGCGCTTGAGGTGGCGCACGGTGCCGCGCACGTCGCGTTTGGGGAACATCGCCGCCGCATAACGCGCGCGGCCACGGCGCACCGCCCACTCCATCGCAGGCGACGTGTGCGGACGGTACATGCCGGCCAGCGGGACGTAGTCGCACATCAGCCGACCGCAGACCTCGAGCGTGGTGAAGTGGCCCGACACCACGATCACCCCGCGCCCCTGCGCGCGCGCGGCCTCGATGTGCTCGACACCCGCCACGACCAGCCCGCGGCGCAGCGGTTCGATCGAGCCCCACCACGCGCGCGCGAACTCGAACAGGCCAATGCCCAGGGCGTGGAAATGCGCGCGCAGCAGCGCCTTGCGCGCGGCGGCGTCGCGCTCAGGGAAGCACAGCGCGAGATTGCGGTCGGCGATCCTGCGGCGGCTCGCAAGCGCAAGCCGCAATGTCGTACCGATTGCACGGCCCAGCGCGCGCTGCAGTGGCCAGGGCAGGCGTGCGGCCAGCGCCATCAGCCCGATGCCGCACCACGCCGGCCAGTGGCGGGGGGCGAGCGGCGGACGGGGGAAGACGGGGGGCGCGGAAGACATACGGCCATTGTAGAAGCTGTGCGTCGCTGCGCCGTCTCTCGAATCCAGCCAACCGAATCCCGCACCACGCCCATCCGCTATCCTGTCGCGATGCGCGCCGACCTTACCGAACGACTGTTGCGCGGCCTCTATTCGGCGCTGCTGGTCGTGCTCGTGCCGGTGACGGTCTACCACCTGATCTGGCGGGGCTTCCGCCAGCCGGCCTACCTGCAGCGCTGGAATGAGCGCTATGGGGTCTACAGTGGCGCACCGTCGCCGACGCCGGTCTGGGTGCACGCGGTCTCGGTTGGCGAGGTCAATGCCGCAGCGCCGCTGATCAATGCCTTGCTCGAGCGCGATCCCGGGTGCCGGTTGCTGGTGACGACGATCACCCCGACCGGCTCGGAGCGGGTACGCGCGCTGTGGGGTGAGCGGGTCGAGCACGTGTACCTGCCCTACGACCTGTCGGGCGCGGTGCGGCGGTTCCTCGCCCGGTTCCAGCCCGGTATCGGCCTGATCGTGGAAACCGAGATCTGGCCCAACCTGCTGTTCTGCTGCCGCGATGCCGGCGTGCCGACGGTCATCGTCAACGCGCGGCTGTCGGCGCGCTCGTTGCGCGGCTATCGCGTGTTGCGGCCGCTGGTGGGGCGCGCACTGCGGACGGTGCGCCGGGTCGCGACGCAGTCGGCCGACGATGCCCGCCGCTTCGTCAAGCTCGGCGCGGCGCGCGAGCAGGTCGTCGACGTGGGCAACCTCAAGTACGACATCACGATCGACGAGGGCGCGGTCGCGGCGCTAGCAGCGACATTCCGCGCGAGCATCGGCGGGCGGAAGGCGTGGATCGCCGCGAGCACGCATCCCGACGAGGAGGCGGCGGTGGTTGCGATCCACCAGCGCCTGCGCGCGCGCTGGCCGGACCTGCTGCTGATCTGGGCACCGCGCCATCCCGAGCGTTTCCGCGGCGTCGCGCAGCTGGCGGTCGAAGCCGGATGGCGCGTGGCCACGCGTGCGTTCACGCGCTGGCCGGATGCGAGCGACGACGTGTTCGTGCTCGATACGCTGGGCGAGCTCGGCGCGTTCTTCGCGTGCGCCGATGTCGCGTTCGTCGGCGGCAGCCTGCAGGACATCGGTGGCCACAACCTGCTCGAGCCGGCCGCGGTCGGCGTGCCCGTGGTGACCGGCCCGCACCTGCAGAACTTCGTCGACATCGCCCGTCAGCTCGGCCGCGCTGGCGCGCTGCGCATCGGCGAGGACGCCGACGCGGTCCACGACCATCTGGCCACGCTGCTGGCCGATGCCGATGCGCGAACTGTGATGGGCGAGGCAGGTCGCGCACTGGTCGCCAACGGCCGCGGTGCGCTCGCGCGGACGCTGGCGCTGATCGCAGACGATCTGCCGGCACCTGACACGACAACGGCGCGGATCGGTCGATCCGCACCGCACGTGCAGGAGCGCCAGTGAATCAGTTGGCCATGCAGACGGCGTAGACGGTCAGATTCTCGACCCGCGCTGGGTGCTGGGACAGCTGGATCCGCCAACCCTGGTTTCCCGATGCCGTTTGGACCGGCATCATCGAAGTGAAGATCGGCACGTTGAATTGGGCGTCCGTGAACTGGTAGCCCCCGCTGACCACCTGCTCGCCCGGCAGGCACTCGGCTTCCAACAACTGGTTCTGGTTGATGGTCTGGGTGGGCGAGGAGCGAACGGTGATCTGCGCGGCGAGCGCCCCGTTGGCCAGCAGCAGACCGACCGCGAGCCCGCTGCATACGAGCATCTGCTTCATCTCATGTTCCTATCAGTGAAGGAACCGAGACCATAGCCGCGGCGTGGCCCCGCATCTGTGACGCGGGGCACGGGTTGAGACGACGCGGCAATACACCAATCAGTTCGTACGCTGGCCGTCGCCGGTGCCAGTCGAGGCTTGCACGCCGTTGACGTCGACCGTCAGCTGACGGTTGACTTCCTGCAGGTTGCCGATGTCCAGCGTGCCCGCGGCCTGCTCGAGCAGCAGCCGGCTCTGCAGGAAGTTGTACTTGGCGAATGCATACTGCTGGCGCGCCGAGAACAGGTTCTGCTGGTTGATCAGCACGTCGATGACGGTGCGCGTGCCGACTTCCAGGCCGACCTGCGAGGCCTCGTAGGCGGCGTTGGCCGAGACCAGCGCCAGCCGGCGCGCCTCGACTTCGGTGATGCCGGCGACGAGGTTCTGGTAGGCGCTGCGGGTATTGCGCTCGATCGCACGGCGCTGGGCCTCGTACTGGTCGGCCGCGATGTCGCGCTGGGCGATCGATTGGCGCACGCGCGACTGGGTCGCGCCACCACTGAAGATCGGCACGGTCAGTGACACGCCGATGCTGTTGGTCTCGCCGCGCTGTGCGAGCGCGCCGGGGTTATCCCGGCCCCAGCTGTCGCTGTTACCGTAGCTGGCGCTGAGATCGAGCGTCGGCAGGTGCCCGGCTTTCGCCGCGGCGACGCCATGCTCGTTGGCGGTGACCTGGTACTGCAGCGCCTTGAGCTGCGGGTTCTGCTCCAGCGCGGTGGCGACCCAGGCCTCGGCGTCGCGGCCCTCGGGCAACTGCGGGGTGAAGTCGTCGGGCAGGCCGCGCAGGTCGGTGACCGGCTGACCGGTGATCTCGGCCAGCGCCTGGTAGGCGTCCTGCAGCGCGTTGCGGCGCAGGATCGTGTTCGCACGGGCGCCGTCGTATTGGGCGCGCGCTTCGTGCACGTCGGTGATCGGCGCCAGGCCGACTTCCAGGCGCTTGTCGGCGAAGTCGAACTGGCGCTTGAAGGCCTGCTCGGCCGCTTCGGCGGCAGCCAGCGTCTCGGTTGCGATCAGCACGTCGAAGTAGGCCGAGGCGGTGCGGGTGATCAGCGAATCGTTGTCGGCGTCGAGCTGGAAGTCCGCCGCAGTGCTCAGCGCGCGCTGCGAGCGCAGCGAGGCGATCCGACTCCAGTCGAACAGCACTTGGCCGGCGCTGACACCGTAGCTGCGCGTGCGCGCCTTGCCCGACAATCCCGCGACGCGGCTGTCGCTCAGCGACGCGCTGCCGTTGATCTGCGGCAGCAGACCCGCGCGCGCCTGCACCGCGCCTTCGCGGGTCGACAGCCGCTGCGACTCTGCGATCGACAGCGTCGGGTCGTTGGTGCGGGCCAGTTCGTAGGTCTGGACGAGATCGGCGGCGAACAGCGGGCCGGATGTCAGCGCGAGCGCGAGCGACAGGAACAGGGGGCGGCGGAACATCGGGGAGTCCTTCGGTCGATCAGAGGGAGAAGTGCGGCACCGGGGCAGCCCCGGCGAGATAGGCGAGCCCGGTCTCGAACAACGACTCGATGCGCGGCGCGTTGACGTCCTCGCCCTCGCGCCAGACCAGCACCGCTTCCATCGCGGGCGCCTGGCCGCGGACGATGAACATGCGGCCGCCGGGGCGCAGCCACTGCACGAAGCGGGCGGGCACGGTGTCGACGGCGCCGCCGACGCAGATCGCATCGAAGCGGCGCTCGGTGTTCCAGGCGAAGACGTCGGCGTGGACGACTTCGACATTGGCGATGCCCTGCGCCTGCAGCCGGCCGCGCGCGGCGTCGGCGAGGTCGGCGTGGCGCTCGAGGCTGACGACATCGCGGGCCAAGTAGCCCAGGCACGCGGCCAGGTAACCGCTGCCGGTGCCGATCTGCAGCACCTCGTCGCCCTGTTCGAGCTTGAGCGCCTGCAGCGTGCGGCCCTCGACGACAGGCTTGAGCATGGTCTCACCGTGGCCGATCGGCAGTTCCAGGTCGGCATAGGCCAGGGCCCGGCGCGCATCGGCGACGAACGCCTCGCGCGGCACGCGCGAAATCGTCTCGAGCACGCGTGCATCGAGCACGTCCCAGGGCCGGACCTGTTGTTCCACCATCGCCGCACGGGCCTTGGCGTAGTCGATCGTCATCGTTGCGGTTTCCTTGTTCGCCAGCGCGCAATTCTAGCGGTCGCGGGCAGGGTGATCATCGCGGGGCGCTCGGCGGGGGCGCAGTGCCGGAAGTCACCGGCCCTGTCGGCACGCCGGCCCCAGGGGGAGACACAGTCAGCGGCCGCGGCGAGCGCGGCCGTAGGCGCGCAGGAACATGTCGACCGAGGCCTCGAGATGGGCCCGACGTAGGCGCGCGCAATCGCTGACGTCCTCGCAGTCGAACACCATGCGCTGGTGCAGGTCGCCCTTGACCAGCACGAAGAACTGCGCGGCCGCGGTGGGCACCAGGGCCTCCTCGATCTCCAGGTCGCCGGTTTCGATGCGCCGGCGCAGCAGTGAGGCGAATGCCGATTGCACGCGGTCGGGGCCGCTTTGCCAGAACCGTTGGGCCAGGCGCTTTTCGACCATCTGCGGTGTGCACAGCAGCCGATGGCCGGCCACCGCCTCGGGCGCGCTGATCATCGCGAAGAAGGCCTCGGCGACCTCCAGCAGCCGCTGGCGCAGCGGCGTGCCGGGCGCGGGCTCGAAGACCGAGGCGGGCATCTGCTGCTCGCAGTACGCGGCCGCGGCCTCGGTGAACAGGGTGTCCTTGTCGCCGAAATGGCTGTAGACGGTGAGCTTGGAGACGCCTGCCTCGGCGGCGATCTGGTCCATGCTCACGCCTTCATAGCCTTGCTGCAGGAACATGCGCTCGGCCGCTTCGAGAATGGCGGCGCGTTTGGCCAGGTCCTTCGGTCGGCCAGGGCCGGCCGGGCCCCGGGCGTCGGGCTGGGAGGCGGGGACGGAAGAGGCGCGCATGCTCATGCGCTAATACTATACCAATCAGTTCTGAAAATATACGATACGGCTCTCTCGCCCGCGTTCAGCCGGAGCCTCCATGTCCTGCGTCAAGTCCACCGCCGTGCTTCGTCGCGCGACCGTGCTCCTCGCCGCCTTGCTGCTGGGCGCCTGCGGACGCGAGCCCGCGCCGCCCGAGGCTGCGCGTCCGGTGCTGGTCGTCACCCCGTCCGACGCCACGGAGGGCGATGCGCTCGCTTTTGCCGGCGAGATCCGCGCGCGGGAGGAAAGCCCGTTGTCGTTCCAGGTCGGGGGCCGGCTGGTGCGGCGTCTGGTGGATGCCGGTGCGCAGGTGACACGCGGGCAGGTGTTGGCCGAAATCGACCCGGGCGACCTGCAACTGCAGGCGCAGTCGGCGCAGGCGCAATTGGCCGCCGCCGAGGCCGAGTACGCCCGGGCGCGGACCGACCGTGCGCGCTATGCCCAGCTCGTGGACCAGCAACTGGTCAGCCGCTCGACGATGGATGCGCAGGACGCGGCCTACCGGGCGGCGCAGGCGCAGCTGCGTTCGGCGCGCGCCCAAGCCGAGGTCGCCGGCAACCAGGCCGGCTACACCCAGCTGCTGGCACCGCGCGACGGCGTCGTCGCCAGCCGGCAGGCCGAGGTCGGGCAGGTCGTGGCCGCTGGCCAGACCATCTTCACCTTCGCCGGCGACGAGGGCCGGGAAGTGGCGATCGCGTTGCCCGAGTCGCGCATCGCCGCGTTCTCGGTGGGGCAGCGCGCCTGGATCGAACTGTGGAACCGGCCCGGCGTGCGCTTGCCCGGTACGCTGCGCGAGATCGCGCCGGCTGCCGATGCGCAGGCGCGGACCTACGCGGCCCGGGTCGCGGTCGACGACAGTGCCCGCGATGGCCTGGAGCTGGGCCAGAGCGCGCGTGTGCATTTCAAGCTCGACGACGGCGACACGCTGCGCGTGCCGCTGACCGCGATCCAGCCCGGTGCCGACGGCGGCAAGGCGGTCTGGGTGGTCGATCCGCAGACCCGCACGCTGCGCTCGGTGCCGGTGGAGGCCGGGGCCTTCGGCGCGCAGACCGTGCCGATTCTCTCGGGGCTGGCGCCCGATGCGCTGGTGGTCGCCGCCGGCGGTCACCTGCTGCGCGAAGGCCAGGCGGTCACGCCGGTCGGCCGCGACAATCGGCCCCAGCTCCCCGACGCGCCGAAGCCGGCGGCGGCCCGATGAGTGGGGATGCCATCGTAAGCCGGATCCGCGCGGCACACGCTCCCCTCCCCCGCGTGCGGGGGAGGAGAGGTGGGGGCGGTGGCCGTCCTGTCATGACGCACGTGCGCATGGGTTACTTCGGGCGCACTCCATCGCGCGCAGGCGCGTCAATGTCGGGCATAGGCAAACAGGGCGCGCAGCCATGAGCCGCTTCAACCTGTCGGAATGGGCGCTGGGCAATCGCACCCTCGTGCTCTACGCGATGCTCGTCGTCGCGATCGCGGGCATCTGGTCCTACGGTCGGCTGGGGCAATCGGAGGACCCGCCGTTCACATTCAAGGCGATGGTGATCCAGACCCAGTGGCCGGGGGCGACCGCCGAGCAGGTGTCGCGGCAGGTGACCGAGCGCATCGAGCGCAAGCTCATGGAGACCGGCGACTACGAGTTCCTGCGCTCGTACTCGCGGCCCGGCGAGTCACAGGTGATCTTCTTTGCGCGCGACTCGATGCGCTCGAGCGAGATCCCGGCGTTGTGGTACCAGGTGCGCAAGAAGGTCGGCGACCTCAGGCCACAGTTGCCGCAGGACATCGTGGGCCCGTTCTTCAATGATGAGTTCGGCGACACGTTCGGCAACATCTATGCGTTGACCGGCGACGGCTTCGACTACGCCATCAAGAAGGACTACGCCGACCGCATCCAGCGTGCGCTGCAGCAGGTCGGCGATGTCGGCAAGGTCGAGCTGGTCGGGCTCCAGGACGAGAAGATCTGGATCGAGGTCGACAACACCCGGCTGGCGACGCTCGGTATTCCGATGGCGGCGGTGCAACAGGCGCTGTCTGAGCAGAACGCGATGGTGCCGGCGGGCTTCTTCGAGACCGCCGATGCGCGCGTGCAACTCCGCGTGGACGGCGCATTCGAGTCGGTCGATGCGATCCGCGCCTTCCCGATCCGCGCCGGCGACCGCACGGTGCGCCTGGGCGACATCGCGACCGTCGAGCGCGGCTTCGCCGATCCGGCCGCGCCGCGGATGCGCTTCATGGGCGAGGACGCGATCGGCATCGCGGTGGCGATGCACGACGGCGGCGACATCCTCCGGCTCGGCAAGGCGCTGGAGGCCGAGTTCGCCCGGCTGCAGGAGACGCTGCCGGCCGGCATGGTGCTGCGCAAGGTGTCCGACCAACCGCGCGCGGTACGCGATTCGGTCGGCGAGTTCGTCAAGGTGCTGGCCGAGGCGGTGATCATCGTGCTGCTGGTGAGCTTCCTGTCGCTGGGCCTGCGCACCGGGCTGGTGGTCGCGGTGTCGATCCCGCTGGTGCTGGCGATGACGTTCACCGCGATGGACCTGTTCGGCATCGGCCTGCACAAGATCTCGCTCGGCGCACTGGTGCTGGCGCTGGGCTTGATGGTGGACGACGCGATCATCGCCGTGGAGATGATGGCCATCCGCATGGAACAGGGCGACAGCCGGCTCAAGGCCGCCAGCTACGCGTGGACGCACACCGCGTTCCCGATGTTGACCGGCACGCTGGTGACCGCGGCCGGCTTTCTGCCGATCGCGACTGCGGCCTCCAGTACCGGCGAGTACACCCGCTCGCTGTTCGAGGTGGTGACGATCGCGCTGGTGGTGTCGTGGATCGCGGCGGTACTGTTCATCCCGCTGCTCGGCGAGAAGATGCTGCCCGACCTCGCCAACCCGCAGCCGCCGCGGCCCGGCTCGTTGCCGGCGCGGTGGCGCGACGCACGCAGCCGCGCCGCCGACCGTTGGCCTGCATTCGCTTTCGCACTGGCGCCGGCCGAGCCGCAGGCGCATGACCATGATCCCTACCAGCGCCCGTTCTACCGGCGGTTCCGCAGCTGGCTGCACTGGTCGCTGACGCATCGCTGGCTGGTCATCGGTGCGACGGTGGCGCTGTTCGTCGCCTCGTTGCTGCTGTTCCGTTTCGTGCCGCAGCAGTTCTTCCCCGACTCGACCCGGCTGGAACTGATGGTCGATGTCGAGCTCGCCGAAGGCAGCTCGCTGCGCGCCACCGAGGCCGCGGCCGCCCGAATCGACGCGCTGCTCGACGGGCGCGAGGGTGTCGATAGCCGTGTGGCCTATGTCGGGACCGGCTCGCCGCGGTTCTATCTGCCGTTGGATCAGCAGCTGCCGCAGGTCAACTTCGCGCAGTTCGTCGTCACCGCGACCGATGTCGAAGCGCGCGAGCGCCTGCGCAGCTGGCTGATCGACGAAGTCGCACCGACCCTCCCCGAGCTGCAGCTGCGCGTCACCCGGCTCGAGACCGGGCCGCCGGTCGGCTATCCAGTGCAGTTGCGCGTGTCCGGCGAACACGTCGAGCGCGTGCGTGCGATCGCGGACGCCATCGCGACCAAGGTGCGCGAGCACCCGCACACGATGAACGTCAATCTCGACTGGGACGAGCCCAGCCGGATCGTGCGCCTGGTTGTCGATCAGGAGCGTGCACGCGTGCTGGGGGTGAGTTCGCAGCAGATCGCCCAATTCCTGTCGAGTTCGCTGTCGGGTCAGCAGATCAGCACCTACCGCGAAGACAACGAGCTGATCGGCATCGTGATGCGCGGGCCCGCCGACGAGCGCGTCGCACTCGAGCAGCTGGCCAGCCTGGCCATGCCCAGCGCCAACGGCCCGGTGCCGCTGTCGCAGGTCGCGCGGCTGGAGTCCACGTTCGAGGACGGCATCATCTGGCACCGGGATCGATTGCCGACGATCACCGTGCGCGCCGATGTGCGCGGCGACGTCACGCCGCCCACTGTCGTTGCCCAGATCCTGCCCACGCTCGAAGAGATCCGCAGCAACTTGCCGCCGGGGTACCGCCTGGAAACGGGCGGCACGGTCGAAGACTCGGGCAAGGGCCAGGATTCGATCAAGGCCGGCCTGCCGCTGTTCCTGTTCGTGGTCGTGACGCTGCTGATGCTGCAGCTGCGCAGCTTCTCGCGCAGCGCGCTCGTGCTACTGACCGCGCCGCTGGGGCTGATCGGCGTCACCCTGTTCCTGCTGGTCTTCCGGGTGCCGTTCGGCTTCGTGGCGATGCTCGGCACGATCGCGCTGGCGGGCATGATCATGCGTAACTCGATCATCCTCGTTGACCAGATCGAACAGGACATCGCCGCCGGCCACGCGCGTTGGGACGCGGTGATCGACGCGACCGTGCGCCGCTTCCGGCCGATCGTGCTGACCGCACTCGCCGCGATCCTGGCGATGATCCCGCTCTCGCGCAGCGTGTTCTTCGGCCCGATGGCGGTCGCGATCATGGGCGGACTCACCGTGGCCACGCTGCTGACGCTGACCTTCCTGCCGGCGCTGTATGCGGCGTGGTTCCGCGTGCGCGAGGATGAGCGGCCACGCGCGGGATGAGCGCAGGACGTATATGACGGTATCGGGCGGGCCTGTTTCGTCCCAAAGGTTGCGAGCGCTGCACTCGAAAAAACGGCATGACGTGTTGCAACGTTGCGCGTGACGCCCGTCATATGCATCGAGCCGCTCCGCGAAGCGCGGCATCGACTTGAACAAATTCTGAGGCCTTAGCGTATCCATCCCAAAGTCTGTCCGAGATAGCAGCCACCTGCCACACGCTGCGCCGTTCGTTCGCCACGCATCTGCTGGAGGCCGGCCACGACACTCGCACGGCGCAGAAACTGCTTGGACACATGGATGTCGCGACGACGCAGATCACACGCATGTGCGCGGACGGAAGCATCGGTCGCACGAGTTCTCTCGACCGATGGTCCGGCGCCTTGGATTGATGTCGGCCGCGCAGTGCCTGGTAAGGGACTCAGGTGGCCGTCGCCCCGGTGTCGTGCGGCGGTGGCAGGGCGCCCGCGTGCCGATGCAGTTCCCCGTCAGCGCGCGCCGGCAGCCTTGCGCACCTCGGCGGCGACGCAGGCTTTGATGCCGTCGGGCCCGCGGCTGTCCGGCCCGCTGTAATCCAGCGCTTGCACCACAAAGGCGATGTGGTCGCCGGCGCTGAGGCAGTACGACACCAGTGCGCGGCCGCCGCCTGCCGGGCCCGACACCTGGGTAGCCAGGGCGCCCTGGTCGCTCTGCCATCGCGTGGTGTAGCCGACTGCGGCGTCGCCGCGGGCGAGCGCCGCCAAGCAGGCCTTGATGTTCAACTGGGTCGCCGGATAGCGGTCGATGTCGTAGCCGAGGCTGAAATCGTCTGCTGCAGCCGATGCCATCGGCGCGGATACTGCGAGCGCCAGCAGCGTGGCCAGGGACATCTGCTTCATGCGCGACTCCTTGTGTGGACGGAAGAAGCGGGCAGGTCAGGCGCGGACGAACACCTCGACCCGGCGATTGCGCTGGCGGCCGGCCGGATTGTCGCGACCGTCGATGCTGTTGGGCGCGACGGGCTGCGATTCGCCGAGGCCGTGCGCGCTCACCCGGTGGGTGACGCCCCGCGCCTGCAACGCTTCGTGTACGGCGCGGGCGCGGCGTTCGGACAGTGGCTGGTTGTAGGCCGGTGTGCCTTTGCTGTCGGTGTGACCGCGGATGTCCAGTTCGGCGCTGGCGACGCCGCGCAGCGCCTGGGCAAAGACATCGAGCGTGTGCGCCGCGTCGGGCCGGATGTCGGACTTTTCGAAGTCGAAGAGCACGCCTTCGTCGAGCGTCCCTCCCACCGCGCCAGGCGGCCGTCCGGATGCTAGGCAATCGATTGTGAGCCATGCGTTTCGAATGCGCAGGTGCGCCATGCGGTACCCTCTGCGCGCCGAACGGGCGGTCGGATGCGCCTGCGGTTTCTTTCGGGGGAACTCACGCTTGCCTGCCGCGCCCGTTCACGCGACGCGTTCGCCGCTGCCCGCCGCGCGCCGATCCGGCGGGCGCGGTCTCGCGTGCCGTCTCCGCGGCGCGCTGCGCCGATGCGCATGGCTGCTCACGGCCTGCGCACTGGCCGGACCCACCATGGCCGCCGCACCCGGCGATGGCCGGCTCGATCCCCAGTACCGCAACACCCTGCGCCACTACGGGGACGAGGAGGGGCTGCCGCAGGCCAGCGTGAACGCGATGCTGCAGACCCGCGACGGGTTCCTGTGGTTGGGCACCTTCGGCGGGCTGGTGCGTTTCGACGGCCGCGAGTTCCGTCTCTACGGCGCCGATGCGCACGATCGTGATGCGCCAGGCGATGACGGGCTGCCGAGCAACCGGGTCCTCGCGCTGCACGAGGATGCCTACGGCCGGCTCTGGATCGGGACGCAAGATGCGGGGATCAGCCTGCTCGAGCATGGCCGCTTCCGCCAGTTGCCGGTGTGCGGGGCACGCTGCCAGGTCAATGCCCTGTATCCCGATGGCGACGGCGCGGTGTGGGCGCTGAGCACCCAGGGCGTATTCCGGATTGATGCCGTGACGCTGCAGGCCAGCGTCCAGGTGGATGTCTACAACGCGTTCGACTGGGCGGCGCCGATGGGTGACGGCGTGCTCTATGCCGGTGGCAGGAATGGATTGTGGCGGCTGACGACGACCGACAGTGTCCGTGTGCCGTTGCCCGACGGACGCGCGGCCGTTAACCGAATGGCATCGACGCCGGATCTGCTGTGGCTCTTGCTCAGCGACCGCGCGCTGTACCGCTTTCGACCCTCGACCGGCGCGTGGACCCTGATCCGACGCGACCTGCCGCCTGAGGCCCAACTGGTGCCGTCGAACGACGGCCGCGTGCACGTCTCCGACGAGGCATCGGGGCTACGCCTGCTCGCGGCCGATGGGCGCGAGGTGCCGGTGCAAGGCGCCGAATCGCTGCATGCGCGGATCCTGCATCTCGACGATGCGGGCAATACCTGGATCGGCACCACCGGCCAGGGCCTGTGGCGGATGCGGCCTGCGCGCGTGGCGATGCTGCACGCCCCCGGCCTCGGCGGGCGCGCCCCGGGCCGGGTGGTGGAGGACGACGGCCATGGCGGCCTGTGGCTGGGTTTCGGCTGCGCGGGGCTGTGGCATCGACGCGCGGATGGTGGAGCGCGCCGGGTGGTGGTCGAGGGCGTGCTCGACGATGCCTGCATCTCCAGCCTGTTCCGCGACCCCACGACCGACGCCCTGTGGATTGGCACCTCGAACGCGGGTCTCGGGCGGTTCCGCGACGGACGCCTGGAACGCGTTTGGCATTGGCCGGGCGAGGCGATGCTGGGCATCTGGCGTTCGCACGACGGCGACTGGTGGGCGGCGACGCTGCGCGACGTCTACCGGCTGCAGGTGGATGCCGACGGTGTAGTGCGCGGCGCTCAGCCGGTCGCCGCGTTCTCCGGCATGAGCATCGTCAGGATGGTCGACGCTCGCGCCGGTGGCGTCTGGTTCGTCGGCGATCGCGGCGCGTTCCGCCTGGTGGGCGACACCGTGGTGGAGCAGTGGACCGTGGAGGACGGTGTGCCGGCGTTCGCGCGCGCGCTCCACGAGGACGACGACGGGCTGTGGATTGGCACCTACGGCGGCGGCCTGGTCCATGTCCGCGATGGCGAGCTACGACGCTACACCACGGCCGACGGCCTGTTCGACGACACCGTCTCGTGCATCCTGTCCGACCCCGACGGTCGGTTGTGGCTGGCAGGAAACCGCGGCCTGTCGGTGCTGCGGGCGCACCCTGTCGACGCTACCGGTCCCCGCCTGACCACCATCGGCACCGCCGACGGACTCGATCCGGTGGAGTTCAACGGCGGTACGGTCTCGGCCTGCCGGACCGGTGCCGACGGCAGGCATCTGTTCGCGATGATCCGCGGATTCGCGCTGGTCGAACCGTCGCGCTTCGAGTCGGCCGCTCGCCACCCGCCGACGCCTTATATCGACCGCGTGACGCTCGCCGGCCGCGCGCTTGATCCGTTCGACCTGCCGGCGCTGGGTGTGGACGCCGCGAATCTGGAAATCGTGGTCGGTGTCATCGGCCTGGCCGATCCCGAGCGCACTCGTGTGCGCTACCGCGTCGGCGATGGGGCAGAGTGGGTGGAGGCAGGCTCGGGGCGCAGCCTGCTGTTGCCCGATGTGCCCTGGGGCGAGCTGCGGTTCGAGGCGCAGGCGCGCTACCTCGATGGCGGCTGGTCGGAGTCGGTGGTGCTGCGCTTCCTGCGTCCGATCCCGTGGTACCGCCGCGACTGGATCTGGCTGGCCGCGAGCCTGGCGGGCCTGTTGTGCCTGCTGTGGGCCACGCGCGAGCGACGCAGGGACGATGGCGATTACGATGCGCTGGTGACGCGCGCCCGCGAACGGCTCCGGGAGGGCCGCTCGATCGACTGACGTCTGCTACGCCGCGGCGACGGTGGTGCCGGACGGCGCGGGTTGCCTCGGCAACTGCAGCACGAATCGGGCGCCGGCTCCCGGAGCGCTGTCGCAGTCGATCGTGCCGCCGGCTTCAGTGACGACCCTGTGCACCATCGCCAGGCCGATGCCCGAGCCGCGCTCGCGCGGCTTGGTCGTGAAGAACGGCTCGAAGATCCGCGCTCGCGTCTGCGCCGACATGCCGTGGCCGGTGTCTTCCAGCCGCAAGCGCACCGCCTCGCCCTCGATCTCGGTCGCCAGCGTCAGCCGTCCGCCGCCCGGCATCGCATCGACCGCGTTCTTGGCCAGGTTGAGCACCGCCGCCTCGAACTCCGCCCGGTCCATGCGGATCCAGGCCGCGTCGCCGCACAGCGTCGCTCGCGTTTCCGCGCCGGGGCCGGCGATCGAATGCAGCATCGGCTGCAGGTCGTCGAGCACCTCGTTGGCGTCGAAGGTTTCGCGTAGCGCCGCATCGTTGCGGGCGAGCGTCAACAGCTTCGACGTCAGTCCACGGCCGCGTCGCGTTGCCGCCTCGATGCGCTGCAGGCAATGCCGCGTCTCGTCGTCGATCCCGCGATGGCCCAGCCCGCGCTGCGCGAAGCCCAGCACCACGCCCAGCAGGTTGTTGAAGTCGTGCGCGACGTTGCTCGCCAGCTTGCCGAGCGCGTCGATGCGCTGGGACTGCAACAGCTGCGCCTGCGAATCTTCCTTGTCGCGGATCTCAAGCTCAAGGTGACGACAGATCAGCGTCAGCTCTCGGTTGCGTCGGGCCGCGATGTCGGACTTGAGGATCAGCCGGTCGAGAATCAGCGCGACGATCGCATTGGCCAGCACCGGCTGCAGCAGGTGCGAGACGATCTCGCGCCATTCGTCGGCGTTCGCCGCCTGACGCTGCAGGTCGGCCCAGGCGCCGAGCAGCAGGATCGCCAGGTACGCCGCCGCCGTCGCCCACAGCCCGCGCCGGCCGAGCAGCAGGCCGGCGAACAGCAGCGGCAGGATGCTGAGCATCACGCTGCCCGACTGCGCCGCCAGCCCGTAGCGCACGTGGCTCAGCCCGAGTAGGACCAGGCCGCCGGCGATGAGAACGGCGGCGACCGCACGTTGGACAGGATGGTGGCGGAGCGGCATGCCGGCATTATGCGGGCCATCGCGGCGACGACGCTTGTGCGCCGCTGCCGGGCGCGCCGGGTCCGGAGGAGGTGGATGCGCGGGCGGCGCCCGCCTCAGAAATCCAGCCGGTAGCCGACCGTCACTGTGCGGCCGCGACCAGCGAAGTAGCGCGCCGGCTCGACCAGCGCGCTTTGCGAGTAGTAGCTGATGTACTGCCGATCGAGCAGGTTGGCGATGCCCAGGCTCACCTTGCCGCGCGCCAGTCCGATGTCCAGCCCGGCGTCGAGCAGTGCGTAGCCGTCGAAGGTCTTGGCGGGGTCGTCGAAGCTGCGGTCGAAGGCGACCTGGCCCTGCACGAACGACGACAGCGTCGGCGTCCACTGCACCGACCAGGTGCCGATCAAGCGGTTGGGGGCGACGTTCAGGCCGTCGAGTCGCGCATCGAGCCGCCCGTCTGCGTCGCTGTCGTAGCGGGCGCGAGTCCAGGCGTAGGACAGACCGACGCGATGGGCCTCATTGACGCGGTAACGCACGCTCGCGTCCAGGCCTTCGATCGCGGTCTTCTCGCGCGACAACTGGAAGGCGCCATCGACCGCGATCACGCGCGCGCCGAAATCCGAACGCGATTGGAACGCGCTCACGTCCACGTCCCAGGCCCGGGTCCGCAGCCGCGCGCCGACTTCGGCATTGCGGGTGAGGATGGGTTCGAGCGAGCGCAGGTCGGCGACCGAGGTGCCGGGCGTGTCGATCGCGCGCAGCACGCGGCCGACGTCGGGCATGCCGAAGCCTTCGGAGTAGCTGGTGTAGACGTTGAAGGTGTCCGACGGCGCGTACACCAGCCCCGCATTGCGCAGCGACTGCTGGAACGACAACTCGCCGCCCTCCACCTCGACCCGGTTGAAGCGGTACAGCGTGCGGTAGCTGTCGATCCGCAGCTTGGCGTCCTCGTGCCGCCAGCCGCCCTGCAGCGTGAGCTTGGGCAGCAGCCGGTAATCGGCCTGCACGAACGCAGCGAGGCTGCGGAACTTTGACTCCGGCACATAGGTGCGTCCGGTCGCGTAGAGGTCCTGCTCGCCGGTGTCCCACAGTCCATCGATGCCGCTGGTCAGCTTCAGGCGGCCATCGAGCAGGTCGTCGCGCCCCAGGCTGGTCTTGGCGCCCCACTTGGAGGCCAGCGAGCGGGATTGGTCGTAGAGCGTGCCGATCGGCGCGATCTCCGGGTCCTGGAAGCTCGACGAACGGTCGGCACCGAACAACCCCTCGAACTCCTGGTTGAACACCATCGCCTGCAGCGTCATGCCGGCGAGATCGTGATGGGTGTAGTGCAGCCCGGTCGTCCAGACATCATTCCAGGCCGGCGTGCCGGGCGGCGTGCCGCGGACCGAGGTCGTCGGCCGCCGGCTGGCGCGGTCGCCGGGCACGGTGAGGTAGTCGCCGTCGGCGCGGATGCGATAGCGGTTGAGGCTGAACTGCAATTCCTGGTCCGCATCGATCCAGTAACCGAGCTTGGCATGGACGTCGTAGGCCTTCGATGCCATCAGGTCGCCCTGGGTGACATCGGTGCCGATGGCGGTCCCGTTGCCGTCCAACCACAGCCCCTGGTCCTCGTAACCGGCGCCCAGCAGGTAACTCCACTGGCCCTGCATCCCGCTGATCCGGTAGTCGGCACGGACGCCGATCGTCTCGTCGTCGGCTCTATGCGTCGCCGCGGTGGTCTGCAGTGCCAGGTGCTGTTGCGCCTTGCCCGGCTCGGGTCGTCGGGTGATCAGATTGATCGTGCCGCCTGTCGCGCCCAGGCCATTCATCGCGCTGGCGCCCTGGATCACTTCGATGCGCTCGACCATCGCGTAGTCGATCGTGTGCGCCTCGCGTCCGGTCGGTCGCAGCGGATTGGACTGCGGGATGCCATCGACGAGGATCAGCGGCGTGCGGCCGCGCAGTGTTTCGCCGCTGCCGGTCAGCTTGCCGCGGCTGGGGGTGTAGGCGGGCAGCAGATTGGACAGCACGTCCGATGAGTTGCTGCTCAGCCGCAACTGCTGGTCGATCTGTTCGCGATCGATGATCACCACCGTCTGCGGCGCGGTCTCGGCGAGCTGGCCGGTGCGCGACGCGGTCACGACGACCTTGTCGAGCGTGCGGGCGGTGGGATCCTGGGCATGCGCGGCGGCGCAGACGGACAACGAAACAGCAACGAACAACCGGCAACGCCTGCGCACCATGACTTCCTCGATCGGGACGAGGGCGTGGCGGTCTGGCTGGCCCGAAGCGCGGAATTCTTGCGTGCATGCTTTGCGCTGTCAACGCGCATGAGACCGAGCTGCACTGGTCTAAGGTCGGGCTAAGGCGTGCCGCGAAGCGGCTCCGGGTTGAATGAGTTGTCAGGCCGATGGTGGGACAAGTTGGACATCGGCGCCGACTGACTGCAGGGCATGGCGCATCGACTGAGCGAGCGTTGCATCCTGAAGCGGAAGGTCCGTCTCCGTGCCGGCGAGCACAGCCTTGACCAAACGCTTCGCCTGGACATGGCCCAGTGGTGAGGACTTGCGGAGCATCCGAACAAGCATGTTGCGCGTGTGCGCGAGATCATCTGTCCAAGCTCGCGACCTGTCGAAACTTGTTACCCGCAGGATGGTGGTATGCCTAGTCAGAGGGCTACGCCTGAATTAAGCCGCACCCAAAAAGTGGCGTCGGCTTGGATGAATGTTGGGCGGCAACGCTACCAACTGCAGTTGCGCGCTTGGTCTGGAATGCATGAGCTGCCCTGTAGAACTGCAGGTGGCGACGTAACTGGAATGACCAATCTGTATTCGAACGCGGCTATGCCACCGTGCTCGTACTCGATGATCCATTCGCGTTCTCTTCTTTCTGTACGCGTGAGGCGCCGTCTAGGCAAACGGTCGTCCATGATCACATCGGTGGCATTCCAAGCTGCATTTGTGTCTGCAAAGGAGCAGCCGTTGCACAACGACACCAGGAAAGCTTGAACTTCTGTGGGCAAGTGGCTCATGGCCGCGACTGGCGGGGTAATAGGTTCTTGAAGCGCAAGTGGCGGATCCGGACGTGCGCTGTAATCCCTTAGCTGGAGCCCACCAAGCACAGCGAGCACTGCGAAGAGTGCCAGCGCAGTAATTATGATCCGCGTCCAACTCATTGCGGTGACTAACTTGAAGTGGGCTCCACGCTGTTCCATCTGCTGCCTGACGCCTTAGTTAAGCCGTGCCCGCAGAACTGCCGGCGCCGAGCAGGCCGTCGAATTCCTGGCTAAACCATTGGCTGCAAATCCGTAGTCGCCGAGTGGCATCGTCTCGAAGCGTTCGCCAAATCCGGTGATGTGCGGCCGTGCTTTTGCGATGGCTGCCTGGATCGCCGGCAGCGCGAGGGATGCCTGATGATCGGCCTGGCGGGCCCAGACCTCGGTCACCCAGATCGCATCCGCATCGGACGGGTCTTCGGCCACGATGTAACTCAGGCAACCGGGCATCGCCCGGGTGCCTTCCAACAGCGCCGACACCACCAGCGCGCGCTGGCCGGGCGCCAGCGTCATCTTTTCGACCAAGCCGTACATGGAATGGGCTCCTGGATGTTGCGGCAGCGCGTTCTAGGACGAACAGTCAGGTGTGGTCTGCGCTGAGGCGTCGATATGATCATGCGGTCGTGCCTGGATCTGCCGCAGGATGTCGGGCGGCGGTGGGCGGCAGCCGCATGCCGCCGCATGGGCCCGATGCCAGGCGATACGCTGCTCGGCCGTCGCATGCTCGGGCATGCGGTGCTGCGCATGCCAGGTCTTATTGGTCTTGCCCATCAAAGGCCTCCAGCGCGGCGGGCACGGCGCCGATGACGACCGCGCCCGCGGCCGGCAGGCCGATCAGCACTGCGCTCAGCACCTCCTGCCGCGAGGCGCCGTGCGACTTGGCCGACTGGACGTGGAACGCCAAGCCCGAGGTGTTGCCGGTGGCAGCCAGCACCGCGAGATAGGCCAGGTCCGCGGTCTTGGCATCCAGCGCGCTGGCGGCGCCCAATCCATCGGCCGCCTGGCGCCAGGCCCTGGCGTGCTCCGGGGCTTGCTGCATGAACATGGCGAATGCGGGCGATACGTGCATCGGCGGTCCTTCGGGGTTCAGTGGGTGGGATCGAGCGCTACTGCTGCGGGCGTGGCCTGGCGCGGTGCTTCGGGCTGCGTCCATCGCATCGCGTACTCGTCCTGGCCTGTTGCCGCATCGACAGTGTGTCCAATGATCGAGAAGCCTTGCGATTTGTAAAACGCGATGCTGGGTGCATTCGACGCATACACAGACAACTCGAGGCCCGATCTGCGTTGCTGGGCATGTCGCAACAACGCTGTGCCGATGCCATTGCCCTGTCGCTCCGGTGCGACGAACAGCGCCGCCAGCCGATCCTCGACCAAAGCGCAGAAGCCGACGACGGTCGACGCGTGCTCGAACACGTGGACCTCGGCGGCGGGCAGATACTGCGTGCGCATGGCCTCGAGTTGGTCCTGCCAGAAGTCCGCTGGCACGAAGTCGTGGGCGCGGATGGACGCTCGCAGCCAGATGTCGAGAGCGGCCTCCATGTCGGCGGGTGCGAATGTCCTGATCATCGCGTGCGTTGTGCGTTGTGCGTCGTGCGTCGTGCAAAGGGCTTCGGTCGCAGCGCAAGAGCGTGGTCTGCGTCGCCGCGAAGCGCGTCGGCCGGATGTGCGACCCCGCTGGCATTCTCGGCGCGCCCTCACGGCGGGTCAATGCGTCGTCGGCGTCGGGCGCGCTGATGCTTGCGCGCGGCATGCTGCGAGGCACGGGCAGTCTATCTCGATCCCCAGCCGCGTGGTCGCGTCACAGCTGGCGGCGGCACTGCCGAACGACGTCGCGGCCGCCGCCAAGCGTGGGCAGGCATGCCGGATTCGGCTGCCCGCGCGCCCAGCGACGGCCGCGATGCGACGATGCCTTAGTAGTAGCGCAGGAAGTCCGGCGCCGACTGCGGGCGCACCGGCACCGGTGCCACGATGTCTGGCGATGTGGATGTCGGCAGCGACGGGCCATGCGAGGAGAGCAATGGGGCCGGCGTGCCCGGCACCGGCGTCGACGGTGCGGTCGTGTACGGCGTGACCAGCGGTGTGCTCGGCGGCGTCGGCATCGGGGTCGGTGCCGGCGCTGAGAACGGCGAGGGCATCGGAGTCGGTGCCGGCGCTGCGAACGGCGAGGGCACCGGGGTCGGCGCCGGCGACACGAAGGGCGAGGGCAGCGGCGAGGCGAGTGGCGTCGTGCTCGGGCTGCCCGGCGGCGTGGTGGAGGTGGGCGTCGGCACCGGTTGGGCGTTCGGCGCGCCCTGCGATGGCGCAGGCGTGTTGCCCGCAGCCGGTGTGCGGAACGGCGCCGCCAACGGCGTCAGATTGGGCAAGACGCCGTTGGCGATGCCGTTCATGGCATTGGCGGGGCTGGAGAACAGGTTCGGGTCGAGCATGGTGTTGGTGATGTTGACCCCGCCTGCGAAGGCCTGGGCAGCCGGGTGCGGGATCAGGCTGGCGGCCGCGCCGCCGAGATTGAGCATGGGACGCAGATAGTCGTCGCGGATCACGTCCCAGTTGTCGCGGTTGGTGCCGTCGGCCTTCACGTGCTTGTCGTTGGTGCTGTCGAGCGTGCCGTTGGCGCGCTCCAGGTGGCCGAGGCCGTACTTGTTGACGTCCTGCAGCATGCCGGCCTCGGTGCCGTGGCGCGCATGGCCGTCCTTGGTGAACCCTTCGATCTTGCCGTTGCCCATCACCTCCTCGGAGCGGGCGGTGCCGTCGGCCTGGCCGAGACTCTTGATATGGGTCAGGATCGCCGCGGCCCGGAAAGCCTGGTCGGGATCGTTGTGCATGTCGCCGCCGACCAGCTCGTTGAGGTTGTCGCGCACCTTGCTCTGGTTGCCCAGGTTCGCCAGCACGGGGTTGTCTTCGCGGATCTCCGCCGCGCTGCGCGTGTCGCCCGGCGGACGCGCGGTCGATTCGTTCGGCGGCACCATGGTGTACATCGTCATGGTGCGGTCGGAGGTAACCGGGTTGCGCAACTGGGTGTAGTCGATCTGTCCCGGCTGCATGCCGCCATAGGCCTGCGGCTGGGCGTAGAGCGCCAACTCGGGCGGCATGCCGGCAGTCTGCGTGCCAAGCGGGAACTGCACCGCCTGGGCATACGGATTGGCCAGGCCGGCCGGAAGGGCGTTTGCGGAAGGATAGGCCTGTGCGTACATGTCGGGTCCTCAAAGTCGGGGAGGGTCGACGCATGACGGCGTCTTGGGGCCGACTCTAGGTCGCGTCCTGCGCGCTGCCTATCGGGGCACGCCCTGACTTGTCCACGGGACAATCGGCATGTTTTCATGGAGCACTTTTTTGGCGCTTTGTAGGCCTCGCGTGCCGGGATCGCGGGGGCGGTCCGGGCCTGCAGCGCGCGGCGCACATCCTGCGGGCGACCCGCCTCCTGTCCATGCCGACGGGGCGCAACGCCGGGCGGATCCGGCCTCGGCCAGTGGGCTCAGTCGCCCAGCAAGGCCCGATCGCGCACCGCCCCCTTGTCGGCGCTGGTTGCCAGCAGCGCGTACGCCTTGAGCGCTGTGCTCACGCGGCGCGCACGCGGCGTCGCCGGCCGCCAGCCACGTGCGGCCGGCGCATCGCGGCGCGCCGCAAGCTCGCTGTCGTCGACCAGCAACGCGATCGAGCGCGATGGAATGTCGATGCGGATGCGGTCGCCGTCGCGCACCAGGGCGATCGTGCCACCGGCGGCGGCTTCGGGCGAGACGTGGCCGATCGACAGGCCGGAGGTGCCGCCTGAGAATCGGCCGTCGGTCAGCAGCGCGCAACGCTTGCCCAGGCCCTTGGATTTCAGGTAGCTGGTCGGATACAGCATCTCCTGCATGCCGGGGCCGCCCTTGGGGCCCTCGTAGCGGATCACCACGACCTCGCCGGGCTGCACTTCGTCGCCGAGGATGCCGGCGACTGCGGCGTCCTGGCTTTCGTACACGCGCGCCGGGCCTTCGAAGACGTGGATCGCCGCGTCGACACCGGCGGTCTTGACCACGCAGCCGTCGGCGGCGAGGTTGCCGGCGAGCACGGCCAGGCCGCCTTCCTGCGAGTACGCGTGCGCGAGGTCGCGGATGCAGCCCTGGGCACGGTCGAGGTCGAGCGTGGGCCAGCGCGTGGCCTGGCTGAAGGCGGTCTGCGTGGGAATGCCGGCCGGGCCGGCGCGGAAGAACGTGTGCACCATCTCGTCCTGCACGGTGGCGACATCCCAGGCCGCGAGCGCGTCGCCAAGCGTCCTGGCGTGCACGGTGGCGACCTCGGTGTGCAGCAGGCCGCCACGTGCGAGTTCGGCCAGGATCGCCGGCACGCCGCCGGCGCGATGGACATCCTCGACGTGGTAGTCGGGCGCGTTGGGCGCGACCTTGCACAGCTGTGGCACGCGACGCGAGAGCCGATCGATGTCAGCCATCGTGAAGTCGACTTCGGCCTCCTGGGCGGCGGCCAACAGGTGCAGGATGGTGTTGGTCGAGCCGCCCATCGCGATGTCGAGCGTCATCGCGTTCTCGAACGCCTCGAACGTGGCGATGCCGCGCGGCAGCGCGGTCGGGTCTTCGCCGCCGTACCAGCGGTGGCACAGCTCGACGGCGGTGCGCGCCGCTTGCAGGAACAGCTGCTTGCGGTCGGCGTGGGTGGCCAGCAGGGTGCCGTTGCCCGGCAGCGACAGGCCCAGTGCCTCGGTCAGGCAGTTCATCGAGTTGGCGGTGAACATGCCCGAGCACGAGCCGCAGGTCGGGCAGGCACTGCGTTCGACCGCGGCGACTTGCTCGTCGCTGGCGGCGGGGTCGGCGGCCATCACCATCGCATCGACCAGGTCGAGCTTGTGGTCGGCGAGCCTGGTCTTGCCTGCTTCCATCGGCCCGCCCGAGACGAACACCACCGGGATGTCCAGCCGCAATGCCGCCATCAACATACCCGGAGTGATCTTGTCGCAGTTGGAGATGCACACCAGCGCATCGGCGCAGTGCGCGTTGACCATGTACTCGACCGCGTCGGCGATCAGCTCGCGGCTCGGCAGCGAATAGAGCATGCCGTCGTGGCCCATCGCGATGCCGTCGTCGACCGCGATGGTGTTGAACTCCTTGGCGACGCCGCCCACGCGTTCGATCTCGCGCGCGACCAACTGGCCCATGTCCTTGAGATGCACGTGGCCGGGCACGAACTGGGTGAACGAGTTGGCGATCGCGATGATCGGCTTGTGGAAGTCGCCGTCGGTCATGCCGGTCGCGCGCCACAGCGCGCGGGCGCCGGCCATGTTGCGGCCGGAGGTGGAGGTGCGGGAGCGATAGTCGGGCATGGGCGTGGCTGCAGTCGGGGGATACCGGCGGTGGCGGCGGAGAGGGCGGTCAGGTGACGCCCTGGGCGAGCATCGCATCGGCGACCTTGATGAAACCGGCGATGTTGGCCCCGGCGACGTAGTCGACGCGGCCGTCGGCGCGCTTGCCGTGGCGGACGCAGTGGGCGTGGATGTCCTTCATGATTGCGTGCAGGCGCTCGTCGACCTCGGCGTGGTGCCAGGCCAGACGCTGTGCGTTCTGGCTCATCTCCAGGCCCGAGGTCGCGACGCCGCCGGCGTTGCTGGCCTTGCCCGGTGCGTACAGCGTGCCGGCGGCCTGGAAGGCATCCACCGCTTCGAGCGTGCACGGCATGTTCGCGCCTTCGGCGACGCAGATCACGCCGTTGTCGATCAGCCTGCGCGCATCGGCCTCGTCGAGTTCGTTCTGGGTGGCGCAAGGCAAGGCGATCTGCGCCGGGATGTGCCAGGGACGCCGGCCTTCGAGGTAGTCGAAACGCGGGTCGTCGGCCAGTTCGGCCAATCGGCCGCGACGCTGGTTCTTCAGTGCCATGAGCGCTTCGACCGCCTCGCTGTCGAAGCCGGCTTTCGCGTACAGCGTGCCGCCCGAGTCGGAGAAGGTCAGCACGCGGCCGCCCAGTTCGATGGCCTTGAGCGCGGCGTATTGGGCGACATTGCCGGCGCCCGAGACCAGCACGCGCGCGCCGTCAGTGTCGCGGCGTGCGTGGTGCAGCATCTGTTCGACGAAGTACACCGTGCCGTAGCCGGTGGCCTCCGGGCGCATCAGGCTGCCGCCGTAGGCCAGGCCCTTGCCG
Organism: Luteimonas sp. TWI382; assembly: GCF_039674545.1. Classification (NCBI taxonomy): domain Bacteria; kingdom Pseudomonadati; phylum Pseudomonadota; class Gammaproteobacteria; order Lysobacterales; family Lysobacteraceae; genus Luteimonas; species Luteimonas sp. TWI382. The sequence goes on from NZ_JBDJNS010000001.1 coordinate 203,292, forward strand.
GTGAACACACAACCGGCGTGGTTGGCGAGTTTCTTGAGATAGCCGGCCATGAAGCCGATCTCGCGCGCGCCCACGCCGATGTCACCGGCCGGCACATCAGTGTCGGGGCCCAGGTGGCGATGGAGCTCGGCGATCAGCGCCTGGCAGAAGCGCATCACCTCACCGTCGCTGCGCCCCTTGGGATCGAAGTCCGAGCCGCCCTTGCCACCGCCCATCGGCAATGTCGTGAGCGCGTTCTTGAAGGTCTGCTCGAACGCCAGGAACTTCAGGATCGACAGGTTCACCGACGGATGGAAGCGCATGCCGCCCTTGAACGGGCCGATCGCCGCGCTGTGCTGCACGCGCCAGGCGCGGTTGACCTGCACGCGGCCGCGGTCGTCGACCCACGGCACCCGGAACTGCACCACACGCTCAGGTTCGATCAGGCGCTCGAGCAGCGCCTGGTCGCGGTAGTGCGGGTGGCGGTCCAGGAACGGCCACAGGCTGACCATGACCTCGCGCACCGCCTGCAGAAACTCGGGCTGGTGCGGATCGCGCGCGGCGACCGTCCGCAGGAACGCGTCGAGCCCGGCGGGTGCGACCTCCGCGCCGCTCATGCAGCCTGTTCGCTGGCCAAGGCCAGCTGCTGCACGATCGCGTCGGTCGCCTCGCGGGTCGAGCGGGCCGCGTCGTGTGGGGCGAGGTCGGCGGTGAACACGCCGGCATCGAGCACCGCGTCCACCGCTTGCTCGATGCAGGCCGCTTCCTGCGACAGGCCCAGCGAGTAGCGCAACAGCAGTGCGGCGCTGAGGATCGTGCCGACCGGGTTGGCGATGCCGCGGCCGGCGATGTCCGGCGCCGAGCCGTGGATCGGCTCGTACATGCCCACGCACCCCTCGCCCAGCGACGCCGATGGCAGCAGGCCGAGCGAGCCGGCGAGCATCGAGGCCTCGTCGGTCAGGATGTCGCCGAACATGTTCTCGGTCACGATCACATCGTACGCGCGCGGCTTGGCCAGTAGATGCATCGCCATCGAATCGACCAACTGGTGCTCGAGGGTGATGTCGGGGAACTCGTCGCACACCACGCGCGTGGCGACTTCGCGCCACAGCCGCGAGGTCTCGAGCACGTTGGCTTTGTCGACCGAGGTTACGTGCCCGCGGCGCCCGCGGGCGAGCAGGCAGGCGCGACGCACGACGCGCTCGACCTCTTCCACCGAGTACCGGCACAGGTCGGTGGCGTCCTGCGCGCTGCGGGTCTTGTCGCCGAAGTAGATGCCGCCGGTGAGCTCGCGCACCACCAGCAGGTCCACGCCGGCCAGCAGATGCGACTTGATCGGCGAGGCGCCGGCGGCCGCGGCATGCGGGCGCACCGGGCGCAGGTTCGCGTACAGGCCCAGCGCTTTTCGGATTGCCAGCAGACCCTGTTCCGGGCGCACCGGCGCATCGGGCGCCGACCACTTGGGCCCGCCGACCGCGCCCAGCAGCACCGCATCGGCATCGCGCGCGGCGGCCAGCGTGGCCTCGGGCAACGGCTGGCCGGTGGCGTCGATCGCGGCGCCGCCGATCAGATGCTCGTGCAGCGTGAAGCGGTGGCCGAAACGCTGCGCGACCGCCTCCAGCACCTCGACCGCGGCGGCGGTCACTTCAGGGCCGATGCCGTCGCCCGGCAGTACGACGATGTCAGCGTGCATGGTGGCGCTCCTCGTAGGATCGGATCTCGGCGCTGCGTGCCAGCAGGTAGCCCATCTCGTCGACACCCTCGAGCAGACAGGTGCGCGCGAACGCGTCGAGCGGGAAACGATGGACGGCGCCAGCCGGTGTCCGCAGCTCGCAGGCGTCGATGTCGACGGTCAGCACGTCGTCGGGTCGCGACATCAGGTCCTGGACGACCGTCTCGGGCAGCACGACCGCCAGCAGGCCGTTCTTGAGCGCGTTGTTGCGGAAGATGTCGGCGATCTCGCTGCTCACGACCACGCGCAAGCCCAGGTCGCGCAGCGCCCACGGCGCATGTTCGCGCGAGGAGCCGCAGCCGAAGTTGCGCCCGGCCAGCAGGATCTCGCGGCCGGCGTTGTGCGGCTGGTTGAACGCGAAATCGGGATTGGGCGTGCCGTCCTCGCGCCAGCGCCAGTCGTTGAAGGCGTGCCGTCCCAGCCCCTGGCGCTCTGTCGTCGACAGGAAGCGCGCGGGAATGATCTGGTCGGTGTCGATGTTGGTCTGGGCCAGCACGACGCTGGCCGAGACGATCCGGGAACTGTCGGGCATCGGTGTTTGTTCAGGCAAGGGGGCGGAAGGGGACCGGGGCGCGTGCATCAGGCCACCGCCCGACGGTCGTCGAACAGCTCGCGCGGATCGGCGACAACACCCCGCACGGCGGCCCAGGCGGCGGTGGTCGGCGAGGCCAGCAACGTACGCGCGCCGGGCCCCTGGCGGCCTTCGAAATTGCGGTTGCTGGTGCTCACCGCCAGTTGTCCGGGCGCGACCAGGTCGCCGTTCATCGCGATGCACATCGAGCAGCCGGGCTCGCGCCACTCGGCGCCGGCCGCGCGCACGACCGCATCGATGCCTTCGGCTTCGGCCTCGCGCTTGACGATCTCCGAACCGGGCACCACAAGCATGCGCACGCCGGCCGCGACGCGGCGACCCTGCAGCACCTGAGCGACCTCGCGCATGTCGCGCAGCCGCCCGTTGGTGCACGAGCCCACGAACACCACGTCGACCGGCATGCCGGCCAGCGAGCGGCCGGCGGCGACGCGCATGTAGTCCTGCCCCTTGCGCTCGGCGGCATCGCTCGCCTCGGGCACGGGCACGTCGACGCCGATCGCGGTGCCGGGGTGGGTCCCCCAGGTCAGCGTCGGGCGGATGTCGGCCGCGTCGATGCGCACTTCGACATCGAACTCGGCGCCCGGATCGCTGCGCAACGTGCGCCAGTGCGCGACCGCGGCATCGAAGTCCGCGCCCTTGGGGCCGCGCGGCGTGCGGGCGATCCAGTCGAACGTGGTGTCGTCGGGCGCGACCATGCCGGCGCGCGCGCCGGCCTCGATCGACATATTGCACAGCGTCATCCGCTGTTCCATGTCCATGGCCGCGATGGTCGAACCGCGGTACTCGATGACGTGACCGGTGCCGCCGTTGACCCCGATTACGCCGATCGCGTGCAGGGTCACGTCCTTGGCGCCGACGCCGGGGGCGAGTTGGCCCTCGACGGTGATCGCCATCGTCTTTGGCCGCCGCTGCAGCAGGCACTGCGTCGCCAGCACGTTGCCGACCTCGCTGGTGCCGATACCGAAGGCGAGCGCGCCGAACGCGCCGTGGGTCGAGGTGTGGCTGTCGCCGCAGACGATGGTCATGCCGGGCTGGGTGAAGCCCTGTTCGGGCGCGATCACGTGCACGATGCCGCGCTGGTCGGAAGCCATGTCGAACAGCTCGATGCCGAACTGCGCGCAGTTGGCGGCGAGCGTCTCGACCTGTTTCTCGGCGGCCGCGTTGGCGTAGGGCAGGCGGCCGTCGGGTCCTGCCGGCAGCGTCGGCGTGGAGTGATCCATGGTCGCCTTGGTGCGGTCGGGCCGGCGCGGCGACAGGCCGCGCGCGCGCAGCTCGGTGAAGGCCTGCGGCGAGGTGACCTCGTGGATCAGATGCAGGTCGATGTACAGCACCGCGGGCGCGGCGTCGGTCTCGGGGATCACGACGTGCGCGTCCCACAGCTTGTCGAACAGGGTTTTGGGCGAACTGGCGGTCATTGCTGGCTCTGGACAGTGGCGGTCAGGCATGGGCGGCGTGGGGCTTTGCAGCGGCCCCGGCTGTGGCGGTCGCGACGCGGCCGCGAAGAATGCGGTTGGCCACGTCCAGCCAGGCCAGCGCGCTGGCCTCGATGATGTCGCGGCTGGTGCCGCTGCCATCGAAGATGGCGTCGCCGTGGCGCACGCTGACGCTGGCCTCGCCCCGGGCGTCGCGGCCGGTGCCGACACTGTGCACCTGATAGCTTTCCAGCGACAGGTCCACGCCGGTCGCCGTCGCCAGCGCGGCGAACAGGGCGTCCACCGGCCCATCGCCCAGTGCGCTTTCGCCGACCTTGTTGCCGTCCGGGTCGGACAGTTCGATCACCGCGCTCGCGCGCTGGCCGCGATCGCTGATCGTCATCGACGCCAGGCGCCAGCCCTGGCCATGCACGTCGCCGTGCATCAACGCCTCCAGGTCGTCGTCCTCGACCACGCGCTGGCGCTCGCACAGCGCCTTGAACGCAGCGAACACCTGATCGAGCTGCGCATCCTCGACCGTGTAGCCCAGCGCGCGCAGCCGGTGGCCGACCGCGGCGCGGCCGCTGTGCCGGCCCAGCACCAGCTTGGAATCGGGCCAGCCGACGTCCGAGGGGTTCATGATCTCGTAGGTGCCGCGGTGGCGCAGCATGCCGTGCTGGTGGATGCCCGATTCGTGCGCGAACGCGTTCTCGCCGACGATCGCCTTGTTGCGCTGGATGCTCATCCCGGTCAGGCGGCGCAGCAGTTGCGAGGTCGGGACCAGACGGCGGGTATCGATGCCGGTGCCGATGTCGTAGAACGCGTTGCGGACTTTCAGCGCCATGACCATCTCTTCCAGCGCTGCATTGCCAGCGCGCTCGCCGATGCCGTTGATCGTGCACTCGACCTGGCGCGCGCCGCCCTCGATCGCGGCCAGCGAGTTGGCGACCGCCAGGCCCAGGTCGTTGTGGCAGTGCGCGCTGAAGATCACGTCACGTGCGCCGGGGACGTTGGCGATCAACCGCTGGAACAGCGCGCGGCTTTCCTCGGGTGTCGCATAGCCCAGGGTGTCCGGAACGTTGATCGTGCCGGCGCCGCTGGCGATCGCCGCGGCGATGACCTCGGCCAGGAAATCGTCCTCGGTACGGGTGCCGTCCTCGGTCGAGAACTCGACGTCGTCGACCAGCCGTCGGGCATGCGCGACGCTGGTGGCGGCCATGTCCAGCACCTGTTGCCGGCTCATGCGCAGCTTGTGCTCTCGGTGCAGCGGGCTGGTGGAGATGAAGACGTGGATCCGCGGACGGGCGGTGCCCTCGAGCGCACGCGCCGAGGCTTCGATGTCGGCGGGCAGGCAGCGCGAGAGCACCGCCAGCGTCGGCGTGCGGACTTCGCGTGCGATCAGCCGTGCGGCCTCGCGGTCGGATTCCGAACTGGCGGGAAAGCCGGTCTCGATGATGTCCACGCCCAGCTCGGCGAGTGCGCGGGCCATCACGACTTTCTGTTGCGGCGACATGCTGCAGCCCGGCGATTGCTCGCCGTCGCGCAGGGTGGTGTCGAAAATTCGGATGGTGTCGGAAGCGGTCATGCGGGAAGTTCCTCGGCAATACGGTGGGGCGTGCGGTCGGGCGGCGCTTTGATCGCGCGTCGAAGTCGCGGTTCGCCGCCTCCGGCCGGCGCCGTGGTGCCCAGGTCGTTGCGCCGCCGTGGCGTGGCGGCCGGTGCCGGCGGCGCCGCGGTGGTCGCGGTCGCGTCGACGATGCGCTGGCGACGCCTCGGCTTGCGCGGTGGCCGCGGGCGGACCTCCGACAGCAGGCGCGCCAGCACCCCGGCGTCGAGGTTGCCGCCCGAGACCACCGCGACCTTGCGGCGCCCGGCGACGCGACGGCCGGCCGCCAATGCCAGTGCGCCCGCGCCCTCGGCGATCACGTGTTCCTCCAGCGCCAGACGCACCAGCGTCTCGCGCAGTTCCGCCTCGCGGACGATGACCACATCGTCGAGCAGGTCGGCCAACAATGCCCGGGTCAGCTGGCCGGGGTCGGCCACGCGCACGCCGTCGGCCAGCGTGGCGACCGGCGAGAACGGGGCGTCATCGCCGCGCAGCACGCGTGCCATCGCGTCCACGCCCTCGACCTGGGCACCGACGATGCGCACCCCCTGACTCTTGAGTGCGAGGGCCACGCCGGCCGCGAGCCCGCCGCCGCCGATTGGCACGATGACCACGTCCGGCACCAGGGCCGCGGCGATCTCCAGGCCCACAGTGCCCTGGCCGGCGATCACGTCGATATCGTCGAAGGCCGACAGCAGCCGGAAGCCGTTCTGCGCCGCCAGTTCGCCTGCGAACGCCTTGGCCTCGTCGTAGGTGTCGCCGTGCAGGCGCACTGTGGCGCCCCAGTGCGCGACGCCGGCGATCTTGGTCTGCGGCGCGTTGCGCGGCATCACCGTGATCGCCGGAACGCCGAGCCGGTAAGCGGCCCAGGCCATGCCCTGGGCGTGGTTGCCGGCCGAGGCGGCGATGACCGTGCGGTCGTCGCCGCGCTCGCGTGCAGCCAGCAGCGCGTTGAGGGCGCCGCGCACTTTGTACGAACCGGTGCGCTGCAGATTCTCCAGCTTCAGCCAGCAGCCGAAGCGCTCGGCATAGTGGATCGGCGTGACGTCGAGATGGCGGCGCAGCCGCGCCTGCGCCGCCAGCACATCGCTGGCGGTGGCGCGCGGCACGCGGCGTACATCGGGGTCGGGCATGCTCAAACCGCCGTCAGCCAGCCGCGGCCGGCCTCGGCCTGGCCGCGCACCACGCGGGCGTAGAGATCGGCCAGTTCGCGGGTGACCGGATTGTCGCCATAGCTCCGGTCCTCGATCGCCTGCACCGGCGCCACCTCGGCGGCGGTACCGCAGGCGAACACCTCGTCGGCATCCAGCAGTTCGGCGACGGTGACCGCGCGCGAGGACGCGCCGGTCAGCGCGATCAGCGTGTCGCGGGTGATCCCGGGCAATGCGTCGCGGTGGGCAACCGCGGTCAGGCGGCCGTCCTTGACCAGGAACACGTTGGCGCCGGTGCACTCGACCACGAAGCCGTCGGCATCGGTGAACAGCGCTTCGTCGAAGCCGCGCGACTTGCTCTGCCGTTTGGCCAGGATCGAGTTGACGTAGGCGCCGCACAGCTTGAGCGGCGGCAGCGAATCGGCGGGATTGCGCCGCCAGCTGCTGATGCCCAGCCGTGCGCGGGTGCCGGCCAGGTGCACGCGCGTGGCCGTGGTGGCGACCATCAAATGCTCGGCATGGCCCTCGACATCGAGCCCGAAGCCGCCTTCGCCGAACCAGGCCAGCGGTCGGATGTAGGCGTCGCGATGGCGGTTGGCGCGCAGCGTCGCCAGCACCGCCTCGGTCGCGAGTGCGGGATCGAACGTCATGCCCAGCAGCGCCGCCCCCTCGCGCATCCGCGCCAAGTGCTCGGGCAGCCGGAACACAGCGGCGCCGTCGTCGGTGGCATAGGCGCGGATGCCCTCGAACACGCCGCTGCCGTAATGCATCGCGTGTGTGGTCAGGCCCGCCTGCAGCGCATCGACAGCGTGCAGCGCGCCGTCGAACCAGACCCGGTCGCTGGGCGCGCGTGCGGCCTCGGCGATCGGTGCGACCGCGACCGCGGCATCGGCGGCGACGTTCAACGACATGGCTGCACCTCCACCGACAGGCAGTCGTAGAGCTTGGCCAGCTGGCCTTGCAGTGCGCTCGCGGCGCGGTCGCCCTCGACGGTCATGCGCAGGCACCAGCGGTCGTCGTCCTCGCCGGCGGCGCCTTCGAAGGTCAGCGGTCGGAAGCCGCGGCGCTCGGTGGTACCCAACACACGCACCAGCGCACCTTCGGCGCGGCGCAGGGTCATCTCAAACTGGTAACGCATGGCGGCATTCCTCGGGCGCGGGGGCAGTGGGGTCGGTCAAGGCGGAGGCGCCGGCTGTCGCGGCATCGTCCTCGATGTCGGCATCGGCGTGGTCGAGCATCTGCGCGTTGTTGTGGTTGGGCGGCACCAGCGGCCAGACGTTGGCGGCGGTGTCGATGGCGACATGCAGCAGCGCCGGGCCCGGCGCATCGAGCAGGGCCTGCAATGCCGTTTCGACGTCGTCGCTGCGGTCGACCGACAGCGCCTGGATGCCGAACGCGCGGGCGACCTGGGCGAAGTCGGGGTTGTCGGACAGGTCGATCTCCGAGTAGCGACGATTGAAGAACAGCTCTTGCCATTGCCGCACCATGCCCAGCGCCTGGTTGTCGAGCAGCACGATCTTCACCGGCACCTGGTAGCGCTTGAGCGTCGCCAGCTCCTGCACGTTCATCAGAAACGAACCGTCGCCGCTGACGCAGACCACGCGGCGCCTCGGGTCCTGGAGCTGGGCGCCGATCGCGGCCGGCAGGCCGAAGCCCATCGCGCCCAGCGCGCCACTGGTCAGGTGCTTGCGCGGATGGTCGAAGCGCCAGTGCTGGGCGACCCACATCTGGTGCTGGCCGACGTCGCAGGCCACCACGGCGTCAGGCGCCAGTTCGCTCAGGCGCTTGAGCAGCGCGGGGGCATAGACCTTGTCGCCCGGGGCGTCGTAGCGGGCAGCGAAGCGTTCGCGTCGCTCCGCGCACAGCGTGCGCCATTGCGCACGCGCCGCGGCAAAGCGCCCGTGTGTGTGCGCCGCGCATGGCGCGGCCAGCCGCGACAGGCTGGCGGCGACATCGCCGCAGACCGCGACATCGGTCTGCCGCAGCTTGCCGATCTCACACCCGTCGCCGTCCAGGTGCACGATCCGCGCGTGCGGGGCGAACTCGGCCAGCTTGCCGGTGGCACGGTCGTCGAAGCGGGCGCCCACGACCAGCAGCAGGTCGGCCTCCTGCACCGCCAGGTTCGCGGCGCGCGTGCCGTGCATGCCGAGCATGCCCAGGTTGGCAGGGTGCGATGGCGGCAGTGCGCCGAGACCACGCAGCGTCAGCACGGTCGGGATCGCGGTCAGGTCGGCGAACTCGCGGAATGCCTCCAGTGCATCACCCAGCACGATGCCGCCGCCGCCGTAGACGACCGGACGCTGCGCTTGCGCCAGCAGCGCCGCCGCCTCGTGCAGCGCGTGGTCGGCGCAGGGCGGCATGGTGTCGGCGCGCGAGGGCACGTGCGCTCCCAGATGGGCGGCGTCGCCGATCTGCACATCCTTGGGCATGTCGATCAGCACCGGCCCGGGACGCCCGGAGCGGGCGATCCGGAACGCCTCGGTGACGGCATGCGGCAGCTCGTCGACGCTGCGCACCAGGAAGCTGTGCTTGACGATCGGCAACGTCATGCCGAACACGTCCAGCTCCTGGAACGCGTCGGTGCCCATCAGCGGCGTGGCGACCTGGCCGGTGATGATCACCATCGGCACTGAATCGAGCATCGCATCGGCGATGCCGGTGACCAGGTTCGAGGCGCCCGGGCCGGAGGTCGCTACACAGACGCCGACGCGCCCGCTGGCCCGCGCGAAGCCGTTCGCGGCGAATGCCGCGCCCTGTTCGTGGCGGACCAGGACGTGCTTCAGCGACGCGCCATGCAGCGCGTCGTAGAATGGCATGATCGCGCCGCCCGGATAGCCGAAGATCGTCTCGACTCCTTCGGCCTCCAGCGCCTGCACCAGCCAGCGGGCGCCATTCATCACGCGACTTCCGTACGCTGTGAAGGAGCGTCGGCCTGCTCGCCCAGCCAGGTCATCTTCGCGCGCAACTGGCGGCCGACCTGCTCGATCGGGTGGTCGAAATCGGCCTGCTTGTAGCGCTTGTAGTTCGGCAGCCCGGCCTCGTACTCGGCAACCCAGTTCTTGGCGAATGTGCCGTCCTGGATGTCGGCCAGCACGTCCTTCATGCGCGCCTTGACGCCGGCGTCGATCACGCGCGGACCGCTGACGTAGTCGCCGTACTGCGCGGTCTCGGAGATGAACTCGAGCATGCGGGTGATGCCGCCCTCGTAGAACAGATCGACAATCAGCTTGAGTTCGTGCAGCACCTCGTAATAGGCGATCTCGGGCTGGTAGCCGGCTTCGACCAGCGTCTCGAAGCCGGCCTGCACCAGCGACGACGCACCGCCGCACAGCACCGCCTGCTCGCCGAACAGGTCGGTCTCGGTCTCTTCCTTGAACGTGGTCTCGATCACGTTGGCGCGCGCCCCGCCCAGGCCCGCGGCATAGGCCAGCGCGGTATCGCGGGCATGACCACTGCGATCCTGGTGCACGGCGTAGATGCACGGCACGCCGCGGCCGATCTCGTATTCGCGGCGCACCAGGGCGCCGGGCCCCTTGGGCGCGACCAGGACCACGTCCAGGTCCTCGCGCGGGGCGATCATGCCGTAATGCACGTTCAGGCCGTGCGCGAACAGCAGCGTCGCGCCCTGCTTCATATGCGGCGCCAGCACCTCGGCATAAAGCTGCTTTTGCACCATGTCCGGCGTCAGCACGGCGACCAGGTCGGCCTCGCGCACGGCGTCGGCGGGCGCCTTGACGGTGAAGCCGTCGGCCTTGGCCTTCTGTTCGGTCGGCCCGCCGGGACGCAGGCCGACAACGACGTCGAAGCCCGAGTCGCGCAGGTTCAGCGCGTGCGCGCGACCTTGGCTGCCGTAGCCGACGATGGCGATGGAGGGGTGTGCATTGCTCATGGGCGATCGTGTCCGCTGGAGGAAAAGGAGGAGGGGGGCGTCGGGATCGACGCCCGGATACGACGACGGCCGGAGGTCGAGGGCATCGCCCTGTTCCATCCGGCCGTCGCATGCGTCGTCGCCATCGCAGCGCCCGTGCGTGCAGGTGTCCGACACGCCCGCGCCGCGCCGCGAGCGCCTTGGGCGGCGCTGCGGGCGGGGGTGAAGACGGGCATCGTGTCGGGCATCGGTTCGCTCTGGTGCTAGGCAATGGGCAACAAAAAACCCCGCGCTTGTCGGCGCGGGGTTCGGTTCTTTCGACCTTGGGTTTCGCTTTTTCTTACACGAACCCCGTTCCCGCGCCTGACTGGACGGTAATAAGAAGTACGGCAATAAGAAGCGCGGTGGTCGCGGCGAACATGACGGTCCGGCCGTCACCGGTGGCGGTGCGGGCGGGGAGCTGCATGCGGGTGCTGCGCTGCGTCATGGGTCGAGAAAACCATGCCCGGGACGGGCTGTCAACAGTTGCGTCGACAACCAATTCATTGACCCGGCAGATCAGCGCTTGCGCGCCGCGCGATGGGCGCGGCGCAGCAGGCCGAGCGTTGCCTGTTCCCACTGCCGCGGACCGCGCGCGTTGGCGGCTGCGCGCTGCAGGCGGCCGTCGCGCCACGCGGTGTAGAGCACCGGATCGATGTAGGCCTTGCGGCACACCGACACCGTGTTGCCCAGCGTCGCGGCGACATCGGCGATGACCTGCTTCTCCTGCAGCGCCAGCGCCCGCTCGCTCGGCGGGCCGCCATTGCGTCCGGTGGGCAGGGGCCGCGCGGCGAACTGACGGAACGCCAGTGCGGTGCCGCCCCAGGTGCGGAAATCCTTGGCGGTGAACGACTCGCCCATGGCCTCGCGCAGGTAGTCGTTGACCATGCCCGAATCCACACCGCGGCACTCGCCCTCGTCGTCCATGTACTGGAACAGCGCCTGCCCCGGCAATTGCTGGCAGCGGCGCACCAGCCGGCACAGCCGGGCGTCGTCGATCGCGATGTCGTGCGCCTGACCACTCTTGCCGCGGAAGCGCAATCGCGCGCCGCCGGCCTTGGCCCGCTCGAAGTGCCGGTTGCGCAGCGTGGTCAGGCCGAACGATCCATTGCTGCGGGCGTAGGTGTCGTTGCCGACCCGGATCAAGGTCTGCGACAACAGCGACACGACGATCGCCAATACCTTCTCGCGTGGCATGCCCGGGCGCGCCAGGTCGCGTTGCAGCGCACGGCGCAGGCGTGGCAGTGCGTCGCCGAACGCGACGATCCGGTCGAACTTGCCCAGGCCGCGCGTGGTCGACCAGTCGGGATGGTAGCGATACTGCTTGCGCCCACGTGCATCGCGCCCGGTGGCTTGCAGATGGCCGTTGGCATATTGGCAGATCCACACGTCGGTGTAGGCAGGCGGGATGGCCAGTTGCCGGATCCGGGCGAGCACCTCGCGGTCCCGCACCGCTGCGCCGCCGGGATCGCGATAGCTGAATCCTTTGCCGGCGCGGCGGCGGCACAGGCCGGGATCGCGATCGCAGACCCAGCGCAGGCCGGCGGCCCGGGCCGCTTCGAGACTCGCCTGCGTGACAGGCGCGGCAGGGGGGAGATGACGATTCATGAGCGGCTGATAACAACGGGGCGCGCTGCGCGCCGTGAACGTGTCGCCTTCACCCCCCCGGCACGGGGAGGCTGCGCAGACTCGCGGCACACCATAAGATTCGGAGGACGCCCAATGAAGACTCTGCACAAGACCCTGATGGCTGGCGCGCTTGCAGGTGCGGTTGCATTCACCGGTTCGGCGCTCGCGCAGGATCACGACCGCAAGGATCACACCACTGCCGCGCAGACCGATTCGCATCAGCCGATGTCCGATACCTGGATCACCACCAAGGTCAAGGCCGATCTGCTGGCGTCGAGCGATGTGTCCGGTCTGGATATCAGCGTCGAGACCAGCAACGGCATCGTCAGTCTGTCGGGCGACGTCGAGTCGCAGGCGCAGATCGATCGCGCGACTGCGATCGCACGTGGCATCGAAGGCGTGAAAAGTGTGGACGCCAAGCAGCTGAAGGTTGCCACGGGCACCCGCACCTCGCGGCCCTGATCGACAGCATTGCATTATCGAAGGCCCCTGCCATCCGGCGGGGGCCTTTTTCATTGGGCGCCGGGACACCACACGGCACCGGTGCTCGGTCATCGGCACAGGCGCCTCGCGCTTACGCGGTCGCAAGCACGGCCAGATGGTCTGCAAGTCCGCCCGCGTCGCAGGCCGCGTTCACATGGTCAAAGTAGTCGTACCAACCGCTATCGCGAATACCGGCCAGTAGGACATCCCGGGCCGTCGTGTTGGGAAATCGCCACACCCCCAAGTAACGGTGGCCGCTCGCATGATCGATGTCGGCGTCCGCTTCGCCCAGCGCCAGGACCTCAATGCCGAGACTGGACAGTCCGCCCATTCCAGCGTGGACGCCGGCCAGGAAGCGTTCGCGGTTGGCGGTGGGCAACGCGCGCCATGCGGCGTTCGCGCTATAGAGTTCGACGAGGTAGTGAGCCATGGGCTTGGGGTCTTCGTTTCAGGTTGTATGGCAGGAGTGGCGGAGATGCCGGCGTGTATGGATTGCGTGTGGTCGCAGCAACTGCGCACGCGCCATGGGGCGATCCGGTCGCTCCGTCGTCGTCTTCGCCGCATGCTCATCCGTACGCTTGAGGCGAAGGGTCGGATCGGTATCGGGTTAGTCGCCGTATGGTATGGCGGCTAATTATATCGACATTGTGCACAACGTCCAGCCGGTCTGGCTGGACAAGGCGATGCGTCAGCGGCGTCGCTGCCGCCCGCGTCTTCGCACGACCCACCTGGGCATGGGGGCCAGCGCCCGGTGTGTCGGGCCTGGGACGCTTGCTCGGGCGCACGCCGCCCGAACGAGCGTCGGTCAGCCCATGTCGGCAGTCCGGTGCCAGCGTTCGAGCGTTTCGGCGAGTGCGTCCGCATCGGCCGGCAGCGGAGTGTCGCGCGCGGGGTGTGCCAGGCAGTCGGCGAGCGCGGGCGGTAGCGGCACGTCGTGTCCGATCAACGGCTCGACGATGGTTTCGAACTTCGCCGGGTGTGCGGTCGCAACGACCGCCCAGCCGCGTGTATCGCCGGCTTCGCGCAGTCGTTCGAGCACGGCCAGCGCCGTCGCGGTATGCGGACAGGACACGATGCCGTGCCCCGCCGGTGCCGCTGCGATGATCCGGCGGATCGTGGCATCGTCCACGCTGTCTGCGGCGAAACCGGCGCGCAGCGTGGCGTCGTCGACATGCCAGTGGCGCAGCCGCTCGAAGTTGCTCGGCGCACCGACGTCCATCGCATTGGCGAGCGTGGCCCGCGTGGGCTGCGCGGCGTAGTCGGCACCGGCGAAGAAGCGTGGCAGCGTGTCGTTGGCATTGCAGACCAGGCGGATCTCGCCCAGGGGCGCGCCCATCGCGCGCGCGAGCACCGCAGCGCAGGCATTGCCGAGGTTGCCGGTGGGCACGATGAGGTTCAGCGGCTCTCCATGCCGGGCGTGATGTGCGGCCGCGGCATGCACGTAGTACGCCGACTGCGGCAGCAGACGGCCCAGACTGATGCTGTTGGCCGAACCCAGCGGCACGCGCGCCCGCAGCGCGGCATCCGACAGCGCGTGCTTGGCGAGGCGCTGGCAGTCGTCGAAGCTGCCGTCGACGCGGAACGCGCGTACGTTGTCCCCCCAGCATGCCAGGCCGTGCGCCTGACGCGGAGATACCCGGCCTTCGGGATAGAGGATGGCGACACGGAAGCCCGGCCGCCTGTGGAAGGCCGCGGCCACCGCGGCCCCGGTATCGCCCGAGGTGGCGACCACGATCGTGGTGTCGGGCGCGGTGGGCGAGCGCAATGCGCCCAGCGCACCGGCCAGGAAACGCGCGGCGTAATCCTTGAACGCGGCGGTCGGGCCGTGGAACAGCTCGAGCACATGGTCACCGGCGCCGCGCAGCGGGCGCAACGGCGCCTCGAAGGCGAACGCCTTGTCGCACAGTGCCGGTAGCTGTGCCTCGAGCCGGGATCCCGAGAACCAGGGGGCCAGGGTCGCGGCCGCGGTCTCGGCGAGCGTGGCGCGCGGCACCTCCAGGTCGAGGACAGGAATCGACGCGGGCACATACAGGCCACCGTCGGGCGCGAGACCCGCCACGAGGGCATCGTCGATCGGTGTCGGCGGCACGCCACCGCGGGTGCTCAGGAAATGCATGGTGCGCTCGTCACTGGGAGAAGGGTAGATGCGCGGCGCGCGCGCCAAGCGGCCGCGATACCGGGCCCGGGTCGAGCAGCGCGGCCCGTGGGCCAGCCACTGGACCGACATAGGTGCGGGCGTCGAAACCGGCGTCGGCGAACGCCTGGCGCATGGCTGGTGCAGCGGCCTCGGCCTCGGTGCGCGAGGCGAACCAGGCGAAGACGCTCGGTCCACCGCCCGAGATGCTGGCGCCGAGCGCGGCGTGGTCGAGTGCGGCCGACTTGACCTGCGCGAACCCGGGAATCAATCCGGCGCGGCGCGGCTCGACCAGCACGTCGTGCAGTCCGGCACGCACCAGATCGAGGTCACCGCGTTGCAGGCCGGTCAGAAACAGCGCCAGGTGCACGCCATGGGCAACGATGTCGTGCAATGGATAGGGGGCGGCGAGCACCGCACGCGACCGGCGCGTTTCCAGCACCTGGTCGGGATGCACGACGACCGCGTGCAGCGTCGCTGGGACGTCGAGTGCGATCGCACGGTCGGCGGTGGCCAGGGTCACCCCGCCCAGCAGCATCGGCGCGACGTTGTCGCCGTGCCGGCTGCCGCTGGAGATCGCTTCGCCGTCCAGCGCGAACGGGTACAGCGCATCGCGCGGCAGGGGGGCGTCGAGCAGCGCATTCGCGGCCACCAGTGCCGCGACGCACGAGGCGGCCGAGCCGCCGAGCCCCGATCCCAGCGGGATGCCTTTCTCCAAACGCAGTGCGAAGCCGTACGGCAGCGACAGCGCCTCGCGCAACGACTGCAACGCAAGGCCGGCGGTATTGCGCGTCGGATCGAGCGGGATCGCGTCGATGCCCGCAACGTCGCCGTCGATCGCCTCGATGACGACGGTCGGCGCGGCGATGCGACGTACCCGGGCGATGTCCCGCGGCCCGTCGATCGCGTGGCCGAGCAGGTCGAAGCCGACGCCGATGTTGCCGACGCTCGCCGGCGCAAACGCCGCGACCCAGGGATGTTCGGGCATGGTGGAGCCTCCTGCTGCCGCCCGGTCGGCGGCGTTGGATCGTGACATCGACATCGTATCGACCAGGGGCGGCCGGGTCGGCTTTCGTGCCTGCGCCGTCATCCGCAGGCCGCCGATTCGATGGCCTGCGCGTTGCATCCATCATGCCGCAGGAACGGCAGGCCGGCCTGCTTGCCGAGCGCATGGGCGATCGTCAGCACATCGGCGAATACGCCCGCGGCGGTCACTTCCGGGCCGGCCCCTGGCCCCTGGACGACCAGCGGGTTGTCCGCGTAGCGGGCGGTGCGGAACTGCACGAGGTTGTCGGTCAGCCGGGTGTGGCAGCACGAGTGCTCGGCCGGTAGCGCGACCACGCCGACACTGGCCCGGCCGTCGCCTTGCAGGCGTGCCAGGTGACGCAGCGCATGGCCGTTGGCGCGGGCGGCATCGAGCCTGCTTTGCATCGGCGCGTCGAGCTCATGCAGGCGGTCGAGAAACGCCTCCAATGGCACGTCGCGCAAGGTCTCGGGCACCAGGCTTTCGACCGCGACGTCCTCGAGGGACAGCGTCCGGCCGGCTTCGCGCGCCAGAATCACCAGTTTGCGCGCGACGTCCAGGCCCGACAGGTCGTCGCGCGGGTCGGGCTCGGTGTAGCCCAGCGCCCGGGCCTCGCGTACCAATTCGGAGAACGGGCGACTGCCGTCGTAGCGATTGAACAGCCAGGCCAGCGTGCCCGAGAGCATGCCGTCGATGCCGTGCAGCGTGTCGCCGGTATCGAGCAGGCCGCGCAGGGTCTGGATCACTGGCAGGCCGGCGCCCACGGTGGCCTCGTACAGGAAGCGGCCGCCCCCGGCGCGCTGGGCCCCGCGGATCGCCGCATAGCGTGCCCACGCGCCGCTGCCGGCGTGCTTGTTCGGGGTGACGACGTGGATGCCGGCGGCCAGCCACTCGGGATACTTCGCCGCGACGGCATCGCTGGCGCTGCAGTCGACGATCAAGGCATGCGGCAGATGACTGGCGCGCACGTGCGCGGCGAACGCGTTCAGGTCGCAGGCCGGCGCGGTGGTATCGAGCGTCGCGGCGGCATGGGCGGGATCGAGCGGCGCGTCGTCGAGATGCATCCGCCGGCTGCTGGCGATCGCGCGCAGCCGCAGGTCCACGCCTGCGCGCTCGCGCAGCGCCGGTCCCACGTCGGCCAGTTGCGCCAGCAGTGCACGGCCGACGTTGCCTGGCCCGATCACGCCAACCGAGACCGTCTGCGGCGACAGCCAGAAGGCCGCATGCGCGGCGCGCAATGCGCGGGTGGCGTCGGTCTGGGCGATCGCGACCGAGATGTTGCGCTCGCCCGCGCCCTGCGCAATGGCGCGGATGTTGACGTGGGCCTGGGCGAGGCCGGCGAACAGCCGCGCGGCGACGCCCTGGGTCCCGACCATGCCGTCGCCGACCGCCGCCAGTACGCACAGGTCGCTGGTCACGGTCACCCCCTGGGCCTGGCCCTGGGCGATTGCGTCGGCGAACGCGGCGACGATCGCGGCGCGGCCGCGCTCGACCTGGCCGGCCTGCACGACGCAGCAGATCGAATGCTCCGACGAGCCTTGCGAGATCATCGTCACCGATACGCCGGCCGCATGCAGGGCCGCGAACATGCGCTCGGCGGTGCCGGGCACGCCGACCAGACCATTGCCGACCAGTTCGAGCACGGCCACATCACGCACCAGGCTCAGGCCCTTGACGGGCGAGGCCGCTGCCGCGGCCGCCGGTGCGATCGTCGTGCCCGGCGCAGACGGATTGCGGCTGTTGCGGATGCGCACTGGAATGCCCCGGGCCTGTACCGGCGCCAGGGTCTGGGGGTGCAGCACGCTTGCACCGAAGTAGGCGAGTTCGCAGGCCTCGGCATAGGACATCGCCGGCAAACAGACCGCATCGGGCACCAGGCGCGGATCGGCCGAGAGCACGCCGTCGACATCGGTCCAGATGGTCAGGGCTTGGGCGTCGAACAGGTTGGCGAAGATCGCTGCCGAGTAGTCGCTGCCGTTGCGCCCGAGCGTGGTGTCGCGACCGTCGCCGTCGCGGGCGACGAAGCCGGTGATCACCACATCGCGCGCGGCGTGGGCCAGGCGCCAGCTCGCCAGACGGGCGCGACTTGCGTCCCAGTCGACGACCGCGCCCATCTCGCCGTGCCGGACCACCAGCACGTCGCGTGCGTCCAGGCGCTGCCAGCCCGGACCGAGCGCGGCCTGGGCCAGTCGTGACGACAACTGCTCGCCGCAGCCGTGGATACGCGCCAGCCGCGCGTCGCGATCGGCGGCGTCGGTGTGCAGACTCTGCAGGTCGTGGGCGAGGGCGGCGAACTCGTCCTCGAGCGCGGCGTGCAGCGGGCCGTCGGCCTCGTGTTCGAACGCGTCGGCGGCCGCGACGTGGCGCTGGCGCAGCGCGTCCCACGCCGGCTTCCAGTCATCGAGTGCGAGGGCGGCGTCGGCGAGCGCGATCAAGGCATTGGTGGTGCCCGACATCGCCGACACGATCACCGGCCGCACCCGCGCGTCGGCCTGCACCAGGCGGGCCAGCGCCGCGATGCACGCGGCATCGGCCAGGCTGGTGCCGCCGAACTTGTGGACATGGCAGGCGAGCGCCGGCGACGCATCGTCGGCGGTGGGGACGGACTGGGCGCGAAGCGCGACGGCGGACGACATGGGGAGCTCCTGGAAAGGGGCTCCGCATCACGATCGGGCGGGACGTGGCGTCCGCATCCCGGGAGGGATGCGGAGCGGGCGGTCAGGTCAACTGGCGGCGCGCGTCCACATCCCGGTCCCGGTGATACCGGTGCCGGTAATGCCGACGATCGTCGTGATGATCGCCGCCGCCGCGCGCCCACGCACCACCGCACGGATGGCGGTCGTCGACAGGCGGGAGACGTTGGTGCGATGCATCATGTCCGCAGCACACCACGCCGCCGCGCGCGTTGTCAACCGGTTTTTCGTACAGGCCTGCGCCGCGGGGTGCCGGGAGATCCTACGTCGACTGATCCGCGCACAACGGCGTCGGGACGCCGGTGGCGCCGGTCTCGGCTTGGGTGTTCGCGCCCCGCATGGTCTAATCGGCCCCGAAGCGGGGGTACCGACGTCAGTCGGTTGAGACAGTCCCTTCGAACCTGATCCGGTTGATACCGGCGTAGGGAAGCTTCGCAGCCGGCCCCCGGACCGATGGCGCGCGCATGCGTGCCAGCGGCACGCGGTCCGGGCGCGCCGCCGCTTCGTCCCGCCTTGCGAATCCCTCGCTGGCGACGCCCGCATCCCACGATGCGGCATCCAACAGGACGAATGCCATGAACGCCCAGCCCGTCAGCTTGTTGCAGCAGGCCCAGCAACTCTCCGATTCGGTCACCCGGCCCATCCCCGGGTCGCGCAAGATCCATGTCCAGGGCTCGCGCCCGGACCTGCGCGTGGCGATGCGCGAGATCGCGCTGACCCGCACGCCGACGCTGTTCGGCGGGCAGGACAATCCGCCGGTCACTGTCTACGACCCATCGGGCCCCTACACCGACCCGGACGTGAAGATCGACCTGGCTGCGGGCCTGGCACCGCTGCGCGCGGCCTGGATCGCAGAGCGCGACGACACCGAGGTCCTGCCGGGCCTGTCGTCGAGCTTCGGGCGGGCGCGCGAACACGATCCGCGGCTGGCCGGCGTGCGCTTCCCGTCGCGCGTGCAACCGCGTGCGGCCAAAGCCGGCGCCAACGTGACCCAGATGCACTACGCGCGCCGCGGCATCGTCACCCCCGAGATGGAGTACGTCGCGATCCGCGAGAACCAGCGTCTGGAACTGGTGCGCGATGCGCTGCTGCGCAGCCAGCATCCCGGTCAGGCCTTCGGTGCGAGCATTCCGCCTTCGATCACTCCGGAGTTCGTGCGCGACGAGATCGCGCGTGGTCGCGCGATCCTGCCTTGCAACATCAACCATCCCGAAAGCGAGCCGATGATCATCGGCCGCAATTTCCTGACCAAGATCAACGCCAACATCGGCAACAGCGCGGTGTCGTCGGGCATCGCCGAGGAAGTGGAGAAGCTGGTCTGGGCGATCCGTTGGGGCGGCGACACGGTCATGGACCTGTCGACCGGCAAGCACATCCACGAGACCCGCGAATGGATCGTGCGCAATTCGCCGGTGCCGATCGGCACGGTGCCGATCTACCAGGCGTTGGAGAAGGTGGACGGCCGCGCCGAGGCGCTGACCTGGGAGATCTTCCGCGACACGCTGATCGAGCAGGCCGAGCAGGGCGTGGACTACTTCACCATTCACGCCGGCGTACTGCTGCGCTACGTGCCGCTGACCGCCAAGCGCGTGACCGGCATCGTCTCGCGCGGCGGTTCGATCATGGCCAAGTGGTGCCTGGCGCACCATCGCGAGAGCTTTCTGTACGAACATTTCGAAGACATCTGCGAGATCATGAAGGCCTACGACGTGGCGTTCTCGCTCGGCGACGGCCTGCGCCCGGGCTGCATCGCCGACGCCAACGACGCAGCGCAGTTCGGTGAGCTGGAGACGCTGGGCGAGCTGACCAAGATCGCCTGGAAGCACGACGTGCAGACCATGATCGAAGGGCCCGGCCATGTGCCGATGCAGCTGATCAAGGAGAACATGGACAAGCAACTGCGCGAGTGCGGCGAGGCGCCGTTCTACACACTCGGCCCGTTGACCACCGATATCGCACCGGGCTATGACCACATCACCAGCGCGATCGGTGCGGCGATGATCGGTTGGTACGGCACCGCGATGCTGTGCTACGTCACGCCAAAGGAGCACCTGGGTCTGCCCAATCGCGAGGACGTGCGCGACGGGATCATGGCCTACAAGATCGCCGCGCATGCCGCCGATCTCGCCAAGGGGCATCCGGGCGCGCAGGTGCGCGACAACGCGCTGAGCAAGGCCCGGTTCGAGTTCCGCTGGCAGGACCAGTTCCACCTGGGGCTCGACCCGGAGAAGGCGGAGGCCTTCCACGACGAGACCCTGCCCAAGGACGCCCACAAGGCCGCGCACTTCTGCTCGATGTGCGGGCCGCACTTCTGCTCGATGAAGATCACCCAGGACGTGCGCGAGTACGCGGCCGAGCATGGCGTGGAGGCCGAGCAGGCACTGGCTGCGGGCATGGCGGAGAAGTCTGCCCAGTTCCGGGCACAGGGCGCCGAGGTCTACCTGCCCGAGTGACCGCGGTGGCGGCCGGATGGACCATTCGTCCGGCCGTCGCGTCCGCTCGACGGCGCGCCGCGTATGTTCAGGGCCGGTATCGTGGCGGCGCGCCAAGATCCATCCGTCAATAGGGAGACCCCAAGATGAAGACTTCCACGTCCCGCGTGGCCGCCTGGCTGGTGGCCCTGTGCGGCCTCGCGCTGCTCGCCGGTTGCGCGACCGGGCCCCGCATCACCACCGAAGCCGATCCCAGGGCGGACTTTTCGGCCTATCGCACCTGGTCGTTCTACACGCCGCTGGCGATCGAGAAGGACGGCTACGAAACCCAGACCAGCGAGGTCACCAAGGCCGCCGTGCGCGCCGAGATGGAGCGCCGCGGCTACCGCTACAGCGAGGCCGACCCGGACCTGTGGGTGAACATCAACGCCTACATGGAACGTCGGACCGATGTCACCAGCTATCCGACGGTCGACTACGCCTACTACTACAGCTATCGCCACCGCGGCTACTTCGCGGTGCCGTACTGGAACGAGCGCACCAGCGTCTACCGCTACACCGAGGGCACGATGAACGTGGATCTGGTGGATGCGCGGCAGAAGCGGTTGGTGTGGGAGGGCATCGCGGTCGGACGCGTCGCCAATCTCAAGCCCGAACAGCGCGAGCAGCGGATCCGGTCGACGATCGCCGAGATCTTCGCCAGCTATCCGCACCAGGCCGGCGTGCGCAGCCAAGCGCT
The DNA here is from genome assembly GCF_039674545.1 of Luteimonas sp. TWI382. Classification (NCBI taxonomy): domain Bacteria; kingdom Pseudomonadati; phylum Pseudomonadota; class Gammaproteobacteria; order Lysobacterales; family Lysobacteraceae; genus Luteimonas; species Luteimonas sp. TWI382. The sequence continues at coordinate 224,805 of NZ_JBDJNS010000001.1, forward strand.
GTAATCGCTCAACGCGGGAAACGAAGAAGCGGGCCGATGGCCCGCTTTTTCGTTTGTGTTCCGGCCGCGGACGGTCCGGGGTCAGCGCTGCGTTTGCCAGCGAGCCTCGATGAAGACGCCGATCTCCTGCGCCAGGTCGTCATCCTCTGGCGTTGCGCCCATGAAGCCGCCATGGGGCATGCCTTCCCCGAGATAGAGCTCGACCGGGACCTTGGCTCGGACCAACCCGCGATGCAGGCGCGCCGCGTTGGAGAGGAAAAGGTCGCGGGTCCCCGTTTGCAGGAAAGTCGGCGGCAGGCCGTCGAGTTGGCCGAACAAGGGGGACAGATAGGGATGGCCGAGGTCTGCGCCTCCGGCATAGAGCCGATTGATCTGCATCAGCGGGAGGGGGAGCATCACTTCCATGTAGCGATTGGTGTGAAAGCTGTCGCCGGACTCGGTCAGGTCGACTTCGGGCGACAGCAGCACCAGGCCGGCGGGCATCGGCAGGCCTTCATCGCGTCCGCGCAAGAGCATCGCCAGGGCGAGGTTGCCGCCCGCCGAACGCCCGATGAGGACGATATCGGTGGGCGCGTGCTGGGTCAGGACATGCCGATAGGCCGCCAGACAATCGTCCAGCGCAGCAGGGTAGGGATGCTCGGGCGGCAAGCGATAATCCACGCCATAGCAGCGGGCACCGTAGCGGTCCGCCTGTTGCTGCGCGCTGACACGGCAGGCCTCGCCACCACCGAACAGCAGGGCGCCGCCGTGCAGGTCGATACAGGCGCGCTGGGGGTGCGCCGACGCGCCAGGCGTGGCGACGTGGATCTCAGCCTCGCCGAGGATCAAGGTGTCGACCCTCGCGCGAAGGTGCTCGGCCAGGCCTTTCATGGCAGCCGCGTACTGGCTGTCCACCTGGTCCTTGAGGGCTTGCCAGGCCGCTGTATCTTCCGCCGCGGGCAGGGGCATGAGCGCATTCACCGGCGCACCCTGCGCCGTGACCAAGCGCTGCAGTGCGGCCCTGGCCTGCGCGCTGATCGAAGTCGGAAAGGGGACAATGCGTTCAGGCAGCGACACGCCGTTGCACGGGGTGGTGGACTTGGCCTGTGTCATGAGCGGTTCCAGCGCGATGGTTGTAATGGGGGCAATGGCACTGGTCTACGAAGAAGGATCCCCCGCAATAGCGCTTCGTCGAGCGCCGGTCCCGGCGCGGACTACATCGGGGCTAGGCAACATCCGCGTCTATGCGGCCCCGGACGACATCCACCATCCAGGTCAGTTCGATCGTAAAGGAGGGGAGGCGACAGCGTAGTCACGCCAGGCACCCCGACGGCGCTGTCGTGTTTCGCCCGTCCGCTTTGCCGGATCTGGCGACGGATCGTGCTGTGTTCAGCTGCGGTTGACTAGGCTTGGCGCCCCGCAGTTTGGATCGCAGCATGACCGTGTCACGCCACGTGGAGGAGGTCGCTTCCCCGCAACGTCTTCGCGTTGGCGCGGGCGTGGTGGATTTTGCCACCCGCGAGATCGAGATGCCGGGCGCGCGGCGCAGCGTCCGTGTGACACCGAAAGCGCTGGCGGTGCTGCGTGTGCTGGCTCGCAGTTCTGGCGCAGTGTTCTCGCGCAACGATCTGCTGGCCGAAGCCTGGCCGGACACCATGCCGACCGATGACGTGCTGACGCAGGCGATCACGCAGTTGCGCAAGGCCTTCGGTCACGGTGACATCGGTGCGGACGAGGGACGACGCTACATCGAGACCATCGCCAAGAGCGGCTATCGGCTTACGGTGCCGGTTTCGGTTCTGGAGCTGCCCGCTCTGGAGCAAGCATCTGTGGCGCATGCATCGTTGGAGCATGCCTCTCCAGCGTCGCCGGTATCGATCGATGCACCGCCGGCGGTGCATCCGGCAGCCGCCTCTTCTTCGGCTCCGTTTCCTTCGAAGGCAGAGGTTGCGGCAGTGCCCGGTTCGGCCCCAGCGTGGCGGCATGCGGCCTGGTGGGCCGGTGCGGTGTTGGCACTGGTAGCGATTGGCCTGGTGAGCCTGATGTTAGTGGCACGGCAGATCTCCGGATCGAGACCTGCGCCCACCGATGCTGCCGCGGTCGTCCAAGGCAAACCGTATCGGCTCGTGACCTCGGCTGCCGGATTCGAGTTGTCCCCAAGCCTATCCCCCGACGCCAGTCGGGTTGCATACTCAGCCCGCACGCTGCACGACGGGACGCCGTTGCCTGGCCCGTCGATCCTCATCCAGTCGACGACGGACAGCGCGCCCCAGGCACTTTCGGTACCGGCAGCCGGCGAACGCGACGACCTGCCAGTCTGGTCGCCCGATGGTGGGCGTATCGCGTTCGCGCGGTGGGATGGCGCAGGCGGTTGCCGCATCATGCTGGCCGCCGTCGCGGTCGTCGGTCAGTCGCGCGAAATTGCGCGTTGCGATGGCAGCGAGTTGCTGAGCTTCGATTGGCTGCCCGACGGCAGCGGGCTGTTGTTCGGCACCATGACCGGCAGCCCGGATGGTGCAGGTATGCGCGTGTTCGACCTGGCGACGGGCGGTTGGCGTGCGATCCGCTATCCCGCCGCGGCTGGCGATATCGACTATCTGCCGAAGGTCTCGCCTGACGGGCGCTGGATCGCTTTCTTGCGGAACCCGCAACTTGGCGACCTGTGGCGGATTCCCTTCGATGGCGGGGAGGCCGAGCAACTGACCCAACTGGGTGCCGAGCTTCGCGGTCTGAGCTGGACGCCCGATAGCCAGTCGCTGGTGTACGGCCGCAGGATCGACAGTGAGACGCGCCTGCACCGGTTGGACCTGGGCACCCGCACGATCTCGGATTTGGGCATCGAGGACGCGCAGATGCCGGCGATCGCACGCAATGCGGACCTGATCGCGTTCGTGCATCGGCAACCGCAATTCGCGCTCAACCGGATCGATGCCGTCTCCGGGCATCGTGAACGCTTGTTCGCATCGTCCGGACGCGATACCCAGCCGGTCGTGGCGCCGGATGGCCGGCAGTTGGTCTTCACGTCCGATCGCTCCGGCAGTTCCGAGTTGTGGTGGGCCGATCTGGAGCGCCCCGATTCGCTGCGACCGATCCCGGGGGTACGTCCCGACACGCAGCAGCCGCCGGTGTGGTCCGCCGACAGCCGTCGCGTGCTGATCTCGGCGCTGGATGTGCATGCGCGTCCTGGAATCGTCGAGATCGAGCCGGCTTCGGGCGCCGTGACGACGCTTCCAGTACCCGCGGCCCATCCCTTGCAGGCGGTCTACGGTGAGGGTGACGGGCTGTTTGTGATCGAGGAGGAGCGCGAAGGGCGGACGGCCCTAGTGGCCTACGATCGCAGATGGCGCGTGCGCGGGCGGATCGATGGCGTCTCGCACGTCCAATTCGATGCGCAACGCAGTCGCGTGCTCTACACCCGCCTTGACGGCAAAGGAATCTGGAGCGCCAGGGTCGATCTGGCGCAGCCTCAGCGGCTCAGCGCGGACATCCCCTCGCGCTGGCGCTACCGCAGTTGGGCGCTGACGTCCGATGGGCATCTGTCCTATCTCGACAGCGACAGCGGTTGCCGTAGCAAAATGACCCGGTTCGTGATCGCCGATGGCGGCTTGGACCAGCAGGACGAGCATTGCCTTGACGCATCCAATCGCAGCACGGTCAACGGATTCAGTGGCCATCGTCAGGACTGGCTGGTCTCGATTGCAGTCGACGATGGCACCGATATCGGGGTCATGGCGATGCCGGACGCGTCGAATGACGATCGCAGTTTGATTGCCAAGTTATTGATTGCATTGAGAAGAAAGGCGTCGTAGTGCTCTCGGAAAAAATACGGGGCGAATTCGGCAAAGTTTAGTCGCGCCGTCAGGCAAGCCGAGAGGGGCCGTGGCAAAAAGACCGCCCTTTTCATGTCAGGCGTGTCCGCATGTCCTCTGTCCTGTGGTCGCAGCGCGGTCATCTGTTGCAGTTCGATCATCTTTCAGCGCCTGCCCAGTGCGTTGGTGCGTCCCGTCTCGGGGTGGTGCAGGTGACTGCACCCGCATTCAGTATCTGGGTGCAGGTCCGCGGAGATGGTTGGATCGAGTCGCGTGAAGGTCGCTTTCGCATGCGCCGCGGCGACTGGATGGCGTTCGAGAAGGAGTCCGCGCCGCTGATCCAGACCGGGCCGCAAGGCATCTGCATCGGATTGGCGCTCGATGCGCGCGCGCTGGCGGAATTGCAGGCGCTCGATGACGGTGGTTTGTACGCCGGACGCGGGCGCGTGGGGCGGCGTGACGTGCGCGTGCTGTTACGCCTGTGGCGTGAAGCCCAGCGCGGCGTGGGCGACCGGCTCAGCGTGCGGCCGCTGCTGCTGCAACTGGCCATCGTGCAGCGCGACCTGGCCGCTCGTGCGCGGCGTTGTCCAGGACGTTCGCGCAATCGCAAACGGCAGGTCTTCGGCCGCATGCAGCGCGCCCGGCTCTATCTGGAAGGACACAGCGACCGCGTGGTGCGCATCAGCGAACTGGCGGACCTGACCAGCTTCTCGAGCTGGTATTTCTCCAAAGCGTTCCATGCGCTGTACGACGAAAGTCCACAAGCGCTGTCGGTGCGCCTGCGACTTGAGCGCGCGGGCCATCTGCTGCGCACCACGTCGATGATGGTGGGAGAAGTCGCTGCCGCCACCGGCTTCGACAACTGCTGCAGCTTCGCTCGTGCGTTCAAGGCGCATCACGGTATGTCAGCGAGTCAGTATCGGGCCGCGGGCCAGCCTACAACTCGTGATGGGGTGACCGGCGAGATGTACGCGAGCGCATGACATGTCGCTGTGACGAGAGTCGCATCATCGTCTCCCATTCATCTAAAAGGACAGATTCGGCAAAGTCAGAAGGCGGAGAATGCAAGGCGTGAATCCAGTGTGCAGACGTAACGTGCCATGGGCGTCTTAACGCGTCAGTAACACAACCACTCTGGAGAGAGAATTTTGATGAACCTTCGCACCTCCGCGATACGCAAGGGCCTGCTGCCCGCCGCGATCGTGTTCGCGCTCGCGCCCGTCGCTGCCAGCGCGCAGACCCAGACGCAGGGCACCACCGAACTCGACCGCATCCAGGTCACCGGTTCGCGTATTCGCAAGGTTGATGTCGAGAATGCGCAGCCGATCCAGACGATCTCGCGCACGGACATCGAGAATCAGGGCTTCCAGTCGGTTGGCGACATCCTGCAGAACATTGCATCCACCGGTAGCCCGTCGCTGAGTCGGTCCGATCCGCTGAGCTCGGGCGAGAGCCCCGGTGGTACGTTTGTCGACCTGCGCAACCTGGGACCTCAGCGGACCCTGGTCCTGGTCAATGGCCGCCGCCTCGGTGTGAACAACGACGGGCTGCAGGATCTGGCCACGATTCCGTCTTCGATGGTCGAGCGGATCGAGGTGCTCAAGGACGGCGCATCGTCTCTGTACGGCTCCGACGCAGTCGCAGGCGTGATCAACGTCATCACCCGTCGCAATTTCGACGGTGCCGAAGCCAACGCCTACTACGGCCAGTACGGTCAGGGTGACGGTGCGATCCAGTCGTTCGACTTCACCATCGGCTCGCAGGGCGAGCGCAGCTCGATCGTGTTCGGCGCGCAGTACGACAAGGAAGAGCCGGTCTTTGCGAAGGACCGTGAGTTCTCGCGCTTCTCGTATCCGGGGCAGAGCGAAGACAACAACTACACGCCGGTCGGTGCGATCGGCAACATCCGCAACCCGAACCAGCCAAACGCTAGGGCGGCTGATGCGTGGCTTGTCCTGCGCGACGGCGGCGATCCGACCAACCTTGCCGATTATCGCCCGCAGGTCAATCCGAGCCCGGGCGTCATCGGTGACTCGAGCAATGCCGCCGAGCAGATGATGGTCAAGACCGGCATGGAGCGCACGTCGATCTTCACCAGTGCCGATTTCGATTTCACGGACAATCTGCGTCTGAAGACGGATGCGAGCTTCAATCGACGCGAGACCAGCGTCCAGGTCGCCGGTTACCCGCTGCAGAGCGGCGCCGTTGACGTGCAGACGCCGATGAGCCCGGATAGCTACTTCAATCCCACCGGCGAAACGTTGAACTTCCGCCGCCGTGGCTGGGAGGTGCCGCGCACCACCGATCGCCGTCTCGATACCTACCGTTTCAGCGCCGCGCTCGAGGGTTCGTTCGAGGTGGGCGAGAAGTTCTTCGACTGGGATGCCGGCTATCTGTTCACCCGCGGCGACGCGACCATCCGGGGGCGGGGCGACTTCAACAAGCTCGCCGTTCGCCAGGCTGTCGGCCCGTCGTTCCTGAACGGTAATGGCGTCGTCCAGTGCGGCACGCCCGACGCACCGATCGCGCTTGCCGACTGCACCCCCTGGAGCCCGGTGCTCAGTGAGGGGCCGAACTCGCTGGCCAACCCGGACATCCAGCGTCGCTTTTTCCTGATGGAAAATGCGACGTCGGAGACGACGACTCATAACTACTTCGCCAATGTCAGCGGTTCCATCGTGACGCTGCCGGCGGGTGAACTTGGCTTCGCCGCTGGGCTGGAGAACCGTCGCGTCAAGGGACGCTACTCGCCGGATGCCTTCGCGCAGACGGGCAACTCAACCAACCTTGCTGCTCAGGAAACCTCCGGCGGCTACAGCGTCAACGAGGCGTACCTTGAGCTCGACATCCCGCTGCTGGCAGACATGCCGGGTGCGCAGGAGCTCGCGCTGAACTTGGCCAGTCGTTACTCCGATTACGACGTGTTCGGTAACACGACCAACAGCAAGGCCAGCTTCCGTTGGCGTCCCATCGAGGATCTGCTGGTTCGCGGTACGTGGGCACAGGGTTTCCGTGCTCCGTCGGTCTCGGATCTCTACGGCGGCGTCGGCCAGACCTTCGACTACTATGTCGATCCTTGCGACACCGTTCGTGGCGTCGCGGCCAACAACCCGGATGTCTATGCGCGTTGCGCGGCCGACATCGCCAACTACGCGGGCTACCGTCAGCTCGGCCAAGGCGGTTCCATCGCTTATGGCGGCCAGACCGGAACGCCGTTCCTGAGTGGCTCCAACCCGAATCTGACACCGGAAGAGTCAGTGAGCCGCTCGCTTGGCTTGGTGTACAGCCCGCAGTACGTCAGTGGCCTTGGCATGTCGCTGGACTGGTGGAAGACCCGCATCGACAACGTCGTGACCTCGTTCACTGCGTCAGGCATCCTGTCGGACTGCTATGTCTACGATATCCAGTCGCAGTGTCAGTACTTCACGCGTGGCGAGAACGGCGTTGTCGACAATCTGACCCGTATCGGCCGCAACGCCGGCTACTGGGAAATCGAGGGTTACGACTTCGACGTCAATTATCGGATGCCGGAGACCAGCGTCGGTACCTTCGGCGTCAACTGGTCGACGACGTACTACAGCAACTTCGAGATCAAGGCAGACAGCACCGATAACACCACGCCCCAGCCGCGGGTCGGGTTCGGAGGCAACTTCCGCATCCGATCTGTTGCTTCGCTGAACTGGGATATGGGTGATTTCGGTGCCAGTTGGACGGCGCGCTACTTCTCGAGCATTAAGGAGCAGTGCTACTTCGAGGACACGTGTAACCTGCCCGACTACATCGATCAGGACGACAACGCGATTCCGCAGAACAAGTCCGGCTCGGTGACGTTCAACGACGTCCAGGTTCGCTGGAATGCGCCGTGGAACGCCACCGTCTCGATTGGCGTGAACAACGTGTTCGACAAGGTCGGTCCGCTGGTCTACACGCAGCCGACCACTGGCTTCTCCTACCAGGCCGCTTTCGACATCGGTCGTTTCACCTACATGAAGTACCAGCAGCGCTTCTGATCGATCGAAGCAACGCACGTGACAAGACTACGGCCCCGAAAGGGGCCGTAGTTCTTTGCAGCGGAGGCGTTGGTCGTGTGGCTCGCCATCCACGAGGTAGGCGGGGCAGGGGTGGCATGAAAGCGAGGCGCCCTGACGCACCGCGGGTCGCCCCAAGGCGATGCATCAGTGCGCGGCGGATGCCTGGGCGGCGCTGAGCGCCCATGCGCGCCAATCCTCGAGCCGCTCCAGCACGCCGACGCGTGCCAGATAGTCCTCCCGCAGCGGCAGGTCGCCCGCGAGTGATGTGGCGACGTGCACAGCCCCGGCGATCCAGAAGCCGCGTGTGCCGGCGCGGGCGGGATCGCGCTGGAACGCGACGGCCTCGATGATCGGCATCGGCAGGCCCCACAGGCCCAGCAGGTAGGCGCCGGCCTCGATGTGGCCGGGGGCATCGGATCGGGCGTCGTCGCCTGTCGCCACCACCTCCAAGTGGGGATCGCGGACGCCGGGCAGCAGCAGGCCGATGTCGGCCAGCAGGGCGGCGGTCGCGCCGAGTTCGGCGCTGGAATCGGGCAGTAGCCGGCGCGCGAGCTGCGAGGCGTGCAGGGCGCGCTGCTGCAGCGCGTGGCGGTCGACGTCGATCCGGCCGGGCTGGGCGAAGACCTCGCTGGCGAGCACCAGGTCGCGCATTGTCGACAGCCCCAGGCGGGTCACCGCGGTCCGCAGGTCGGCGATCGTCCGGCCGGCCGCGTAGTAGGCCGAGTTGCACAACTGCAACACCTTGGCGGCAATCGCCGGATCGCGGCCGATCAGCCGGGCGATGTCGGCCGCGCCGGTGGCGTCTTCCGCCTCCAGCGCATGGGTCAGTGCCAGATAGGTCTGCGGCGGCGGCGGCAGCCGTTCGATGCGGCCGATGCACGTGCGCAAGGCCGGGTCGTCGAGCAGGTCGCGCAGTTCCTGGAGGCTGCCGACGGCCTCGAGCAACTGCGCGTCATCGACCGGAAGCGGCAGGAAGCGGTGGGCGAGCGAGAGCACGCGTGCCGGCGGCTGGGCGCCGATCAGCGCGATGCGCGAGGTCTCGGGTCGCAGCGTCCGGATCTGGCCGAGCAGCATGGCCGCGGACATGTCCGCCAGCGTGGGCGCCACGACGACGACATCCTGCGGCGATTCGGCGGCCAAGGCCATTGCAGCGCCGCCGTCTTCGACATGCGTGATGTCCCAGCGCGCGTCCATGCCGCCGACCAGTTCGAGCAAACCGGCGGGCAGGCCGTCGCTGCCTCCCACGAACAGAATGCGCACCTGTGCCTCTCCCCCTGCGGGACGCCACGCGGGCGCAGCGTCGATGCGCCCAGCGCCTTGCGAGCGCGCCGGGCGGGCTCCGGCGCGCTCACCACGCCGGATTCGGATCAACCAGCCTGCTTGTAGGCCTCGATCGCGTCGACCAGGATCTGCTTGGCCTCGGCGGCGTCGCCCCAGCCTTCGACCTTGACCCACTTGCCCTTCTCGAGATCCTTGTAGTGCTCGAAGAAGTGGCCGATACGCTCGAGCCAGTGCGTGGACACCTTGTCGAGATCGTCAACGTGGGCATAGCCGGCGAAGATCTTCTCGACCGGCACGGCGAGGATCTTCTCGTCGCTGCCGGCTTCGTCGCTCATCTTCAGCACGCCGACCGGACGGCAACGGATCACCGAACCGGGCACCAGTGGTAGCGGGAGCACGACGAGCACATCGGCCGGGTCGCCATCGCCGCAGACCGTCGAGGGCACGTAGCCGTAGTTGCACGGATAGCGCATCGGCGTGGACAGGATGCGGTCGACGAAGATCGCGCCGCTCTCCTTGTCGACCTCGTACTTGACCGGCTCGGCGTCTTTGGGGATCTCGATGATGACGTTGATTTCGTGCGGCGGGTTCTTGCCGGTGGAGACGGAATCCAGGCCCATGCTGCTGCGGTTCCAGTGCGGAAAGTGGGCCGTCATTCTACGCGCAAGGCATGTTGCGGCGCAGCGAGGGCTATTGGTCCGTTTCGCCTGAAACCGTTTCAAGCGGGTTTGGCCTGGGGTACGCCCCAGTACGGGCGCCCCATACGCTGGCGTACATATGGACGCCACCTTTCTCGCGCAGGCCTGCCATGACCACGCTCGATTCGCTGTCGCCCACGTCTGTTTCGTCCGCAAGCACCCAGGGGTACTGGGACAACCCGCTCGATCCCAACCCGCATCGCCACGATGGCCCGGCCGACGGCATCGATCTCAACCAGCCGATCAAGGGCCTGGAGGACGACGGCCCGCAGGTGACCGTGCGCCAGGGGCTGCAGCGTGCGGCCGAGGGCACGGTCGAGATCGACGGCACGGCCAGCAATCCGAGCCAGCGCACCACCGGCAGTACCCCGGACGGCAAGCCGATCCAGATCGATCCGCTGCACAAGGACGGGCAGGTGGAGATCGCGCGCGAACGCACCGTGGCCCAGGGCTATGTGAGCCGCGACCAAGTCGTGTTCACCACCGGCAGCGGCGACGACGATGTCGGCGTCAGCCAGCGCGACGACGGCACGCTCGATGTCACCGTCAATGACGAAAGCTACGAGGTACGGTTGGGCGAGGGCCAAGAGCTGACGCTGCGCACCGGCGAGGGCAACGACACGATCAAGGTCGCCCCGAATGTCGACGTCAACATCGTTGTCGATGCCGGTCAGGGCGACAACGACGTGCTCGTGGAGGGCAACGGCGACAATCGCATCAGCAGCGGCGACGGCGACGACCTGATCCGCGTGACTGGCAGCGGCCGCAACGACATCCACACCACCGGCGGCAGCAACGAGATCCACGGCGGTAGCGGCGTGAACGTGATCTACGGCGGCGACGGCAGCGACACCATCCACGCCGGTACGGGCACCAACTACATCGAAGGTGGCCGCGGCGACGATGTCATCCATGGCGGCGGCGAGTTCGACATCATCTCGGCCGGACGCGGCGACGACACCATCCACGTCGGTGAGGGCCGCACCACGGTGTATGCCGGCGACGGCCAGGACACCATCGAGGGCGCCCACGCGCAGACGACGGTGTACGCGGAGGTCTCGGACCTGGTCAACGCGGCGACCGGCGCCAAGCCGACCGTGGTCAATGTCGAGATCGACAACAGCGCCGGCGACCGCGGCATCGCAGTGAAGGGCTCGGATGCCTTCGTGCAGCGCATGCAGTCGGAACTGGATTTCCTGCGCGCCTCGCCCAACGGTCAGCAGATGCTCGCCGAGTTCGACAAGGCGGCCGAGACCAAGGGCAACAGCGTGACCATCCAGGAACTGTCCAATGAGGACAACGGCTACGCCCAGACCTTCAGCAACGATGCCGACATCGTCAATGGGCGCCCGGGCGCGGGCGGCGATGTGACGATCAGCTACAACCCGTCCTTCCACATGGATGCCTTCCCGGCGCCGTCGGTGGTCCTCTACCACGAAATGTCGCATGCCTATAACGGCGTCAACGGCACCTTCCTGCCGGGCACCTACCGCGGCGAAGGCCCCGACAGCGGTCAGGTGCCCAATGCCGAACGGCAGGCCGTGGGCCTGGAGACCAGCGCCCAGCCTTACGACTTCGATGGCACCGGCCCGATCACCCACAACCCGATCCACTTGACCGAGAACGGTATCCGCCGCGAACTGGGCCTGCCGGATCGGCCGAGCTACGCGCTTTGATCGACTGCGCTGCGGCGCGGTGAGTGCGACACGGAAGGCGGCGCTTGCGCCGCCTTCCGCGTGATGTCGACTGCGCCGCGGATGCGGGGCGTGCGCGCGGCGCTCACGGCGCTCGCCGCATTCTGGCCGTCGCCGGCGCGTCGTCCGCAGCGCCGTCACCGCGATTCTGCTGGTGCAACTGTTCGCGCTGTGTCCCGCCGTTGCTTCCCGAGAAACGAGGTTCTCCATGACGCCGACCGATACTGCCCGCGCCCATGTCGACGCCGACGGCGTCGCGCTCGAAGCGGTGTTCGCCGTGACGACGCGCGGTGCGCTCGAGGTCCGCTATCGGCTGCGCAATCTCGGCAGCGTCGCGCTCGCCGTGTTCGACCGGGGCGACCGCCATGCGGTGCTGACCGGGCGCCAGACGCAGGGCGCAACCGGCATGCCTTATCTGCGCGAAGAAGGCGAGGGTCGGGTTACGCTCTCGCACGTCGCGCAGGCGCTGCCCACGCCGGCACCGACGGTGCCGCCCACGCCGCTGGCACGTCGTGTCGAGCCGGGCGGTGAACGGGTCGGCGAGTTCGCGTTCTCGCAGTGGCTGGGCGATGCGCCGGCCGCGGTGCGCTGGTGTCTCGGCGTCGCCCCGGCCGACGCCGCGCGGTTGCTCGCGCCCGAGCCGGGCGAGGACGGTGAGGTCTGGCGGGCCGATTTCGCGTTCGCCGATGTCCAGCGCCTACTGTGCACCCCATGGTTCGATCTCGCGCAGGGCGTGTTCTTGCGCGACTGACTGCGACCGAGGTCGGTTGCACGCGCGAAACGCCGCGATAGGCGCTGCGCCCGATTCCCTGCAGCGACAGCGCCGTCCCGTCGGCGCCGTGCCCGAGATCCGGCGCCCGTGACGACGCGTCGATGCCCCCGCCGGCCTAAAGCAGCGGAACGAGCAGCAGCGCGACGATGTTGATGATCTTGATGAGCGGATTGATCGCCGGGCCGGCCGTGTCCTTGTACGGATCGCCGACGGTGTCGCCGGTGACCGCTGCCTTGTGCGCCTCGCTGCCCTTGCCGCCGAAGTGGCCATCTTCGATGTACTTCTTGGCGTTGTCCCAAGCGCCGCCTCCGGTGGTCATCGAGATCGCGACGAACAACCCCGTGACGATCGTGCCGATCAGCAGGCCACCGAGCGCGCGGATCCCCGCACCGGGGCCCATCAGCACATTCATCCCCAGTGCCACGACGACGGGCACCAGCACCGGCAGCAGGGACGGGACGATCATCTCCTTGATCGCCGAACGGGTGAGCATGTCGACCGCGCGGTCGTACTGCGGCTTGCCGGTGCCGGCCATGATGCCGGGGATCTCGCGGAACTGGCGGCGCACTTCCTCGACGACCGCGCCCGCCGCGCGGCCGACCGCCTCCATCGCCATCGCGCCGAACAGATAGGGGATCAGACCACCGATGAACAGGCCGATGATCACCGCCGGATCGGCGAGGTCGAAGCGGAACTCGACCCCCGGATACCTCGCTTCCAGGTTGTGGGTGAAATCGGCGAACAGCACCAGCGCCGCCAGCGCCGCCGAACCGATCGCGTAGCCCTTGGTCACGGCCTTGGTGGTGTTGCCGACCGCATCGAGCGGATCGGTGACTTCGCGCACCTCCGGCGGCAGTTCGGCCATCTCGGCGATGCCGCCGGCGTTGTCGGTGATCGGGCCGTAGGCGTCGAGCGCGACGATCATGCCGGCCATCGACAGCATCGCGGTCGCCGCGATCGCGATGCCGTAGAGCCCGGCGAACGAGAAGCAGGCCCAGATCGCGAAGCACACCGCGACCACCGGCAGCGCGGTCGACTTCATCGATACCCCGAGCCCGGCGATGATGTTGGTGCCGTGCCCGGTCGTCGACGCCTGCGCGATGTGCTGGACCGGTCCATACTGGGTGCCGGTGTAGTACTCGGTGATCCAGACGATCGCGCCGGTGAGCAGCAGCCCGATCAACGCGCACCAGTAGAGATTGCCTGCGCCGTGGGCGTTGCCGGCCATCAACTGCGTGGTGATCGGCCAGAACAGCACCGCGGCGATCACACCCGAAACGATCACGCCCTTGTACAGCGCGCCCATGATCGAGCCGCCCGGCTGCACGCGCACGAAGAACGTGCCGACGATCGAGGCCAGGATCGAGGCGCCGCCCAGCACCAGCGGATAGAGCACGCCGTTGGCGCCGACCTGGCCGGCCATCAGATGGCCCAGCAGCATTGTCGCGATCACCGTGACCGCGTAGGTTTCGAACAGGTCGGCGGCCATGCCGGCGCAGTCGCCGACGTTGTCGCCGACGTTGTCGGCGATCACCGCCGGGTTGCGCGGGTCGTCCTCCGGGATGCCGGCCTCGACCTTGCCGACCAGGTCGGCACCGACGTCGGCGCCCTTGGTGAAGATGCCGCCGCCCAGGCGCGCGAAGATCGAGATCAACGAACTGCCGAAGGCCAGGCCGACCAGTGCGTGCAGTGCGGGCTCGCCGGCAATGCCGAAGTGCGGCAGCAGCATCCAGTAGCCGGCCACGCCCAACAGGCCCAGGCCGACCACCAGCATGCCGGTGATCGCGCCACCGCGGAACGCGACGTCCATGGCCGGGCCGATGCCGCGCCGGGCGGCTTCGGCGGTGCGCACGTTGGCACGGACGGAGACGTTCATGCCGATATAGCCCGCCGCCCCCGAAAGCACCGCGCCCAGGAGGAAGCCCAGGCCGGTCGACCAGCCCAGGAACAGGCCGATCAGCACGAACAGCACCGCGCCGGCGATCGAGATGGTCAGGTACTGGCGGTTGAGGTAGGCGCGCGCGCCTTCCTGGATCGCGCCGGCGATCTGTTGCATGCGTTCGTTGCCGGCCGGTTGCCGGTTGATCCAGCCGGCCGAGACCACGCCGTAGAGAATCGCGATGGCCGCGCAGACCAGCGCCAGCCACAGACCGTATTGCTCGAGCATGGACCCCCTCCCGAAAGTGGTGATGCCAAACAGAACAGCGGTGATGCGGGCCGACTATCGCACAGCGCGAGCGCCACGGCATGCGGCGGCGCCGCGAGGGGCTCAACGGTTCGGGGCGACCTGCAACGTCGGCGCGCCGGTGGCATCGCAGCCCAGCCGAAGCGATGCGCCGAATGTCTGCGACAGCCAGGCCTCGGTCAGCATCGCCTCACGCGGTCCCTCGGCCAGGATCCGCCCGTCGCGCAGCAGCACCACATGCCCGATCTCGGGCAGCAGTTCCTCGGCGTGGTGGGTCACCAGGACCAGCGTGGTGCCGCTGCGCGCCAGCGTGCGCAGGCGGTCGAGCAACTGCACGCGGGCGACGACATCGAGTCCGGTCGAGGGCTCGTCGAGCAGCAACGCCTCGGGCCGATGGACCAGCGCACGGGCGATGAGGACCCGGCGCGCCTCGCCGGCCGACAGGGTGGCGTAGCGGCGTCCGGCCAGGTGCGTGGCGGCCATCGCGGCCAGCGCGTCGCGCGCTGCGCTCCGCAAGGCGGCATCGACGCGCGCGGGCGCAACAGACGCGATGCTGCCGTGCGCCGCCGCGACGACGGCGTCCTCCACCCGCAGCGCCGGGAGGGACAGCAGGTCCTGGTGGATGCGCCCGGTCACGATGCCCAGGCGCGCGCGCAGTTGTGTCACATCGCCCAGCCGGGCGCCGAACACGCGCACCGGCGGCGTGCCGTCGGCATGGGCCAGCGGGTGCAGTTCACGCGTGAGCAATTGCACCAACGTGGACTTGCCACAGCCGTTGGCACCGAGGATCGCGGTGTGCCGCCCGGCCGGGATCTGCAGCCGCAATCCGTGCAGCACCGTGCGGCCGTCGCGGACCACGGTCGCGTCGTGCAGCTCGAGCAGCGGCGGAGTCGGGTCGTCTGGCGTGTTCATGTCGCGCGCAGTGTGACAGGCCTGAACGCCAAGGCTCACCATACGGCCGGGCAGGGATGGCAATCGTCGCAGGCCCGTCCCATCATGGGACGTACACCCGAACCCGTTGCCCGTCGCCATGTCCGTCTCGTTGTTCGACTTGTTGTCCGGTGGCCTGCTGCAGTGGGGGTGGGGCGCGATGCTGCTGTACCTGCTGGCCGCCACCCAGCTCACGATCTTCGCCGTGACGCTGTACCTGCACCGCAGCCAGGCGCATCGCGGCGTGGATTTCCATCCTGCGATCGCGCACGTGTTCCGGTTCTGGACCTGGTTGACGACGTCGATGATCACGCGCGAATGGGTCGCGATCCATCGCAAGCACCACGCCAAGTGCGAGACCGAGGACGATCCCCACAGCCCGATGCACAAAGGCATCGGCAACGTGTTCTGGCGCGGCGTGGAACTGTATCGCGAGGCCCGCGCGCAACGCGCCGACATCGAGCAGTACGGCAAGGGCACGCCCGCCGACTGGATCGAGCGCCGCCTCTACACCCCGCACGCGAATCTCGGCCCGACGGTCCTGTTGCTGGCGAGCTTCGTGCTGTTCGGCTTCAAGGGCGTCGCGGTCTGGGCGATCCAGATGGCGTGGATTCCGTTCTGGGCCGCCGGTGTCGTCAACGGCCTGGGCCACTGGTGGGGCTACCGCAACTTCGAAACCACCGACACCGCGACCAACCTGACGCCCTGGGGCGTATGGATCGGCGGCGAAGAACTGCACAACAACCACCATGCATTCCCGAGCTCGGCGAAGTTCGCGCTGCGCCGCTGGGAGTTCGACATCGGCTGGGCGGTGATCAAGACACTGGAGACGCTGCGGTTGGCGCGTGTGCTGCGCGTCGCGCCATCGCTCGACGTGCGCCCGAACATCCACGCGCCTGACACCGACACGCTCAAGGCGCTGCTCGCTCACCGCTTCCAGGCGATGACCGACTACCAGCGCAACGTGCTGGGTCCGGCGCTGCGCGAAGAGGCGCAGGCGGCCGGCGCCAAGTTGCGCGCGTTGCTGCCGCGCAAGCTGCGCCGGGGCCTGGTCGACGATGGCCGCTGGCTCGCGCCCGATGCGCGCGCGCAGTTGCAGGCCTGGGTCGCGCAACGGCCGCGCATCCGGACCCTGGTCGAGCACCGTGCGCGCCTGGCGGCATTGCTGGAGGCGCGTACGCACAACGCCGGCGAGGCGCTGCAGCACCTGCAGGCCTGGTGTCGCGAAGCGGAGGCCAGCGGCATCCGCGCGCTGCAGGACTACGCAGCCCGGCTCAAGGGCTACTCGCTGCAGAGCGCGCGCGCCTGAGCCGGCCGCTCGCATGATGCGTCCAGCTGGATCGCGTACCGCGCAGCGGGCGATCGCGCTGGTCTGCGCCGTCTTCGCGACGGGCGCAGGCGCCCAGGTGGCGCGCACCACCGACTACCTGGAGCGGATGGACACCGACGGCGATGGCCGCGTGTCGCTCGCTGAGTATCAGGCGTGGATGGGCTACGCCTTCGATCGCCTGGATCGCAACGGCGATGGCGTGCTGTCGGTCGACGAGTTGCCAGGCGGGCAAGGCCGTCCGATCACCCGGGCCGAGCACCTGGCGCGCCTGGCCGCGACGTTCAACCGCCAGGATCGCAATCGCGACGGTTATCTCGACGCCCGGGAGCTGGCGGCGCCGCCGCAGCGCTGACGGCGAGCGTCATCCGGGCACGCGCCTGGCGGAACCCGGCGGCGCAGTCGCAGGGCCGCGCCGGGCGTTCACCGCGCGCCGCCGCTGCGACTTCGAGAAGCCGGCAGCGGATTCTCGCCTGTGGTGTCGGTCTGCGCGCGCGCCCCAAACGCGCTCCGTACAGCGACGGATGTCGAGCACGGGCGGTGGGCCTGCCGACCGGGAGGAATGCGTGGCAGGCGACGCATTCGCCCTCCGGACCTCGGGCGGCTGACATCCTGAACGACGAACGCCGGCCCTAGGGCCGGCGTCCGGGTCTTGCGTGCGGGTCTTGGTGCCCGCCGAGGGCGCTACTTGGTGATGTCGACGTTGCGCGTCTCGCGCAGGAAGAACGTCCCGATCACCAGGGTCATGATCGCGATGCCGATCGGGTACCACAGGCCGTAGTAGATGTTGCCCGTGCCGGCCACCAGTGCGAACGAGATCGCCGGCAGGAAGCCCCCGAACCAGCCGTTGCCGATGTGGTAGGGCAGCGACATCGAGGTGTAACGGATCCGGGTGGGGAACAGCTCGACCAGGTAGGCGGCGATCGGGCCGTAGACCATCGTCACGTACAGCACTAGGATCCACAGCAGCAGGATCGTCATCGGTACGTTGATGCGGTCGGTGGCCGCCTTGTCCGGATAGCCGGCCTGGGTGAGCGCGGCCTTCAACGCGCCGCCGAATTCGCCCTGCTGCGCCTTGAGCGCGTCGCCTGCCAGGCCCTCGGCCTCGTAGGAGGGGACGACGGTCTGGCCGACATGCACCTGCGCCAGCGTGCCCACTGGGGCCGGATCGACGCTGTAGGGCACGCCGGCGCGGGTGAGCGCGGCGGTCGCGACATCGCACGAACTGGTGAACTTGCGGATGCCCACCGGATCGAACTGGAAGCTGCAGGTCTTGGGGTTGGCGACCACGACGGCCGGCGAGGTGGTGCTGGCTTCCTCGATCGCCGGGTTGGCGTAGTGGGTGATGCCCTTGAAGATCGGGATGTAGGTGACCGCGGCGATCAGGCAGCCGGCCATGATGATCTTCTTGCGGCCGATCCGGTCCGACAGCCAGCCGAAGAACAGGAAGAATGGCGTGCCCAGCAGCAATGCCGCCGCGATCAGCAGGTAGGACACCGTGAGGTCCACCTTGAGCATGCTCTGCAGGTAGAACAGCGCATAGAACTGGCCGGCATACCAGACCACGGCCTGGCCGGCGGTCGCACCGAAGAGCACCAGCAGCATCAGCTTCAGGTTGCCGCCCTTGAGCGAATCGCGGAACGGCATCTTCGAGCCCTTGCCCTGCGCCTTCATCTCCTGGAACAGCGGCGATTCCGACAGCTGCAGCCGGATCCACACCGAGATGCCCAGCAGTACGATCGAGCCCAGGAACGGGATGCGCCAGCCCCAGTCCTCGAATGCTTCGACGCCGAGAATCCAGCGACAACCCAGGATCACCGCCAGTGACAGGAACAGGCCCAGCGTCGCGGTGGTCTGGATGAAGCTGGTGTACAGCCCCCGCTTGCCGGCGGGCGCGTGCTCGGCGACGTAGGTCGCCGCGCCGCCGTACTCACCGCCCATCGCCAGACCCTGAGCCAGGCGCAGCACGATCAGGATCACCGGCGCGGCGACGCCGATCGAGGCGTAACTGGGCAGCACGCCGACCAGGAACGTGGAGATGCCCATGATCAGAATCGTGACCAGGAACGTGTACTTGCGCCCGATGCGATCGCCGAGGCTGCCGAAGAACGCCGCGCCGAACGGCCGGACGAAGAAGCCCGCGGCAAACGCCAGCAGCGTGAAGATCATGCCGGTGGTTTCGTTGACGCCGCTGAAGAACTGCCGCGAGATGATGATCGCGAGCGAACCATACAGATAGAAGTCGTACCACTCGAAGACGGTGCCGAGACTGGATGCGAAGATGACCTTCTTGTGGCCCTTCGTCAGCGGGCCCGTAGGCGCTGCGTTGGCGGTCGTGCTGGACATGGGAAGCTTCCCCTTTCGAAGCGTGCGTGGGATGGACGGCCCGGCGGGATGCCGATGGTCCGGTCGTGCGTGCGGCAGGCGCGCGAGCGCGTTTCGGCGCGGTCGATGCGGCGACCGCGCCGGGATGGATCAGAACGAGTAGCGGGCCATCGTGTGCAGGCGCATCAGTTCGCCATCCGCGCCCGATTCGAGTGTGCGTTCGCCCCAGATCGCCTCGACGCCGAAGTCGAGCTTGGGCACCGGCGACCAGATCACGTTGGCATGCACCGAATGCACCTTGCGGGTCACGCCCAGGCCGGTCCTGGCGGTGTTGTTGTCCCACTGCGAGCGTGCGTAGAACAGGTTGCCGCGCACCGCCGGGCTGAACACCTGGCGCACGCCGAAGTAACCGGCCCAGCCGCCGAGCGCATCGAGGTTGCCGGCCGCATCGACCATCGCGTCCTGCTGGATCGTCGCCAGGCCGATGTAGCGGCCGATGCCTTCACCGCCGCTGACCTGATAGCGGATGTCGGTGTTCTCGCCCAGCTTGACCAGGCCGCTGACGGTCGCACCGAACCCGGTGTCGGTGCTGTCCAGGCCGGGTGCGGGCTCGTACTTGAGCTGACGCGCCATGCCGGCAAAGCTCACATGGCCCCAATCGGCCTTGTGGGTGTAGCGGGCGATCACATCGGGGATCGCGCTGTTGTCGCCTGCGATGATCCGTGCCGCGCCGCCATAAGGCTGCACCGTCGTCTCCGGGCTCTCGACCGACACCGTCCACGGGCCGCTGGTGTAGCGGACCTGCGGCTGGCGCACGAACACCACCGCATCGGTCGGGCCGACGAAGTCCACCGCGTCGATCAACGCGTTGGTGTCCATGAAGTTCGACCATGTCTGGCCGACCAGCCAGTTGTTGTAGGTCAGGTAAGCGTGGCGCAGCGTGGCGCCGTAGGTGTTGGTCGCCGCCGAGTTACCGAGCGTGCCGCCGAAGAAGTCCATTTCCACGCGTGCGCCGAGCTTGTCGCCCGAGTCGAGCACGGTGCTGGCGTCGAACCACAGCCGCGAGAACTTCGCGTGCGCGTCCATGTAGGTGTCCGGACCTTCGCCGCCGACCGGGATCGCGCCGGGCACGTAGAAGTCGCGCCCGGCGGTGCCCTTGGCGATATCGCCGTCGGTGGTCTTGGTGGCCATGCCATCGATGCGGATCATGCCGCCGACGGTGAACTTGGTGCCCGGATTGGCCTGCGGGGTGATCGTGGTGGCCTGGATCGGCTGGCTGCCGGCCGGGGCCGCGGCGATGGCCGGCGCGGCCGCCTGCGCGGTGCGCACCTCCTGCACCTGCGCGGCGGTCTGTTGCTGTTGCCCGAGCAGTGCCTGCACCTGCGATTCGAGCTGCGCGATCCGCGCCTCGAGCTCGCGCTCCTTGGCGGTCTGCGCGAAGGCGGCGCCCGGCAGTGCGAGCGCGACGAGCACGGCGGCCGTGAGCAGGCGCGGCCTGGCCTGCGCGGCGATGGTCTGTGTCATGTCCCCTCCCGAGGGATGCGTGAGCCTGAACCTGGTCGAACCGGCGCCCGGTCCTTCGCGCAGACTGCACGGCGACGCGCCCCGCGCCCATTGGCCATTGGTCGAAGTGGAGCCGCCCGCCGATGCCCGGCACGCACCCCGGGCAGGTGAGCGGACGCACTGGGCCGGCGGGGCTAGACCAAGGTCCTAGCGTCGCGGGCCGGCAGATGCGGCACACTGGGAAGACGCGCAACAAGGGGAAGAGGTCCCGCATGTCCAGTTCCGCAGAACGTCATCCGGTCCCGGCCGGTTTCGCCGGTCCCGATACCATCACCCAGGACGACTACGCGCGCGACTACGCGCGCTCGGTCCAGGAGCCCGAGGCCTTCTGGGGCGAGATCGCCCAGCGACTGGACTGGTACCGGCCGCCGACCCGGATCCGCGACGTCAGCTATGACCTGGCCGACTTCCGCATCCGCTGGTTCGACGACGGCGAGCTCAACGTCAGCGTCAATTGCCTGGACCGTCATCTGGCGCGCAGCGGCGACAAGACCGCCTTGATCTGGGAGCCCGATGGTCCCGACACCGAGGCGCGCCACATCAGCTATCGCGAACTGCACGCCCGCGTGTGCCGGCTGGCCAACGCGCTGCGCAACCTGGGTGTCGCCAAGGGCGACCGGGTCACGATCTATCTGCCGATGATCGTCGAGGCGGCAGTGGCGATGCTCGCCTGCGCACGCATCGGCGCGGTGCACTCGGTGGTCTTTGGCGGCTTCTCGCCCAATTCGATCGCCGACCGCGTCGGCGACTGCGGCAGCAAACTGATCATCACCGCCGACGAGGGCATGCGCGGTGGCAAGCGCGTGCCGCTGAAGGCGAATGTCGACGCCGCGCTCAAGCTGCCCGGCGCGCAGAGCGTGGAAACGGTGCTCGTGGTGCGCCACACCGGCGGCGCGGTCGACATGCAGATGCCGCGCGACCGCTGGTACGACGCCGTCGTCGATGGGCAGCCCGACACCTGCGAGCCCGAGCGCATGAACGCGGAGGATCCGTTGTTCATCCTCTACACCTCCGGCTCGACCGGCAAGCCCAAGGGCGTGCTGCACACCACCGCCGGCTACCTGCTGTTCGCCAGCTACACGCACGCCTCGGTGTTCGACCTGCGCGACGACGACATCTACTGGTGCACCGCCGACGTGGGCTGGGTGACCGGCCACAGCTACATCGTCTATGGCCCGCTGGCGAACGCGGCGACCTCGCTGGTGTTCGAGGGCGTGCCGAACTACCCGAGCGTGTCGCGCTTCTGGGAAGTGATCGACAAGCACCAGGTCACGATCTTCTACACCGCGCCGACCGCGATCCGCGCGCTGATGCGCGAAGGCGAGGCGCCGGTCAAGAAGACTTCGCGCGCAAGCCTGCGCCTGCTCGGCAGTGTCGGCGAGCCGATCAATCCCGAGGCCTGGCGCTGGTACTCCGATGTGGTCGGCGACGGCCGTTGCCCGATCGTCGACACCTGGTGGCAGACCGAGACCGGCGGCATCCTGATCTCGCCGCTGCCCGGCGCGATCGAGGCCAAGCCCGGCTCTGCGACCAAGCCGTTCTTCGGCGTGCAGCCGGCGCTGGTCGATGCCAATGGCACGATCCTCGAAGGCGCAGCCGAGGGCAACCTCGTGATCACCGACTCGTGGCCGGGGCAGATGCGCAGCGTCTACGGCGACCACCAGCGCTTCATCGACACCTATTTCAAGGCCTACCCGGGCATGTACTTCACCGGCGACGGCTGCCGGCGCGACGAGGACGGCTACTACTGGATCACCGGCCGCGTCGACGACGTCATCAACGTTTCCGGGCATCGCATCGGCACCGCGGAGCTGGAAAGCGCGCTGGTGCTCCACCCCAAGGTCGCCGAGGCCGCGGTCGTCGGTTTCCCGCACGACATCAAGGGGCAGGGCATCTACGCCTACGTCACCCTCAAGGCCGGCGAAGAGTACACCGAGGCGCTGCGCAAGGAACTGGTTGCCCACGTGCGCCGAGAGATCGGGCCGACCGCGACCCCGGACCACATCCAGTGGGCGCCGGGATTGCCCAAGACCCGCTCGGGCAAGATCATGCGGCGCATCCTGCGCAAGATCGCCGAGAACGCCCCCGACCAGCTCGGCGACACCAGCACACTGGCCGACCCGTCGGTCGTCGATGCGCTGGTCAAGGAGCGGCACGTCCCCAACGCCTGACGCCGCCCGATGACGACCCTGCTGATCGCCGACGACCACCCGCTGTTCCGCGAGGCGCTGCGTGGGGCGATCGCGCGCGCCGTGCCCGATGCCCGCCTGCGCGAGGCGCACAACGTCGAGGCGCTGTATGCGATGGTCGAGGCCGAGCCCGACGCCGACCTGTTGATGCTCGACCTCAACATGCCCGGCGCCCAGGGGTTCAGCGCGCTGGTGCACCTGCGCGCGCAGTTCCCGCAACTGCCGGTGCTGATGGTGTCGGCGCGCGAGGAGCCGGCGGTGATGCGCCGGGCACTCGACCACGGCGCGGCCGGCTTCGTTCCGAAGTCGGCCGATGCCGAAACGCTGGCGCGCGCGGTCGCACAGGTGCTCGATGGCGACCGTTTCGTCCCCGAGGCTGCAGTCTCGGCGCCGGCGGTCTCGTCCGGCGAACACGACGTCGCCGCGCGGCTGCGCGACCTCACGCCGCAGCAGTTCCGCGTGCTGCAGATGCTCGGCGACGGCATGCTCAACAAGCAGATCGCCTACGAGCTGGGCGTCTCGGAGGCCACGGTCAAGGCGCATATGACGGCGGTGCTGCGCAAGCTCGGCGCCTCCAATCGCACCCAGGCGGTGCTGATCGCCGGCAAGCTCGCCGTCGACCCCGACATCGACGGCATCCCGCCCGACGCCCGATAAGCCACGCGCCTGCTACCCCGTTCTCCGCTTGCGGGGAAGGCCCGCATCCGTGCAACAAGCCGAGGGGCTTGCAACCTCCTTCCCCCCGCTTGCGGGGGAAGGCCGGCATCTGCGCAACAAGCCGCGGCGCTTGCAACCTCCTTCCCCCGCTTGCGGGGGAAGGCCGGGATGGGGGCAAACGATCCGATCGCGCGTTGATCGGTTTCCCAACAGACCGTGGTCCTTGGGCCGCAATCCGCTAAGGCGGAAGGTCTACCCCCACGCACCGCCCCGCCTGCTGGAGGCGCAAGTGCCTCAGCGGTGCCGGTACGCCCGCGGCAGGCCGCCTTCGCTGGCCGGCGTCGCCTGCGGCAGGTAGCGGTCGCGCAGTTCGGTCTGACGCGAGCGCATCTCGATCGCGCGGCCGCCCAGCCACACCTGGTCGGCGGTGTAGGCGACATCCAGCGGATCGCCCGACCACAGCACCAGGTCGGCGGTGCGCCCGACCGCGATCGTACCGATCGCCGCGTCGACGCCGAAGGTCTCGGCCGGCACGCGCGTCAGCCCGGCCAGGCCTGCCTCCCACGGCAACCCGTGGGCGACCGCGTTGCCAGCGAGCTGGCGCAGCTTGCGGGCGTTGTGCGAGGCATCGCTGGCCTGCGCGAAGCCGACACGTACGCCGGCTGCATGCAGCCGCGCGGCGTTCTCGAGCGTGGCCCCGATCTGGTCGAAGTCCGATGGCAGGTTGACCAGCGGATCGACGAACACCGGCACGCCGGCGGCGGCGAGCTCGGGCGCCAGCTTCCAGGCCTCGGCACCGCCGCGGATCGCGATACGCAGGCCGTGGCGCTTGCTCCAGCGCAGCAGTTGGCGGATGTCGGAGGCGCGGTTGACGCCGACGACGATCGTGCCCTGGCCATCGAGGTAACGCGTCAGTGCGCGTTTGCCGGCCGGGGTCAGCGACGCGACGTGCGAATCGGCCGGCAACCGGCCACGGGCCTCGTCGATCAACTGGTCGAGCAGCATCCACTGCGCCGCGCGCGATTGCCCGCTCTGCTCGGCGCCGGCGCTGCCCAGCGCCAGGTACAGCACCTTCGGACCGGCGGGATCGCTGCTGCCGTCCAGGCGCATCGCTGCGCCCTGTCCACCGACGATCGCATTGGCATTGCCGGCCGGCAGCAGCGTGAAGCCGATGCCTTCCACGCGCGCGACTGGGATCACGATCGAGTCGGGATTGAACGCCAGCGTGACGTCGAACTCCGGCCGCACGACCATGTCCTCGGCGCTGCCGAGCGACAGGCGGTCGTCGCGCGTGCCACGCTCGCCCGAGACCTCCTCGATGCCGATCCCGGTCACGCCGCCGAACAGGGTCGGCGTCAGCGGACGACCGCCGGCCTCGACGACCGGCACGCCGGCCGCAGACAGCCCGGGGCCGACCGCGGCGATGCGGCCGCCGCGCACCAGTACGTCGGCTTCGCGCAGCGTGCCTTGGGCACCGGCGGTGTGGACCGTCGCGCCGCGGATCAGCACGTCCTGCGCGGCGACCGGCAGCGTGGCGGCGACCAGCGCGCCCACGCACAGCAGGCGCGCGATTGCGCGCGAGGCGCGCCGGGTCGAGACCGCGCGGCTCATCGGGCACCTCCAGTGGCGGCTGCGCCCTGGCCGAGCATGAAGTCCGTCACCGGCTGGCGCGTCGGGTCGAACCGGTCGTACACGTGTGCGCCGTCGATCCATACCTGCTCGGCGAGCGCGTACACGCTGAAGGGGTTGCCGTTCCACAGCACCACGTCGCCCATCTTGCCCGGCGCCAGCGTGCCGGTACGCTCGAGCACGCCCAGCGAGCGCGCCGCGTTCTCGGTCAGCCAACGGATCGCATGTTCGGGCGCAATGTCGAGCCCGGCGCGCTGGGCGCTGGCCAGCACCTTCGCCGCCTCCTGGTTGAGGCGCTGGATGCCTTCGTCGGAATCCGAATGCACGATCGCGCAGCCTCCCGGCGCGCGGTCGACGATCGCGATGTTCTCCTGGATGCCGTCGAAGGCCTCCATCTTGAAGCCCCACCAATCGGCCCACAGCGCACCGCACACGCCCTCGGCGGCCAGCCGGTCGGCGATCTTGTAGGCCTCCACGCCGTGATGGAAGGCGGTGATATGGAAGTCGAACTCATGCGCCAGATCCAGCATCTGCGCCATCTCGTCAGCGCGGTAGCAGTGGATGTGCACCAGGATGTCGCCATCCATCGCACCGGCCAGTGTCTCGAGCTTGAGGTCGCGCTTGCCTGGCGAATTGCTGGCCTGCTTGTCGCGGTACTCGGCCGCATCGATCAGCGCGGCGCGGTAGCCGGCGACATTGCCCATGCGCGTGGCCGGGCCGCCCTTCTCGCCGTAGACGCGCTTTGGGTTCTCGCCGCAAGCCATCTTCAGTCCATAAGGCGCGCCAGGAAATTTCATGCCCTGCACCGTGGTCGCAGCGACGTTCTTGAGCGTGACGCCGCGCCCGCCGACGAGGTTCGCCGAGCCGGGCAGGATCTGCAGCGTGGTGATGCCGCCGGCCAGCGCGGCGCCGAAGCCCGGGTCCTGGGGCCACACCGAGTGTTCGGCCCAGACCTGCGCGGTGACCGGCGCGGTCATCTCGTTGCCGTCGCTGTGCGCACGCGCGCCGGGGCTGGGGTACACACCCAGATGCGAGTGCACGTCGATCAGGCCCGGCGTAACCCACTTGCCAGTGCCGTCGACGCGCTGCGCATCGACCGGGACTTCGAGCCCGCGGCCGATCGCGGCGATCCTGCCGTCGCGCAGCAGCACGTCGGCGCCGTCCAGGCGCTGGCCGTCGCCGATCAGCACCGTGGCGCCGCTGATCAGCACCGGCGCGGCGGCGATCGGTGCGTAGGTGCTGGGGTAGGGCGTTGACGCAGCGGCGGCGCGGGACGGCGCGCCGGATGAGGCAGTGGTGGCACAGCCGCCCAGCAGGACGGCCGCCAAGGCGGCGGACAACAGACGAGACATCGACAACTCCCCGAAGCGATGATGGAACAGCCGTCGCGCGCGCGCGACCCCGAAAAGCGTCGTCGAGTGTACCCGTGTCGCCGCCGCGTGCACTGGGACCGCGCGCTCAGTTGCGACGCGTGCTGCGACCGATGCCGGCGCGATGCGAGAATGCGCGCGAAAGAAAAAGGAGAAGACGATGAAAGAGAAAGACCAGATCGTCGGCAACTGGCTGCCGCGCTACACCGGCGTGCCGCTGGACCAGTTTGGCGAACACGTGCTGCTGACCAATTTCGGCGGGTACCTGCATCACTTCGCGCGTCTGACCGGTGCCGAAGTGGTGGGCCTGGACCGGCCCATGCCCAGCGCCACCGCCGATGGCATCACGATGATCAACTTCGGCATGGGCAGCCCGAATGCGGCGACGATGATGGACCTGCTCTCTGCGGTCATGCCCAAGTCGGTGCTGTTTCTGGGCAAGTGCGGTGGCCTCAAGCGCAAGAACCAGCTGGGCGACCTGGTGCTGCCGATCGCGGCGATCCGCGGTGAGGGCACCAGCAGCGACTACCTGCTGCCCGAAGTGCCGGCGCTGCCGGCGTTCGCATTGCAGCGCGCGGTCTCGACGATGATCCGCGACCTCGGCCACGACTACTGGACCGGCACTGTCTATACGACCAACCGCCGGGTCTGGGAGCACGACGACGCGTTCAAGGAACGGCTGCGGGCGATGCGCTGCATGGCGATCGACATGGAAACCGCGACCGTCTTCGCCGCCGGCTTCGCCAATCGCATCCCGTCGGGGGCGCTGCTGCTGGTCAGCGACCAGCCGATGATTCCCGAAGGCGTCAAGACCGAAGCCTCCGATGCCCGGGTCAGTGCCGACTTCGTCGAGCGTCATATCCAGATCGGCATCGAGGCGTTGAAGCTGATCCGCCGCCACGGCAAGTCCGTCCGGCACCTGCGCTTCGACGAGTGAGGGCATCGCAGTTGCCGCATTAGAGGATCCCGCACGCGGACGTCGAATAAAAGGCTTCTTCTGCCAAGTGTCGGGATGGCCGTTCCACTTCGGATCGGCAGCAGCCTGCCACCCGGAAGCCGCTCTCCCCTCGGCAAGGCATCCTGCCTTGACTCGGGCGCGCGCCATCCATGGCGCGCTCGACGCGGCCACCGGGCGTCAGTCCGCTGCCGTAGGCTTTCTGCACCTCGACTTCGGGTAGGCGCAGGGTCACATGTTGGCTCCGGCGAAGAACGAAAAGAACGCCCCGCGATGCGGGGCGTTCTTTCGTGGCCGGAGGCCTCAGCGCTTCATCGACGAGAAGAACTCGTCGTTGGACTTCGTGCTCTTCATCTTGTCGAGCAGGAACTCCATCGCGGCGATTTCGTCCATCGGATGCAGCAGCTTGCGCAGGATCCAGATCTTCTGCAGCAGCTCCGGCTCGATCAGCAGGTCCTCGCGGCGGGTGCCCGACTGGTTGACGTTGATCGCCGGGTAGACGCGCTTTTCGGTGATGCGGCGGTCCAGGTGGACTTCCGAGTTACCGGTGCCCTTGAACTCTTCGTAGATCACCTTGTCCATCGCGCTGCCGGTGTCGACCAGCGCGGTGGCGATGATCGTCAGCGAGCCGCCTTCCTCGACGTTGCGGGCCGCACCGAAGAAGCGCTTGGGCCGGTGCATCGCGTTGGCGTCGACACCGCCGGTGAGCACCTTGCCCGAGCTCGGCACGACGTTGTTGTAGGCACGGGCCAGGCGGGTGATCGAGTCGAGCAGGATGACCACGTCCTTCTTGTGCTCGACCAGACGCTTGGCGCGCTCGATCACCATCTCGGCGACCTGCACGTGGCGCGCGGCCGGCTCGTCGAACGTCGAGCTGATGACCTCGCCGCGCACGGTGCGCTGCATCTCGGTCACTTCCTCGGGCCGCTCGTCGATCAGCAGCACGATCAGGTGCACGTCGGGGTGGTTGTAGGTGATGGCGCTGGCGACCTGCTGCATCATCATCGTCTTGCCGGCCTTGGGCGGCGAGACGATCAGGGCGCGCTGGCCCTTGCCCTGCGGGGCCATCAGGTCGAGGACGCGGCCGGCGATGTCCTCGCTGGAGCCGTCGCCGCGCTCGAGCTTGAAGCGCTTGCGCGGGAACAGCGGGGTCAGGTTCTCGAACAGCACCTTGCCCTTGCTGGCTTCCGGCGGCTCGCCGTTGATGGTGTCCACGACCGACAGCGCGAAGTAGCGCTCGCCGTCCTTCGGCCAGCGGATCCGGCCGAGCAGGTGGTCGCCGGTGCGCAGGTTGAAGCGGCGGATCTGGCTGGGCGAGATGTAGACATCGTCCGGACCGGCCAGGTAGCTGGCCTCGGCCGCGCGCAGGAAGCCGTAGCCGTCGGGCAGGATCTCGAGCACGCCATCGGCGACGACGCCCTCGCCGTGGCGGGTCAGCACCTTGAGCAGGGCGAAGATCACATCCTGCTTGCGGGCGCGGGCCACGCCTTCGATCGCGAGCTGGTCGGCGATGTCGAGCAGCTTGTGCGCCGGCATCCGCTTCAGGTCGCTCAGCGAGTACTGCGGAAAGCCCTCGGGCACGTTCGGCGGCGGCAGGCGCTGTGCGTGGTCGTTGCCGCCGTCCTGCGGCAGGCCGTCGTCGCGGCCGCCGCGCTGGCGGTCACGACGGTTCTTGAAGCGGTCACGGCGGTTGCCCTGGTCCTGGCGATCCTGCCGGTTGTTCTGGTCCTGGCGGTTGTTCTGGTAAGGCTGCTGCGGGCGCGGGTCGCCGCCCTGGCGTTCACCGCCGTTGCGGGGTTCGCCCCCTTGGCGCGGCTCGTTGCGCTGTCCGCCGTCCTGCGGCGTGCCATCGCCGCTTGCGGCGGGTGGGGCCTTCGGCGGCTGCGGGCGCGGTGCCTCTGGAGCGGGGGCAGCCGGGGCCTCGGCCGCCGGACGCGACGGCGCGGGGGCGGCAGGGGCATCCTGGGGAGGAAGCTGGAGTTGCGGCTGGGGGGCGTCGGACGCAGCGTCGGCGGGCTTTTTGGCCGCGCGGGGCTTGCGGACGCGCTTGACGGCAGTGTCGGCGGCCGGCGTGCCGGCGTCGTCAGGGGTGTTGTCGGACAAGAGCAGAATCCTCGCTCGGTGCGAGCGCCCGGAGGGCGGAAGGTGGAAACGGGCAGGGCCGGGAGATGCGCCCGGCAGGTGCAGTTCAGATGGGTGCGGCAGGCGAATACCTACCGGAGTCGCGCAAACCTAGCATCGCCACGGGGGCGTCGGCAAGCGGTCGCGGCGACGGCGATTCAGGCCGAGGCCGCCTGCGGCGGCGCTGAGGCCGCCGCGGGCGGCGCGCTCAGAGCGCCTTGTCGATCAACTGGGCCAACTGCGCCTTGCCGACCGCGCCGATCTGGGTGCCGTGGACCTGGCCGTCCTTGAACACCAGCAGCATCGGGATCGAGCGCACGTGGTACTTCAGCGCGGTGGCCTGGTTCTGGTCGACGTCGACCTTGACCACCTTGGCGCGCCCGGCGTAGTCGCCGGCCAGCTCGTCCAGCGCCGGGGCGATCATCCGGCAGGGGCCGCACCACGGCGCCCAGAAGTCCACCAGCACCGGCACGTCGGCCTGCAGGACGGTGGCGTCGAAGTCGGAATCGGTGGCATGGATGACGCGTTCGCTCACGGGCTTCTCCGGATCAAGGAGGCGCCGGCTGCGGCAGCGGCGCCGGGATGGATGGTAAAGTGGGGGATCGTCGGCCCGAATCAAGGCGGCGCATCCGCGGGACGACCCACGCGTCCTGCATCCAGGCAGTCTGCGTTGCGGATGCCGCCCACGCAAGCACGCGGCGCCCTCTGCCGGCGACGCCCGGATACAGACCTACGCATGAGCGACAAACCCCTTACCGACCTCACCTTCGCGTCCTTCGAGCTGCATCCGGCCCTGCAGGCCGGTCTGGAAGGCGCGGGCTTCACCCGCTGTACCCCGATCCAGGCGCTGACGCTGCCGCTGGCGCTCAATGGCCGCGACGTTGCCGGCCAGGCCCAGACCGGCACGGGCAAGACCCTGGCGTTCCTGGTCGCGGTGATCAATCGCCTGCTGACCCGCCCGGCGCTGGCCGACCGCAAGCCCGAGGACCCGCGCGCGCTGATCCTGGCGCCGACCCGCGAACTGGCGATCCAGATCCACAAGGACGCGGTCAAGTTCGGCAGCGAGCTGGGCCTGAAGTTCGCGCTGGTCTACGGCGGCGTCGACTACGACAAGCAGCGCCAGATCCTGCAGGAGGGCGCCGACGTCATCATCGCGACCCCCGGCCGGCTGATCGACTACGTCAAGCAGCACAAGGTCGTCAGCCTGCACGCCTGCGAGATGTGCGTGCTCGACGAGGCCGACCGGATGTTCGACCTGGGCTTCATCAAGGACATCCGCTTCCTGCTGCGCCGCATGCCGGTGCGCACCGAGCGCCAGACCCTGCTGTTCTCGGCGACGCTGAGCCACCGCGTGCTCGAGCTCGCCTACGAGCACATGAATGAGCCCGAGAAGCTCGTCGTGGAAACCGAGTCGATCACCGCCGCGCGCGTGCGCCAGCGCATGTACTACCCGGCCGACGACGAAAAGCTGCCGCTGCTGATCGGCCTGCTGTCGCGCAGCGAAGGCGCGCGCACGATGGTGTTCGTCAACACCAAGGCGTTCGTCGAGCGTGTCGCGCGCGCGCTGGAGAAGGCCGGCTACCGCGTCGGCGTGCTGTCGGGCGACGTGCCGCAGAAGAAGCGCGAGTCGCTGCTCAAGAAGTTCCAGGCCGGCCAGCTCGAGCTGCTGGTGGCGACCGACGTCGCCGCCCGCGGCCTGCACATCGACGGCGTCAGCCACGTCTTCAACTACGACCTGCCGTTCGACGCCGAGGACTACGTGCATCGCATCGGGCGCACCGCGCGCCTGGGCGCCGAGGGCGATGCGATCAGCTTCGCCTGCGAGCGCTATGCGACCTCGCTGCCGGACATCGAGGCGTACATCGAGCAGAAGATCCCGTCCGAGCCGGTCACCCAGGAACTGCTGACCCCGCTGCCGCGCAAGCCGCGCGAAGGCATCGAAGTCGATGCCGCCGAGGGCGAGAGCGTCGGCGAGATCTTCCGCGAGGTGCGTGAGGCGCGCGCCGCCGAGGACGCCAAGCGCGGCGGTGGACGTGGTGGTCCGGGGGGCGGGCGCGGTGCGCCGGGTCCGCGGGGGCCGCGTGCGGGCGGTGGCGAAGGCCGTGGCGAGCGCGGTCCGCGCAAGCCGCGCGCCCCGCGGCCGGACGCGACGACGGTCGATGCGGCCGCCGCGCCGTCCAAGCCGGTCGTCGATGCCGCCGGCGCCGTCGCGCAGGCGATGCCGGACGAGTCGCGGCCGCCGCGCAAGCGCCGTCGCCGTCGTGGCGGCAAGAAAATCGAGGGGGCCGAAGCCACGGCGCCGCAGACCGGCGAGACGAAGTCGACCGAGTCCAAGCCGCGCGGCAACGGCGGCAAGGGACCGCGCGAAGTGCGTCCGACCCTGCGCCCGGCAGCGACCGCGGCCGAGAAGGCGCCGTCGCTGCTCAGCCGCATCGGGCGTGGGCTGCGTCGTCTGGTCTCCGGTGGCGATTCGCGCTGATCCAGTGCGAGGTCGCAGGTATCAAGAAGCCCCGCTCCAGCGGGGCTTTTTCGTTCTGTGGATTCCGGACGAGGCGCAGTGTCTTGTGCTTGAGCCCTCCCCCGCGCGGGAGGGGGGGCAAGGGGACCGTCCGGTCCGAACAGCGCGACAAGCCCTCCCTCGCGCGCGGGGGAGGGTTGGTGGGGGCGAACATTCCGATGGCGACAGCGCGGCCCGAGCGGCTCGACCGTGCAATCGCCCCCATCCCATCCTTCCCCCGGAGACGGGGGAAGGTGCCATGCATCGCGCCAATCCAGTGACAGCGCCCTGCACGCGTTCCCTGCAATAATCCCGCACATGAGCGTTCTGCGATTCGATAACGTGAGCAAGCAGTACGCCGGCGGCCATGTGGCGCTGTCGGACGTCAATTTCGCCGTGTCTGCGGGCGAACTGCTGTTCGTCACCGGCCACTCGGGCGCGGGCAAGAGCACGCTGCTCAAGCTGATCCATCTGGCCGAGCGGCCCAGCCGCGGCGCGGTGGTGTTCGCCGAGCGCAACCTGCTGAAGGTGCGCGGGCGCGGCGTGGCACTGCATCGCCGCGATGTGGGCGTGGTGTTCCAGGACCATCGGCTGCTGTCGGACCGCAGTGTGTTCGACAACATCGCATTGCCGCTGATCCTGCGCGGCCAGCGCCGCGCCGAGATCGGCAAGCGGGTGCGCAGCGCGCTCGAGCGGCTGGGTCTGGGCAATCGCGAGCGCGCGCTGCCCACGCAGCTGTCGGCCGGTGAGCAGCAGCGGGTCGGCATCGCGCGTGCGATCGTCGGCGAGCCGCGGCTTCTGGTCGCCGACGAGCCCACCGGCAACCTCGACCCGACGTTGTCGGCCGAGATCATGGCGCTGTTCGCCGAACTGCCCGAGCGCGGCACCAGCGTACTGATCGCCAGCCACGACCTGGGCCTGGTCAAGCGCATGAAGAAGCGCACGCTCGTGCTCGATCACGGCACCCTGGTCGACGACATCTCGCCCGAGGATCTCGCCGATGCCTGAGGCGCCCCGCAACCAACCGGCCCGCACCGGCGCATCCCCGGTCGGCACCTGGGTCGACCACCATGTCTACAGCGTCGTCGCCAGCCTGGGCCGCATCTTCCGCAAGCCCTGGTCGACCGCGCTGACCATCGGCGTGATGGCGATCGCGCTGGCCCTGCCGCTCGGCCTGTGGCTGGTGCTCGACAACGTCGGCCGGCTCGGCGGCAGCATCGACGCCTCGCGCGAGATCAGTGTGTTCCTGCAGCGCGATGTCGATGCCGAGCGCGCCGCCGCGCTCGCCGGCGAGCTGCGCGCCCGCGGCGACGTCCGCAGCGTGGTGCACCGTACGCCCGATGAGGGCCTGGCCGAATTGCGCGAGCGCGGCGAATTCGGACCGGCGATCGATGTCCTCGATGAGAACCCGTTGCCGCACGTGCTGATCCTGACGCCGTCGGGCGACGAGATGCTGCTGGCCGATGCGCTGCGGAAACTGCCCGAGGCCGAACTGGTGCAGCACGACGCGCAGTGGCGCCAGCGTCTGGACGGCTGGCTGCGCTTCGGCGGGCGCGTGGTCTGGGTCCTGGCCGCGCTGCTCGGGCTGGGCGCGTTGCTGGTCGTGGGCAACACCGTGCGGTTGGACATCCAATCGCGGCGCGAGGAACTGGGCGTGCTGCAGCTGCTGGGCGCGACCGACGGCTTCATCCAGCGGCCATTCCTCTATCTGGGCGCCTGGTACGGGCTGGCCTCGGGCGCGGTTGCACTGGCGCTGCTGGGCGCGGCGGCGGCCGCGTTGCGCGCGCCGCTGGCCGAGGTCGCGGCCAGCTACGGCGCCACGTTCGCGCTGCGCGGCTTCGGGCCGCTCGGCGTGCTGGCGGTGCTGGGCGGCTCGACCGCACTGGGCTGGCTCGGCGGGGGCATCGTCACCGGCCACTTCCTGCGCCAGACGCGTCCGGACCATGCTTGATTCGCAAACGACGACGCCTGCGGCCGAGACCGCCTCCCGGATCAAGCTCGAGCCCTCGTGGAAGGCACGCGTCGGCGACTGGCTGCTCCGCGACGATATGCAGGCGCTGTCGGCCTTCCTGCGCGCCCGCCGCGCCGAGGGCGCGCGGATCCATCCACCGGGCCCGGACATCTTCGCCGCGTTCGACGCGACCCCGTTCGACGCGGTCAAGGTGGTCATCCTCGGGCAGGATCCCTATCACGGA
The DNA here is from genome assembly GCF_039674545.1 of Luteimonas sp. TWI382. NCBI lineage: Bacteria > Pseudomonadati > Pseudomonadota > Gammaproteobacteria > Lysobacterales > Lysobacteraceae > Luteimonas > Luteimonas sp. TWI382. The sequence continues at coordinate 259,012 of NZ_JBDJNS010000001.1, forward strand.
CCCGGCCAGGCCCATGGCCTGTCGTTTTCGGTGCGTCCGGACGTGCGCATCCCGCCGTCGCTGGACAACATGTTCAAGGAGATCACCCGCGACCTCGGCCTGCCCAGGCCCGACCACGGCTGGTTGATGCCTTGGGCGCGCCAGGGCGTGCTGCTGCTCAATGCGGTGCTGACGGTCGAGGAAGGCCGGGCCGGCTCGCACCAGGGCAAGGGCTGGGAGGGGTTCACCGACCACGTCGTCGACACCCTCAACCGCGAGCGCGAGGGCCTGGTGTTCCTGCTGTGGGGCAGCTACGCGCAGGCCAAGGGCAAGCTGGTCGACACGCGCCGCCACCGGGTGCTGCGCAGCACCCATCCCTCGCCACTGTCGGCGCATCGAGGGTTCCTCGGCTGCGGTCATTTCTCGGCCACCAACGACTACCTGCAGCGTCGCGGCGAGCGGCCGGTCGACTGGTCGCTGCCACCGCGGGCCTCGCTTGCATAAAAAACCCGGCAGCGCGAGCTGCCGGGTCGGCCCGGGCGAGGGAGGGATCGCCCGAGTGTTCGGTGGCGTGCGGGCCGTGGGCCCGCATGCGGTCAACGCTTGGCGGTGGGCTTGCCCGCGGCGGCCTTGGCGGCGGTCTCGGCCTGCGCGCGGACGTCGGCGGTGGCCGATTCGAGCTGCGCCTTGGCGAGTTCCGCGATCGCTTCGTGGGTCTTCACAGTGCGGCCGATGACGTCCTGGCCTGCGCTGACCAGGCGCTCGACGTTCTCACGAGCGATCTGCGCGCCCTTGGGCCACAGCGCCTTCATGCCGTCGAGATCGCGGACCTCGATCGCTTCGTTGACGAACGCGAACGTAGCGTTGGCGTTCTCGCCAAGGGTGGTGAAGTGGACGCCGAAGGCCTTCTCGACATTCTCGAGGGTCAGGCGGTTGATCTGGGCCGCGGCATCGGCGAACTGGCGCGACGCGGCGGTGAACTGCTCGTTGAACTGGTAGGACATGGCGGTTACCTGCGTGGGCCGGCGGCTGCCGGGTTTGTGCAATGCAGCATAGCGCTGCCTATGCTGCATTGCAACATCGAGCCGACGAACGGTCGCCGTGTGTTCAGTTTTGTAGATGAATCAATGGTTTGCGCGCGCTGCTCAAGCAGGCTGCTCAGGCGGATTGCGGGGTCGGCTCGCGCGCGTCCGCCGTGATCGCCGGGTGCCAGCGGGTGCCCGCCTCAGGGACCGGTGTAGCGACAGCCCGAGGTGCAGGTCTCGCGGATCACGATCGCGCTCAACGCCGGCAGGGTCGGTTTGAGCCGTTCCCAGATCCAGATCGCCAGCCGCTCGCTGGTCGGGTTCTCGAGCCCCGGGATCTCGTTGAGGTAGTGATGGTCGAGCTGGGCGTAGAGCGGTGCGAACGCGGCCTTGAGGTCGCCGAAGTCCATGATCCACCCCGAGTGCTCGCCCGGCTCGCCCGAGACGTGGATCTCGATCTGGAACGAGTGGCCGTGCAGCCGCGCGCATTTGTGCCCAGGCGGCACGTTGGGCAGGCGATGCGCCGCCTCGACGGAGAAGACCTTGAAGATATCCATGGCGGCATTGTCGAGCGTGGCCGGCAGCGCGGCAATCGCGGCGTAGCAGAGTGACGCTGGACGCCGGCCGCACGGCGCCCGAGGACACGCGATGCGGCGCTGGCCGTGCATAGAATGCGCGCATGCATCGTCGCACGCGCTTTCGCTGGGCCTGGTGGCTGCTGGCCTACGCCAGCCTGGGCCTCGGCATCCTGGGCATCTTCGTGCCGGGCCTGCCGACCACGGTGTTCATCCTGATCGCCGCCTGGGCCGCCTCGCGTGGGTCCGAGCGCCTGCATCGCTGGCTGCTTGCGCACCCGCGCTTCGGGCCGTCGATCCGCGACTGGCAGGCGCATGGCGCGGTCAGCCGCCGCGCGAAGTGGTTGGCGACGGTGGCCATGCTGGCTTGCTCGGCGATTCTGGTGGCGCTCGTACTGGCGATCCCGGCCCACCGCTGGTGGATGAGCGCGCTGCCGATCGGCTGCATGGCCGTCGTCGGCACCTGGCTGTGGTTGCGGCCCGAACCGCCGGCGGCATGATGCGCAGGTGCGCGCTGCGACAGTGCACTCAGCGCGCGCCGGTCTCGGCCTTGTAGCGGTCCAGGAACCCGTCGAGCGGCGAGTAGAGCAGGTCGCCGGCCAGTCGCCGCGGCGGCTCGTAGGAAAAATCGAACGAGAACCGGCCGGTCGGCTCGATCGTCAGCAGCACGCTCGACCACGCGCCGCGCTCCTCGCGCATGGTCTCGCGCAACGCCACCAGCGCCTCCTTGGCTGCGCGCGAGAGACGGAAGTCCACGTCTTCGAGTGGCTGCGCGGGGATGGCCGCGATCGCGGAGGTCTGCGAGCTGATCCTGCGGCCGCCTTCGGTGTCGATTTCGGCATGCAGGCCGATGCGCTTCCACTCGCGTGCGCCCCATTCCCCTTCCATCACATCGGTGACGCAGGCGGCGACTTCGCGCACGACCCGTTCCTGGGCTTGCTGGATGGCGATGGCGTCGAGCATGGGAGTCCGGGCGGCATTCGGGGATCAGTGGATGTTATCGAAATCGAACTCCACCCACTTCCCGCCTTCCTGCCGGTAGGCGGCAACGAAGCCATCGGGCCGCGATGTCGTGTTGCCGGCGTCGTAGTAGGGCTCGACCCGGATTTGCACGTCAAGCTCTGGATTCTCCTGCTTGAGTGCGCGGATCTGGCCCTCGAACTGGTGGCCGTAGGCGCCGGTGTTGAGGTTCTTGGTGCCGTCGGGCAACGGCTTGCCGTTGCCGGGCACGACGTTGAGCCGGTTGGTCGGGCCGGCGAATGAGTCGGCGATCAGGTGGAAGCCGACGTCGGTGGGATAGCCCTCGTGTCCGATCTGCCGCTGCAGGCCGGGATCGTTGCGGCCGGCGGGTTCGAGCGACACGCTGCCTTCGGCCTTGACCACGCGGCCGGCCTCGTCGGTGCTCCAGCGGTAGTCGCCGAACGCGTAGACCGTATCGGGACGTGCGGCGTTCGCGGCGACATTGAAGTCGTCCATCGTGTCGAACTGCAGCAGCGGCCGCCCGCCGACGGTGCGGCCGGTGTCGGCGCGGGCCAGGATCTCGGCCAGATCGGCGGCGTCGTCGCCGCGCGCGGCGACGCGTCCGCCATCCCCCAGGTCCTGCGCGTGCTCGGCCGCGCGCGCGGCATCGGCGATATCGCCGGCGGCGTCGGCCGCCTTGGCGCCCTTGGCGGCCTTGTCGACGCCCTTGGTGCCGGCGACCGTGAGCACCAGCTCGGCGGCGCCGCGGCCGATCGCCTCGCCGTAGCGCCCGGCCTGCCAGTCGTCGACGATCGGGTCGACGACCGCATCGACCAACAGGCCCGGATTGCGCGCGATCGTGGAGACCAGGTCGGCCGCGGCCTCCATGCGCTCGCCGCCGCGTTCGGCCGAGGGCAGGCAGTCGGGGACATCGAGCGTGTCGCCGGTCGCCTGCGTGTAGAGCGCCGACGCGCCGTCGGCCAGCCAGCCCGCCGGGCCGAGGTCATAGCCGGTCTTCAACGCGTTCGCGCCCAGTGTCGCCACGCCCTCGCCGGTCTCCCAGAGCACCTCGCCGGCCCCCTTGAACGCACCGCCCACCTGCGAGGCGGCGCTGCCCAGCCCTTCGAGAATGCCCATCGTGCGGTCCTGTGGCGCGTGACCCTCGCAGTGTGGGCGGCGGGTGCTGGGCCGGACAATCTGGGGCCGACCCTACTGCGTCCATGAACACGCGCATCCGTGGCGTCCGCCGCCGCGTATTCGGGCGGACCGGCGGCCGCGGCGCCTGTACACTTCGCCGATGAGCAACCGTCTTCCGATCGTGCTGACCGCCCTGTTGCTGGCCGCCTGCGGCAACAAGGCCGACCTGCTGATGCCCTCCCAGGTGCCGCCGGAGGACGCCGGCCGCTTCCTGATCAAGTCCTCGGTGCCGACGCGCGCGCAGCGCGACGCCGACACCGACGCAGTGCAGGAGGACGCGGACGACGCTAACCCGGCGCAGGACCGCCCCGCGCCCGCGGTGCCGGTGATCCTGGACGTGCCGCCCGCGACCGGGACGCCGTGACCGGGCGCAGGCCCGTCGCTTCGAGGGCCCGGTGTTGATGGCCGCGTCTTCCACGCCGCTGCGCTTTTCGAAGATGCACGGCGCCGGCAACGATTTTGTCGTGCTCGACCTGCGCGACGGCACGCCGCCGCCCGATGCCGAGCAGTGCCGCGCGCTCGCCGACCGGCACCTCGGCGTCGGTTGCGACCAGATTCTGACCATCGAGGCGCCGCATGCGGCCGGGGCGGTGGCGCGCTATCGCATCTGGAATGCCGATGGTTCGTCGTCGCAGCAGTGCGGCAACGGCGCGCGCTGCGTCGCTGCCTGGCTGGTGCGCGACGGTGTGGCGGGCACGAACGGTTTCGTGCTCGAAAGCCCCGCTGGCCTGCATGCGGTCGATCGCGAGGGCACGCACTTCCGTATTGCGATGGGCGTACCGGCCTTCGCGCCCGACGACGTACCGTTGGCCGGCTTCAACGCCGCGCCGTTGTACACGGGCGTGCTCGACGACGGCACGTCGGTGGCCTTCGGGGCGGTGTCGATGGGCAATCCGCATGCGGTGATCGAGGTCGACGACCTCCAGGCCGCGCCGGTGGCGCGCATCGGTGCGGCCTTGCAGGCCTCGCCCTGGTTTCCCGAATCGGTCAACGTCGGGTTTGCGCAGGTGTTGGCCGCGGACAAGATCGCGTTGCGCGTGTTCGAGCGTGGCGTTGGGGAAACCCGCGCCTGCGGCAGCGGCGCCTGCGCGGCGGTCGCGGTGCTGGCGCGGCGCGGTCGCATCGCGCGCTGCGCCGACGTATCGTTGCCCGGCGGCACGCTGCGCATTGCCTGGCCCGAGGATGCAGCCACGCTGACGATGGCCGGCCCGGCCGCATTTGTATTTGAAGGGGAGTGGAGCGCATGAGCGAGACCACCGAGACACTTGGCGCGCACGAAGTGGCCGCCTGGCTGCGTCGGCAGCCCAAGTTCCTGCAGCAGTTTCCGGATCTGGCGCTGACGCTGGTCGTGCCGCGCGACGACGGCCCGGCGGCGTCGCTGGCCAGCTACCAGCTCGAAGTGTTGCGCGACAAGAACCGCGAGCTGTCCAAGCGCCTGCGCGAGCTGTATGCGATCTCGCAGGAGAACGAACGCCTGGCGGTGCGCACCCACCAGCTGACGCTGGCGCTGATGCGCCAGCCCGACGCGGCCTCGACGGTGCGCGCGCTGGCCGCCACGCTGGCCGAGGATTTCAACGGCGACCTGGTCCGCCTGGTGCTGTTCGCGCCGGTCGCCGGGCTCGACGAGGACTGGCTGCAGATCGTCGCGCGCGACGACCGCCGCCTGCAGCCCTTCGTCGACTGCCTCAAGGACGAGGCGCCGCTGTGCGGCCGCCTGCATCCCGACAAGCAGTCGCTGCTGTACGGGCCGCGGGTGGACGAAGTGCATTCGAGCGCCCTGCTGCCGATCGAAGGCGTCGGCCTGGTCGCCGTGGGCAGCCGCGACCCCAACCGGTTCTATCCGGGCATGGGCACGCTGTTCCTGCACATGATGGGCGAGGCGTTCGCGGCGGCGATGAAGCGCTACGCCGGCTGAGCGTGGCGATGTCGGCCGACGTCGAGGCGTTCCTGGCGCATCTGCAGGTCGAGCGGCGCATGTCGGCGCACACGCTCGACGCCTACCGCCGCGACCTCACCGCGCTGGCCGCGTGGGCCGAGGACAGCGGAAACGCTGACCTTCGCGCCTTGCAGGCCGACGACATCCGCGCCTTCGTCGCTGCCGGCCATCGTGGCGGCCTGTCGGCCAAGAGCCTGCAGCGACGGCTATCGGCGTGCCGCAGTTTCTATCGTTGGCTGCTGCGGCACGGCCACGTCGTCGCCAATCCCGCGGCCGGCGTGCGCGGCCCCAAGGCGCCGCGCAAGCTGCCGCAGGTGCTCGATGTCGACGAGGCGACGCAACTGGTCGAAGTGCCGACCGACGCGCCCCTGGGCCTGCGCGACCGCGCGCTGCTCGAGCTGTTCTATTCGTCGGGCCTGCGCCTGGCCGAATTGGTCGCGCTGCGCTGGCATGACCTCGATCTCGACGGCGGGCTGGTCACGGTGTTGGGCAAGGGTAGCCGTCAGCGCAGCGTGCCGGTCGGCTCGCATGCGATCGTGGCGCTGCGCGCGTGGCGCGCCGAGAGCGGCGCCGGCGCCGACGCGCCGGTCTTTCCCGGCCGCGGTGGCGGCCCGATCACCGCGCGCGCGGTGCAGATGCGGCTGCGACTGCTCGCCCAGCGCCAGGGCCTGTTCAAGCGCGTGCACCCCCACCTGTTGCGGCACTCGTTCGCCAGCCACGTGCTCGAATCCTCGGGCGACCTGCGCGGCGTGCAGGAACTGCTCGGCCACGCCGACATCGCCACCACCCAGATCTACACCCACCTCGACTTCCAGCACCTGGCCAAGGTCTACGACGCCGCGCATCCGCGCGCGCGGCGCAAGCGCGGCGCCGCTGGCGAGGACGGCTGACGCGCAGGCGTTGCGCGCGGAAGACCGGCCCTGGGACCCGAGGCCGCGGAGGTCCATCGACGAGACGGTCGTCGCGTCAGCACTTCGCGTGCTTCGGGCGGTCGGTTTCGGGCTCGATGCCCCAGGCGAGGTACCAGTCCTCGCCGTCGTTCTCGATCGGGTGCTGGGTGCGCCCGGCGCCGTTGCCGCAGGCCAGGGCATCGGCCGCGCAGTACGTGTCGCAGCCCCAGCAGATGCGTTCGGGGTGTTTGGGGTGCAGCGGAAACGGTTTGGCCATGCCTGTGTCTTGTCGGGACCGGTTGCCAGCATTGCGTGTCGATCGGCCGCGCGCCTTGATCCAGGACAAAGGGCGCGGCATCGCGCGTCGCGCGCCAACGGGGCTGCGCGGCCCCGAAATGTGCTCGGGGATGTCTCGCGATGACCAGCCGCGGGTGCGTGGGTTGAATGGGGCGCGTGGACGCCCCACTGATGGGGTTCGATCCACGGAGGCCGCATGGACCCCAGCCAGAATCCCAATGTCTTCCACGCCACGACGATCGTCTCGATCCGCAAGGGCGGCAAGGTCGTCGTCGCCGGCGATGGTCAGGTCACGCTCGGCCACACCGTGATGAAGGGCAATGCCCGCAAGGTGCGCCGGCTCGGCGACGGCAGCGTGCTCGCCGGCTTCGCCGGTGCGGCGGCCGATGCGTTCACGTTGTTCGAACTGTTCGAGGCCAAGCTGCAGCAGCATGGCGGGCAATTGGTGCGTGCCGCAGTCGAGCTGGTCAAGGACTGGCGCACCGACCGGCGTTACGGAAAGCTTGAGGCGCTGCTGGCGGTGGCCGACAAGGACACCTCGCTGATCATCAGCGGCAACGGCGACATCATCGAGCCCGAGGACGGCATCGTCGCGATCGGCTCGGGCGGCTCCTATGCGCTGTCGGCCGCGCGTGCGCTGCTGGCCCATACCGACCTCGACGCCCGCACCATCGCCACCGAGGCGTTGCACATCGCCGGCGACATCTGCATCTACACGAATCGGAACGTCGTCGTCGAAGAACTCTGAAGGCGGGACTGGGGATCCGGGGCTCGGGATTCGGCCAGCCGATCCTGCCCGTCGATCCGCCAGTCGCGCGCCCCTCCGCTCTTACGAAGCCCGAATTTCCCCATGCCCAATTCCAGCTCGTCCACCATGACCCCGCGCGAGATCGTGCAGGAACTCGACCGCCACATCGTCGGCCAGAATGCGGCCAAGCGCGCGGTCGCGATCGCGCTGCGCAACCGCTGGCGCCGGGCGCAGTTGCCCGATGAACTGCGCAACGAGGTCATGCCCAAGAACATCCTGATGATCGGTCCGACCGGCGTCGGCAAGACCGAGATCGCGCGCCGGCTGGCGACGCTGGCCAATGCGCCGTTCGTCAAGGTTGAGGCCACGCGTTTCACCGAGGTCGGCTACGTCGGCAAGGACGTCGAGCAGATCATCCGCGACCTCGCCGACACCGCAGTCAAGCTCTACCGCGAGCAGGCCAAGGTGCGCGTGCGCACGCAGGCCGAGGACCGCGCCGAGGACCGGATCCTCGACGCGCTGCTGCCGCGTCGCGAGACGCCGTCGCAGCCGTTCGGCTTCGGCGCGCAGCAGACCACGGTCGACATCGGCGCCGAGCCGTCGTCGAAGGAATCCGAGACCCGGCAGAAGCTGCGTCGCCAGTTGCGCGCCGGCGAACTCGACGAGCGCGAGATCGAACTCGAACTCAGCGCCGGGCAGGGCATGGACATCATGACCCCACCGGGCATGGAAGAAATGGGCCAGCAACTGCGGCAGATGTTCGCCAACCTGGGCGGCGGCAAGACCCAGAAGCGCAAGCTGACGATCCGCGCCGCGCGCCCGCAGCTGATCGAGGAGGAAGCCGGCAAGCTCGTCAACGAGGATGACGTGCGCGAGGCCGCGATCGAGGCTTGCGAGCAGCACGGCATCGTGTTCATCGACGAGATCGACAAGGTCGCCAAGCGCAGCGAGGCCGGCACCACCGGCGGCGACGTCAGTCGCGAAGGCGTGCAGCGCGATCTGCTGCCGCTGGTCGAGGGCAGCACGGTCAGCACCAAGTACGGCTCGGTGAAGACCGACCACATCCTGTTCATCGCCTCGGGCGCGTTCCATCTCGCCAAGCCCAGCGACCTGATTCCCGAGATGCAGGGCCGCTTCCCGATCCGGGTGGAGCTCACCGCGCTGACCAAGGACGACTTCGTTCGCATCCTCACCGAGCCCAAGGCGGCGCTGACGCGCCAGTACGTGGCGCTGCTGCGGACCGAAGGCGTGGACCTGGCGTTTGCCGACGACGCGGTCGAGCGGCTGGCCGAGATCGCCGCGCACGTGAACGAGCGGCAGGAGAACATCGGCGCGCGGCGCCTGCACACCGTGCTCGAACGCCTGCTCGACACGCTGAGCTTCGAGGCCCCCGACAAGGGCGGCACGGTGACGATCGACCGCGCCTACGTCGATGCGCACCTGGGTGAGCTGGTGCAGGATCAGGACCTGAGCCGTTACATCCTCTGAGAACCTGTCCAAGGTCCTGCTGCGCTTGCCAAATGGCGCGCGTGCGGTGCTCGGAATGCGCACGTACGCTCCGCTTCCTGCGCTCCGCCACGCGCCATTTGGCGGCGCTCGCGACGGACCTTGAACAGGTTCTGCCGCCGCGCCGGGTTCACAGCCGCAAAAGGGAAAAATGGGTATATTGGCCTCACGTCCATCGTGAGGCCGTTCCCATGTCCGTTGCCCCCAAGTTCGATGCACTCGACGCGCTGCCGCGCACGCCGGCGTCCGATGTCAAGAAGCTGGGCTGGCGCGGGGTCATGAAGTCGGTCGCTCGCGACGGCCAAGTGGTGGTGACCCACCACAACACGCCCGAAGCGGTGATCCTGTCGGCCGAGACCTACGACGCGATCCTGCGCGCGCTGGAGGCGGCCGCGGCGCCGCAACGTTCGGCACTCGAGGACCTGCAGGCGAAGTTCGACGCCAGGCTGGCGTCGCTGGAGAGCGCCGATGCCGGTGACCGGCTGCGCGCGATCATGGCGCGGCCGGCTACGCTGCGCGGCAAGGTCAAGGCCGGCGCCTCGCATTGAGCCTGCGCGGGCGGCCGGGCGGGCGGCGCACGCGCCGGATGCGCGGTGATACGCCCAGGCGTGGGGCCGCCGCCGCGGGCGGGCCCGGCGCGCCTGAACGCACGCGCGGCGCGAAGCGCAGTGCAGCGGTCGACGAGGGCGCCGTCATGCGGCGGCCGGTGCTGTTCGTGCTCGCGGGCGTCAACGGCGCCGGCAAGAGTTCGATCGGCGGCCACCTGCTCATCGACGCCGGCCTGAGCTGGTTCAATCCCGATGAGTTCGCGCGCGCCCTCGCTGCCGCCACCCGCTGCAGCCAGCGCGAAGTCAATGCCGAGGCGTGGCAGGAAGGCATGCGCCGGCTCGACGCGGCCGTTGCCGCTGGCCGGGACCACGCCTTCGAAACCACGCTGGGCGGCAACACCGTGCCGGCGAAGATCGCCCAGGCCGCGCGCACGCACGACGTGCTGATGTGGTTCTGCGGCCTGTCGTCGGTCGACCAGCACATCGCCCGCGTACGTGCTCGCGTCGCTGCCGGCGGTCACGATATTCCCGAAGCCGACATCCGTGCGCGCTGGCACCGCTCGCGCGAGAACCTGATCGTGCTGATGCCACACCTGGCGCACCTGCAGGTCTACGACAACAGCGTCGAGGTCGCCCGCGGCCGTGCCGTGCCCGATCCGCGGCGCGTGCTGGAGATGGTGGCCGGGCGCTTGGTGCATCCGGCGCCCGACGATTTCGGCGTCTTGCGCGCGACGCCAGGCTGGGCGCAGCCGCTGGTCGAGGCCGCGCTGGCCGCACAAGATCGACGTGCCTAGCGGATCGTCGTCGAGCGCGGCAGCGAGGCTTGATCTGAAGCCCTCCCCCGCACGCGGGGGAGGGTTGGGTGGGGGCAAACAATCAGTTCGATAAAGAACACGCTCAGTGCGTCGGTGTGCGCGGCGCATCGTCAGATGCATCTCGCGCGCCCGCGGTGTCCACCGAGACCACCACCGACATGCCCGGGCGCAGGCGTTCGGCCAGCGGCTGACCGTGGTCGATCGCGATGCGCACGGGAATGCGCTGGGCGATCTTGACGAAGTTGCCGGTCGCGTTGTCCGCCGGCAGCACGCTGAATTCCGAGCCGGTCGCCGGCGAAATGCGCTCGACGCGCCCGCTGAGCCGCGCGCCGCCGAGGGCGTCGACGGTGAAGGTTGCCGGTTGTCCGACGCGCATGTCGGTCATCTGCGTCTCCTTCATGTTCGCCAGGATCCAGATGTCGGCCGGCACCAGCGCCATCAGTTGGGTGCCGGCATTGACCAGCGCCCCCTGACGCACGGTGACCTGTCCGAGAAGCCCGTCCTCGGGCGCGACGATGCGGGTGTTGTCGAGGTCGATCTTCGCCAGTCGCACCGCCGCCTCGGCGCTGGCGACGGCCGCCTCGAGGCTGTCGCGGTTGACCTCGACGCTGCGCGCGTCCTGCTCGGAGATCTGCAGCGCCGCCCGCGCCTGCGCGGCGGAGGCGCGGGCCTGCGCGCTGTTGGCGCGCGCAAGGTCGCGATCGTGCGCAGAGATCAGCTTCTGGTCGGCCAGTTGTTCGAGCCGGCGCAGGTCGATCGTGGCGACCTCGGCCTGCGCGCGCGTGGCCGCGATGTCGGCGGCGCTGCGCGCGATCCCGGCCTCGGCGCTGCGCCTGGACTGCGTGGCGTTGGCCAGTGCGGCCTGCTGCACCCGCAGATTGGCCTGCGCCTGTTCGTAGCGCTGGCGGTAGATGCGGTCGTCGATCGTGACCAGCAATTGACCACGGGTGACCGCCTCGAAGTCCTGGACGGCGACGTGGGTCACATAGCCTGTGACCTGCGGCGCGATCAGCGTCACCCGGCCGCGCACCATCGCGTTCTCGGTGCTCTGCACGCTGCTGCCGAACGGCGGCAGGCGCCAGGCGTAGAGCACGATCAGGATGCCGGCGAGCGCGACGGTGGCGAACGCCGCGATCTGCAACGTCCGTCGCCGGCGCGCGGGCGCGGCGGGCTGTTCGGGAGTCGATGGGGCAGGGGTGCTCATGCGGGGTCCGGTGTTGCGGGTACGGGCGGCGCGGGCGTGCGCAGGCGCGCCCACGCCTGGGAGGCGATGATCCACACCAATGTGCAGAACGCGATGAAGGCGATCATCAGGAACACGTCGTTGTATGCCAACACAGTGGCCTCGCGGCTGGCCGTCGCGCCGAGTGCGCGCAGCGCGAGTGCCTCGCGCAACGCAGGATCGGCAACGGTGGACGCGTAGCCCTGGGCAGTCGCATGCACGCGCGCGGCGACCTGGGGATCGAGCAGGGTCAGGTGCTCATTGAGCACGCTGGAATGGAACTTCTCGCGCAAGGTCTGGAATGTACCCAGCAACGCCGAGCCGAGCAGGCCGCCCAGGTTCTGGGTCATGCCGAACAGCACGACGAAGCTGATGAGGTTGCGCGGCTGGCTGATCACCGGGCCGATGCCGGCGATCATCATCGGCCCGAGGAAGAATGTGCTGCCGAAGGCCAGCAGGAACTGGCTGAGGTACATCTGCTCGGGCCGGGTGACGTTGCTGGCCTGCGCGTCCATCAACGCACCGGCCATCATCAGCAGCAGCGAAAACAGCACCGGCTGCCAGGTCTTGGCTGGATTGATCGTCGCCGCGCTGGCCGCCAGGCCGGCGACGCTGCCAGCCAGCACGATCATGAACAGCGTGTGCATCTGCGCATTGCCCAGGCCCAGTGCCTGGAGGAAACCGACGGCGCCGGTGGCCTGTTCCGACAGCACGATGCGGATCAGCACGATCGCCAGGGCCAGCCGCAACATCGAGGCGGTCGCCAGCCAGCGCGTATTGAGCAGCGGACGCGCGCGGAAATGCTCGATGGCGATGGCGGCGGTCACCAGTGCGACGGACGCCGCGAACGCCCAGCCGAGCCAGGCGGTTTCGGTCCACCAGCCGATGCGGCCCTGCGCCAGGAGCGCGGTCAGCAGGGCGACCCCGGGTGCGAACAGGCCGAAGGTCAGAAAATCCAGCGGCTCGAATGCCTTGTGGCGATCCCCCGGCGGCAGCTTCAGCAGCAGCACGCAACCCAGCGCCAGCAACGCCAGGCCCAGTTCGAACAGATACAGGCCGCGCCACTCGCCGAACTCGAGCAGGTCGGTCGAGAACACCCGCGCCAGCGGCAGCGCCAACTGCGCGATGCCCAAACCCAGCACCAGCCCCCGCAGGCGGTGCTTCTGCGGGCACGCCTGCAGCATGTAGTACAGGCCGAGAGTGTTGAGCGCCGCGCCGGCGATGCCGTGTCCGGCGCGGACCGCGATCGCCGACCCCAGGTCATTGACGAACAGATGCGCCAGCGTGATCAACGCGTACACCACCAGGAAGGCTTCGGTGAACAGCCGCAGGCCGAACTGCTGCCTGAACTTCACCAGCAGGATGTTCATCGACACGTTGGTCATCACGTACGCGGCGGGCAGCCAGGCGACCTCTGCCGCGTAAGCGCCGAGCGCGCCCTGCAGGTCGAGCAGGTTGGCGGTCACCAGGGCGTTGCCCAGGCCGCCGGTGATCGCGATCACGAACCCCACGACGCCGTAAGCCACGCGCATTGGCGTGGAATGCAGCGGGGTCGATGGCGATCCCGGCATCATTGGCCGCTCATGCGGCGCCCACGCACGCGGTGCGTAGCGGTCCGCGCGGGGCGATCGCGGCGCGGGGGGCGGAGCAGGCGGCGGAACGCGCGACATGGCGCGCAGTCTGGACGCGCAACCGGCATGCCGGCAAGGCGCCGCGCGCACCGGAGCGTTGCGCCCGACCTCGCCCGGATCCCATGTGATGGCCGCGTCGACGTCGCGTCGGTCGCGGCGACAGACAATGGCGTCTCCGTCCGCAAGAGCAGTTCGCGATGTCCATCGTCCGCCCCTTCGTGCTTGCCTGCGCCGCGCTGCTGGCCGCGTGCACGGAACCGGTGCCGCCAGCAATGCCGGATGCCGCCACCACGGCGTCGGCCCCTTCCCCCGCGCCGGCAACCGCCGCGCACGATGCGGACACGACGGCGGGCGCCACGTCCAGCGCGGTCGCGCCGCTGTATCGGCAACTGCGCGACTTCACCGTGGCCTGCGACAACGGCCGGGCCTGCGAGGCGATCGGCGTGAACGACGGGGCGTTCGGTCTGGTGCTGCGGCTGTCGCGCGCGCCGGGCGGCGACGGTGCGCAGCGGCTGCAACTGGGCACGTCGGACGGCGCGCCCAAGCCGGCCACGCTGCGGCTCGACGGCGTGGCCGTGCCCGAACTGGCCGCGCTGCCGTGGCGACGCGACGACGACCGCGATGCGCTGACGCTCGATGCGGCCGCCGACATCGCGACGTTCATCGCGCTGGTCGGCGATGGCACTCGGCTATCGGCTGGCAGCGGCGAGGACGCGCCGGTGGTGTCGCTGTCGGGCTTGCGCGCGGCGTTGCTGCTGATCGACGAGCACCAGCAGCGGCTGGACACGCCCAGCGCCTGGGCGCGGCGTGGCGAGCGCGATTCGACAGCCCTGCCCGGCGGGCCTGCGCTGCCGAGGCTGCATGCAGCGGTGCTGCCGCCGGCATTGTCGCCACAGGACGCCACACGGCTGACCGCCGCAGTCCGCGCACAGGCGGCCGACGCGCTGCGCGAGGCCGACTGCAACCCGCCGCGCGAGGGCTTCGACATCCGCGACCAGGACGCGGCGTATCCGCTCGATGCCGAGCGCGCCCTGGTGTTCGTCGCATGCCTGAGCGGGGCCTATCAGACCTCGAGCCTGGCGTTCCGCACGGCACGCGACGGCAGCGGCGCGACCCGCATCGTGCCGCCGGGTCCGCCCGGACTCGATGATGCCGGCTCGGACTTCGCGCTGCTCACCAATGCCGATTACGCGCCCGACACCGCCACGCTGTCGCATTTCGCCAAAGGGCGCGGGCTCGCCGATTGTGGCGCAGCGGCGCAGTGGCACTACGACGGACAGGCGTTCGTATTGGCGCAGTACGCCGAACTGCGCCGCTGCGGAGGCGCGGCGCCCGGCGATTTCCCGACGCTGTGGCGTACCGAGACGGCGCGCTGAGCGCGCCTTTGTCGCGGGACCGCGTCAGTCCTCGCCGATGTCCTCGTTCCAGACCTGGGGGTGCGCGGCGATGAAGCCGCCGAGCAGGTCGATGCAGTCCTGGCTGTGCAGGTCGATCACCTCGACGCCGTGCTCGCGCAGCCAGTCGATGCCGCCGCGGAAGGTCTGCGACTCGCCGACGACGACTGTGCCGATGCCGAACTGACGGACCAGGCCGCTGCAGTACCAGCACGGCGCCAGCGTCGTCACCATGATCGTGTCGCGGTAACTGCGCTGGCGACCGGCCTTGCGGAAGGCATCGGTCTCGCCGTGCACGGACGGATCGTCTTCCTGCACGCGGCGGTTGTGGCCGCAGCCCAGCAGCCGGCCATCGCGGTGATAGAGCGCTGCGCCGATCGGGATGCCGCCCTCGGCCAGGCCCTGGCGGGCTTCGGCGATGGCGGTGTCGAGCAGGGCGCGGTAGTCGGGCGTGGCGATCATGGGGCGGTCGTGGCAGCGCGGGGCCTGCAGTCTGACGTGCCTGTGCGATGCGGTCGAGCGGGCGCGCCGGCCGCGGCAAATTCTTAACATTCGCGTGGCAGAATCCGCGCTCCTCTCCGCACGCGATGCAAGAACACCTATGGAATGGCTGGCCGACCCGACGATCTGGATGGGTCTGGCGACCTTGGTGATCCTGGAGATCATCCTGGGCATCGACAACCTGGTGTTCATCGCCATCCTTGCCGACAAGCTGCCTCCCGAGCAGCGCGACAAGGCACGCATCATCGGACTGACCCTGGCGCTGCTGATGCGCCTGGTGCTGCTGGCGTTGTTGGCGTGGATCATGAAGCTGACCGCGCCGCTGTTCTCGGTCTGGGAACACGCGTTCTCCGGGCGCGACCTGATCCTGCTCGTGGGCGGCCTGTTCCTGCTGTTCAAGGCGACGATGGAACTGCACGAGCGGCTCGAGGGCCGGGAGCACGACAGCGGCGGCAAGAGGGCCTATGCCGCGTTCGGCGTCGTGGTCGCGCAGATCGTCGTGCTCGATGCGGTGTTCTCGCTCGACTCGGTGATCACCGCGGTCGGCATGGTCGAGCACCTGGGTGTGATGTACGCCGCGGTGATCATCGCGATGGCGGTCATGATGCTGGCCAGCAAACCGTTGACGCGCTTCGTCAGCCGCCATCCGACAGTCGTCGTGCTGTGCCTGGGCTTCTTGCTGATGATCGGCTTCAGCCTCGTCGCCGAGGGGCTGGGCTTCAAGATTCCGAAGGGCTACCTGTACGCGGCGATCGTGTTCTCGATCCTGATCGAGGCGTTCAATCAGTGGTCGCGCTACAACCGCGAGCGCCACGTGCGCCAGCTGCCGTTCCGCCAGCGCACGGCCGACGCGGTGCTGCGTCTGCTCGGCGCGCGTCCGGACACGGCGAGCGAGGGCGGCGCCATCGAGCCGGCCGAGCAGGCGCCCGATGGCGAGCGCCTGGAGGCGGCCGAGCACGACATGATCCGCAGTGTGCTGACCCTGGCCGAGCGACCGGTGTCGAGCGTGATGACGGTGCGCGGCGACATCGAATGGATCGACGCCACGCGCGGGCTGGGGCATGCGACCGAGCGGCTGGTGCAGTCGCCGCACACGCGCCTGCTGGTCTGCGACGGCGAGCTCGACCGCCTGCTGGGCGTCGTGCAGAGCAGCGACCTGTTGTCGAGCGTGCTGCAGGGCCGGGCATTGAACGTGACCGAGTTCGTCCGCGAGCCGCTGGTCGTGCCGGAGGGCACGTCGACTTTGCGCGTGCTCGAGCAGATCCGCGCCCATCCACTCCCGATCGCGGTCGTCGTCGACGAGTACGGCAGCATCGAAGGCATGGTCACCGCGAACGACCTGCTGGCCACGATCGCCGGCGACCTGGCCGATACCCAGGACGCCGACTATGGCGCGGTGCGGGGCGAGGACGGTGCATGGCTGGTCGACGGCTCGATGTCGATGCAGGACGTGGCGCTGGCGACCGGCCTGAGCCTGCCGACCAGCCCGACCTACGTGACCCTGTCCGGGCTGGTGGTCCACGCCCTGGACCGGATGCCGGCAGAAGGCGACGAGGTGACCATCGACGGCCACGTGCTGCGGGTCGAATCGCTGGAACGGCGCCGGGTCGGGCGCCTGCGGATCGCACCGGCCCCGAATGAGGGATAATCGGCCCATGAGCGACGAATCCTCCAGACCCGGCACCACCCATTTCGGCTTCCGCGACGTCCCCACCGGCGAAAAGCAGAAGCTGGTCGGCCAGGTGTTCTCCTCGGTCGCAGGCAACTACGACCTGATGAACGACCTGATGAGCCTGGGCATCCACCGGGTGTGGAAGCGCTATTTCGTCGCGACCGCGCAGGTGCGCCGCGGCGACCGCGTGCTCGACCTGGCCGGCGGCACCGGCGATATCGCGGCCCTGCTCAAGAGCCGGGTCGGCGAATCGGGCGAACTGGTGCTCGGCGACATCAATGCGGCGATGCTGCGCACCGGGCGCGACCGCATGACCGATCGCGGGCAGGTGCGCGGCTTCGAGTACGTGCAGTGCAACGCCGAGACGCTGCCGTTTCCCGACAACAGCTTCGATCTGGTGACCATTGCCTTCGGCCTGCGCAACGTCACCGACAAGGACGCGGCGCTGCGCGAGATGCAGCGTGTGCTGCGCGTCGGCGGCCAGGCGCGCGTGCTGGAGTTCTCCCAGGTCAAGCCCGAGTGGTTCCGCCCGCTTTACGACTTCCACTCGTTCCAGGTGCTGCCGCGGCTGGGGCGGCTGTTCGCCGGCGACGCCGACAGCTACCGCTACTTGGCCGAGTCGATCCGCAAGCATCCGCCGCAGGACGAGCTCAAGTCGATGATGGACGCGGCCGGCTTC
Source organism: Luteimonas sp. TWI382 (assembly GCF_039674545.1). Taxonomy (NCBI): domain Bacteria; kingdom Pseudomonadati; phylum Pseudomonadota; class Gammaproteobacteria; order Lysobacterales; family Lysobacteraceae; genus Luteimonas; species Luteimonas sp. TWI382. Next base: position 276,587 of record NZ_JBDJNS010000001.1, read on the forward strand.
GTGCGCTGCCGTTACCGCAACCTGTCGGCCGGCATCGTCGCGATCCACGACGGCTTCAAGGCCTGACGCCCGACGGCCGGCGTGGCGCCGGCCCGAAACAGCGCAGGACGAGCGCGAGCCGCGCCTGCTCGCAGCGTGCGACGAAGCAACGTGCCTGCGCGGTGCGCCTTGAAGCCGCGCCTCACAACAGCGTGGCCGCGACCTCGATGGCGCCGCGGCGCGAGGCGAGCCGGTCGGCCAGCCGGGTCGGTTCGGGCAGACGGTAACCACGCAGGCAGCGCAACGTCCAGCCCAGCGCGCCGTCGACCGAGATCCGGTGCCCGGGCGAGACGATCAGTGGGTTGCAGCGTGCGCGGCTGCGCAGCGCCCAGCCGATGTGCGCGCCGCGGTCGCGCAGCGGCGACCGGTCGCCTGGCGCATCGCCCGGTGGTTCGAACTGGCCGGCCAGGCGCTTCTTGGCCACGCCGATACTGGCCAGGCCGGTGGCCACACCGAAGTGCGCCGCGATGCCCAGGCGCCGCGGATGTGCGATGCCCTGACCGTCCACGAACACCAGGTCGGGCGTCTGCGACAGCTGCGCGAGCGCAGCCAGCAAGGCCGGCAGCTCGCGGAAGCTCAGCAGTCCGGGCACGTAGGGCATGCGGGTCGGCAGGCGGGCGACATGGGTTTCGACCGGCTGCAGCGATTGCGCATCCAGCAGCACCGCCGCGGCGCGGGTGACGGCGCCGGCGTCCTCGAACCCCACGTCGAAGCCGCCGATCCAGCGAACGCGCGCCGGCAGCCTGTCCTGGAGCACGACCTGCGCAGCCAGGCGCGATTGCAGGGCGCGCGCCTGGGCGGGGCTGCCGTCCCAATCGCCGAATGTGGCCTCGTTCATGCGCGTAGGCTGCAACGTACCCGGTCGCCGGGACGTGCACGGCCGGGGTGTCAGCAGGCGGCGCGGGGCGACGGAGTAGACTGCGCGTCGGTTCTTCCGCCGCGAGACGTTCCGTGATCCGAATTCCCCCGTTCCGTTTCCCGCAGCTGGCCTCGGTGCTGCTGTTGTCCCTGTCGGCCCTGGTGATCGGCGGCTGCAAGCCCGAGGCCGGCACCGCGCCGGCACCGCCGGCCAGCGAAAAGCCGCCGGCCGAGGCCGCCGACCGTGACGAGCATTCCTATGCCGAGCCCGACAAGGTCGTCACCGAGGACTTGGCGCTGGACCTGGCGCTCGACTTCGACGCCCGCACCATTGCCGGGACCGCGACCTACACGCTGCAGTGGAAGGATCCGGCGGCGACCGAGCTGGTGCTCGATACGCGCGCGCTGACGATCGACAAGGTCGAAGGCGAGGCCGGCGGGCAGTGGCAGCCGCTGCACTACGCGCTGGCCGATGCCGACGCCACCCTGGGCAGCAAGCTGACGATCCAGGCCCCGGACCGCAATGCCCGGATCCGCGTGACCTACACCACCTCGCCCGACGCCTCGGGCCTGCAGTGGCTGACGCCGGAGATGACCGAAGGCAAGAAGCTGCCCTTCATGTTCAGCCAGTCGCAGCAGATCCATGCCCGCTCGTGGGTGCCGCTGCAGGACACGCCGGCGATCCGCTACACCTACAGCGCGCACGTGACCTCGCGTCCGGACGTGATGGTGCTCATGAGTGCGGACAACGATCCGGCCGCCCAGCGCGACGGCGACTACACGTTCAAGATGCCGCAGAAGATCCCGTCCTATCTGATGGCGATCGCGGCCGGCGACCTGGTGTTCAAGCCGATCTCCGAGCGCAGCGGCATCTGGGCCGAGCCGGCCACGATCGACCGCGCGGTGGCCGAGTTCGCCGACACCGAGAAGATGATCGCCACCACCGAGCAGCTCTATGGCCCCTACCGCTGGGAGCGCTACGACCTGCTGATCCTGCCGCCGTCGTTCCCCTACGGCGGCATGGAGAACCCGCGCCTGTCGTTCATCACCCCGACCGTCATCGTCGGCGACAAGTCGCTGGTTTCGCTGGTCGCCCACGAGCTCGCGCACAGCTGGTCGGGCAACCTGGTGACGTTCTCCAGCGCCAAGCACGGCTGGCTCAACGAGGGCTTCACCAGCTACGTGGAGAACCGCATCGTCGAATCGGTCTACGGCAAGGAGACCAGCGACATGGAGTTCGTGATCGCCCGCAATGCGCTCAAGGAGAGCATCGTCTCGATGCCCGAGGCGGTGCAGGCGCTGGCGGTGAAACCGGGCACGGTGCTCGACGCCGACGACGCGCTGAGCGCGGTGGCCTACGACAAGGGCGCCTGGTTCCTGCAGTTCCTCGAGCAGCGCTTCGGCCGCGAGCCGTTCGATGCGTTCCTGCGCGGCTACTTCGACCATTTCGCGTTCCAGAGCATCACCACCGAGCAGTTCCTGGCGTACGCGAAGGAACATCTGTTCGACAAGTATCCCGGCACCGTCAGTGATGCCGAGATCCAGGAATGGGTCTACGGCCCGGGCATCCCGGCCTCGGCGCCGCAGGTGATGTCGCGCAACTTCGGCATCGTCGACTCCGCGCGGCTGGCGTGGCTGGGCAGCGCGCAACTGCCGCCGCGCCAGATCACCGATGCCTGGTCGACGCAGGAGTGGCTGCATTTCCTCGACAGCCTGCCGGCGACGCTGACCCACGAGCAGATGGCCCAGCTCGACGGCGCCTACCACTTCACCGGCACGGGCAACGGCGAGATCGCGATGCGCTGGTATCCGCTGGCCGTGCGCAGCGGCTACACCGAGGCGAACGCGGCACTGGCCGAGTTCACCGCGCGTGTCGGCCGTCGCAAGTTGATCATGCCGATCTACGACGCGCTGGTGCAGACCGAGTCCGGCCTGGCGCTGGCCAAGGAGATCTTCGCCAAGGCGCGTCCGGGCTACCACCCGATCACGACCGGCTCGGTGGAGAAGGTGATCGACGAGGCCAAGCCGGCCCCGGCGGTCGATCCCTCCGCGCCTGCGGTCGACGAGGCCGCCCCAGCGGCCAACTGACGGCCGGTGCCGTCCTGCGCGGCCGCCTTCGGGCGGCCGCGTGCGTTTTGGATGGGCGCCGCGGTGCGGACGCCTGCTACGCTGATGCCGCGCGCGCTGTCGTGGCGGCGCCCCGCCGAAGAATCGAGGACATGCCCATGCCCGCCGTTGCCCGCCCGCTCGCTGCCGCCCTGTTCGTCGCATCGCTGGCGCTTGCCGGTTGCCAGGACCGCGAGGCGCAGGCTGCCGCTCAGGCCCAGGCCCAAGCGCAAGCCAACGAGCAACAGGCGGTCGCCGGCGAACGCGACTTCGAAGCCGCCGTCGCCGCCGAGAACTGGGCGCTGGCCAAGGCCCAGGCCGACGTGCTGCTGTCGCGCTACCCCCAGACCGAGGCGGCCGGCCGCGTGCGGGCGAAGTTCGATGAAGTCCGCAGCCGCGGCGACGCGGTGCGCGAGCAGGCGCGGACGGCGGCCTTGTGGAGCTACGACACCCGGCCTGCCGACGGCGGGCAACAGGTCTCGGCGGCGATCTATGCGCGCCAGCCGGTCGACGTCGACGGCAGCGGGGCCAAGCCCGTGCGGCTGATCTTCCGCGACCATCCCTCGTGGGGGCGCAGCAGCTACCTGGTGCTGGAAGCCGGGGATTTCGACTGCTATCCCAACTGCCGGATCGAGGTGACGGTGGACGAGGCCGCGCCGCGCCGCATGGCGGCCAACCGGCCGCAGACCGACGAGGCGATCGCGATGTTCATCGACGATGAGAAGGCGTTGTGGCGTCTGCTCGATGGCGCGAAGACGCTCTCGATCGCCTTCCCGGTCAAGGCCGGCGGCACCCGCACGGCGGTGTTCGAAACCGCCGGGCTCGACCGCGCGCGGATGCCGGGCTGGCAGTGAGCCGGCGGCGCAAAGCGCTGGGACGTTCGCACTGATGGACGTGGCCATCGTCGTGGTGGTCAGTGCCTTGGCGCTGGCACTGCATGTCGTCCTGTTCGTGGTGTTCCGGCGCTGGATGGACCGCGACCTGGCGCTGTCGTTCGCCGGTGACGACCCCGCCCGCCGCGCCTACATGCTGGCGCAGTTGCAGCAGGCCCGGGCGCAGGGCATCGGCCGCCGCGCGCTGCCCGATTGGCTGGCCCGCGCTGCGGCGAAGGCGCCGGGCGACGCGTCCGCCGCCTGACGCCGGCTTTTAGTTGCAGTTGGCCTGCGCGACCCGCAGCTGCTGGGCGGCGGCATCGCGTTCGCGCGCGATCGCGCGCTGCTGGTTCTCCTGTTGCGCGCGCAGGCCCGAGCGGTCGGTCGGATCGGCGCCGACAGCGCCGGTCGCCGCGCGCTGCGCCTGCGTGGCGGCCAGCCCGCGCTGGGCCGCGGCGACACGCTGGTCGGACACCGGTTGCACGGCGCTGCGCGCGGTCTGCAGGCAGCGCTCGCGCTGCGACAGCGCTGGGGTGGGCGTGACCGGGCGGGTGACATCGTTCGCGAGTTGCCGCGTCGGCTGCGGCGCGCGCAGCGTGGCGGCCGGTGGCGGGGGGGCCTGCGGGCGCAGTTGCTGTGGCGCGGGCGCGGGCGCTGCGGGCCGCGCGACCGCGGCAGGCGGCGGATCGGCCGGATTGCGCAGCTGTTGCGCCGCGACGGGGGCTGCGAGGCCGGCGCAGGCCAGCACGGCGGTCAGCAAGGGAGCGGGGCGCATGGACGTCTTCCAGGAAGCGGGCAGATGTCCTTCCTACAGCGGGCGGGCGTATGTCGGCGTCAATACGCTTTGCGGCCGGGTTGTTCAGGTCCTCAGTCGGCCGTCGTCTGCGCTCGGCAGGGCGGCATGCCAGCGACCGGGGCCGGCGGCGGGGCCGGGACTTCGGCCGGGATCGCGACCTGTTCATCGGCGAGCATGCGCGCCGCACGCCAGCCGCCCCAGCGGTAGTAGCCGACCGCCAGCAGCATCGCCACCAGCGCGCTGGCCGGAAAGCTCCACCAGATCGCATCGGCGCCGAGCGTGGGCTGCAGCCAGGTGGCGAACGGCACCCGCACGCCCCACAGGGTCGCCCCCAGGATCAGCAGGGGCGGCAGCACCGCGCCGGTCGAGCGCACCACGCCGAACAGCACGAAGGTCACGCCGAAGAACAAGAACGACCAGATTGCGATGCGATTGAGGTGACGTGCGGCCTCCAGCGCGGCGCTGGCCTCGGGCAGGAACAGCGCCAGCGCGTGGCGGTCGAGGCCGATCAGCACCGCGATCAAAACGCCGGTCATCAGGAAGTTGATCGCCACGCCGGTCTTGGCGACCCGGCCCACGCGGTCCCAATGGCCGGCGCCCACATTCTGGGCCGCCATCGTCGAGCACGCCGCGCCGATCGCCATTGCGGGCATCTGTACGTAGGTCCACAGCTGCAGCGCAGCGCCGTAGGCGGCGGTGGTCTCGACGCCGTGCGCGTTGACCATTGCGATCATCGCGATCATCGCCGCCGACAGCATCACCATCTGCAAACCCATCGGCAGCCCCTTGGCGAGCAGTGCGCGAACGATCGTCCAGTCCGGGCGATACAGCGCGCGCTCGTCGCGGCCGATCCAGAGCCGATGGCGACGGTGCCGCAGCCAGGCCAGCATCGCCACCAGCCCCAGCGCGTTGGCGATCAGGTTCGCGGCCGCCGCGCCGGCCATGCCCATCTCCGGCAACGGGCCGACCCCGAACAGCAGCAGCGGCACCAGCACGATGTCCAGCGCGACCACCAGCAGCAGGAACAAGAACGGGGTGCGCGAATCGCCGGCGCCGCGCAGGATCGCCGACAGGAACGCGAGCGCGTACAGGAACGGCACCGCCAGGAAGATGATCCGCAAGTACGCCTCGGCATGCGGCAGTGCCGACGCCGGTGTGCCCATCCAGTCGAGCACCGGTCCCGAAAGCGGCAGGCCGGCGAGCGCGACGAGGACCGACACGCTCACAAAGAACGTCGCGCTGGTGCCGATCGCGCGCTTGGCCGCGGTGAGGTCGTCGCGGCCGATGGCCTGTGCGACGAGGATCGTCGCGGCCATGCCGACGCCGAACACCGCGCCCAGCAGGAAGAACAGGATGTTGTTGGCATTGGCGATCGCCGCGATCGCATCCTCGCCCAGGAACCGGCCGATCCAGATCGCATTGACCGAGCCGTTGAGCGACTGCAAGGCATTGCCGCCGAGGATCGGCAGCGCGAAGACCAGCAGCGTGGTGGCGATCGGACCGCGGGTCAGGTCGCGCGGGCGGTCGGTGGCTGGGGCGGCTTGGCGTCGTGACATCGGCGCATTCAGGCTGGCCGGGGATCGTGATGCGGTGAGGCTGCAGTCGGCTGGGGGTGACGCGCGTGAAGGGACGGTCACTTTCATTGACCAGTCGCCAGTCAGGGATCGCAAATGACCCCGGCAAGAACTGGCACTTCAGAAAGTGCACTCTGACCCCGGTTCTGGTTCGTGCTCGTGTCGCCCCATTCCACCCGGTTGCGCCCCGCGTGCTTGCCGCGATAGAGCGCCGCGTCCGCCACCTGCATCGCCTGCTCCAGCGACGCATCGTCGTCGAAGCGCCCCGAGATGCCCACGGTGACGGTGCAGCGCAACGCCTCGCCATCCGGCGTCTGCAGCCGGGCCGTCGATACGACGGCTTGGCGGATGCGCTCGGCCACGCCGCCTGCGGTGGCCTCGTCGGCGCCTGGGCAGACCACGGCGAACTCCTCCCCGCCCATCCGGCATACGAGATCCCCCGCGCGGACAGCCTCACGCAGGACATCGCTGATGGCGCAGAGCACGGCGTCACCCGTGTGGTGACCGTATTGGTCGTTGATGCGCTTGAAGTGATCGAGATCGATCAGCAGCAGGCGAGCGCCGTTCGAATGCCGCTGTTGCATCTTGAGTGCCTCGGTCAAGCCGCGGCGATTGAGCAACTGTGTCAGCGGATCGCGCGCGGCCATGTCGCGAAGCCGGTCGGTCAGGCGGCGCAGAACGAGCCAGACGATGAACGGTGGAATGATGGTCGCCAGCGAACACATGTAAACGTAGAAAACCACCTGGAACTGTCCATCCATGTGCAGCGTCGCCAGGCCACCGGCCAGCAACTTGGCCAGTTTGAGCGCGTTCAATACCCCGATGCCGCTGATCAGCGCGGCAAGCAGCAGCGCCTCAGCGCGAAGATCGCGGGCGAACGTACGTAGGCCCGCCACCAGCACGACCACCATGCCAACGAACCACAGGGCACACACTGCCGAAAGCAGCGCGTAGCGCGCCACCGGTCCCCAGGCCCATTCCACCAGGATCTGCACGACCACATGGCCCAGCCCGAGCGCAGCCAGCGGCCGGAGCAGTGGCGTCGGCCGACCAAAGAAGCGCAGGCCGCCCACGCTGTAGGCCAGCAGTGCGCCGAGTGTGAGCGCATGATTCAACACGCCCATCCAGCTCAGCCCCACCGAGCCTTCCAGCAACTGCAGCATGTACGCAGCGCCGAGGATCAGGTTGCCCACGGCGAAGGCATCTGTCCCCATCCTGTCGCGGCCCAAGCGCCTGCTGATGAGCAGGAACATCACCGAGAAGCTCAGCAGGTAGGCACACAGCATGCCGACGAGAAGCGTGGCGATCATAAGGCGCTCGAAGTCGGAACAAGGGCGAAGACAGGCCGCAGGTCCGCACGCCGCATCCGCTGGCGGGATGCCGAAGTTCCCCCTTCGGCGCGCGCGACTGGATGTCAGGACGGGCAGGCCTGCCCCGTCCGATTGGACGGCGACAGCTTAGTACCAACGGCTGGGCAGCGGTGAACTTGAGCCTGCGTCGGCATCCTGACGGTGCGCGAAGGGCTTGCGTACGTTGCGCACGGTGCCGCTGGGCGGGGTGGCGATGCTTCGTTCGGCCTGCCGGGCCGGGTGGACGCCTGGCCGGCTGTTCATTTCATCCCGATCCCCGAATGCGTGGGGCATGGTGTGGGGGCATTGGTCGCCGATGCCCCAGTCGCGCCCTTCCACCCACAAGGAGTTCCCCATGCCCGCACCCAGAATCGCCGTGCTCGTCGGCAGCCTGCGCAAGGCCTCGATCAACCGCCGTCTGGCCAACGCCCTCGAACGTCTCGCCGCCGACCGTGCGACGTTCGTGCACGTGGAGATCGGCGACCTGCCGCTCTACAACCAGGACGATGACGACGCACCCTCGGCGCAGGTCGTGCGCCTGCGCGATACGGTGCGCGGCGCCGACGCGGTGCTGTTCGTCACGCCCGAGTACAACCGCTCGGTGCCCGGTGTACTGAAGAACGCGATCGACCACGGCTCGCGGCCCTACGGCCAGAGCGTGTGGGCAGGCAAGCCGGCCGGCGTTCTCGGGGCCTCGATCGGCAGCATCGGCTCGGCGCTCGCCCAGCAGCACCTGCGCAACATCCTCGCCTACCTGGACATGCCGACCCTGGGCCAGCCCGAGGTCTTCCTGCACGCCAAGGACGGCGTCTTCGACGACGACGGCGGCTTTGGCAAGGCCAGCCGCGATTTCATGCAGGGCTGGCTGGAGGCCTATCTAACATGGATCGCACAGCACGGCGGATCGATGCGCGATTAGGCGACGCGATGCGGCATGTCGTTCGTCGGCGCGCGTGGGCACCAGACCACCCGCGTCGCGACCTGCTCTAGGCGCAGCCGGCTCGCCGCGCCTAGGGGGCGCGCTCAGCCGCCCTTGCTCTCCAGCGAATACCCGAACTGCTGCCGGAACTGCAGCGAGAACTCCTCGTAGTCGAAGCGCTGGTTCTGGGTGCCGGGATGCTCGACCTTCAGCGCGCCCATCAGGTTGCCGATGCGGCCGATGGTGAGCCAGTCGTAGCCCTTGTCGATGCCGAACAGCAGGCCGGCGCGGAACGCGTCGCCGCAGCCTGTCGGGTCGGTGACGCGGCGCTCGTGGGCTGGCGGCACGTCGTGGGTCTGGCCCTCGGCATGGATCACCACACCCTTGGGGCCCCGCGTGCAGATGTAGGCGCGCACCTTGCCGGCGATGACCTTCTCGTCCCAGCCGGTCCGTTCCTGCAGCAGGTTGGACTCGTAGTCGTTGACGATCACGTAGTCGGCCAGCTCGATGAACTGGCGCAACTCGTCACCGTTGAACAGGGGCATTGCCTGGCCCGGATCGAAGACGAACGGGGTGCCGGCCTCGGAAAACTCGCGCGCGTTCTGCAGCATGCCTTCGCGGCCGTCGGGGCCGACCAGGCCGATGGTCACGCCGGGCACGTCCTTCACGTGGTTCTCGTGGCTGCGCATCATCGCGCCGGGATGGAACGCGGTGATCTGGTTGTTGTCGTGATCGGTGGTGATGAACGCCTGGGGCGTGAACAACTCAGGGATCTCGCGCACGTAGTCGAGCGTAATGCCCAGCTCGGTGAACCATTCGCGATAGGGGCCGAAATCCTGGCCCACGGTGCCCATCGGAATCGGGTTGCCGCCGAGCAATTTCAGGTTGTAGGCAATGTTGCCCGCGCAGCCACCGAACTCGCGGCGCATGCGCGGAACCAGGAACGAGACGTTCAGGATGTGCACTTTGTCCGGAAGGATGTGGTTCTTGAACTGGTCCGGAAACACCATGATGGTGTCGTAGGCCAGGGAACCGCAGATCAATGCAGACATCGCATGCAACTCGTCGTCGTCGAAAGGCCGGTTAGTTTACGTTAACCCGGTGCGCGCCGGGCCGCGTGCGGGCCGCTCAGGGCGCGGCGCAGGCTGGCCGAGCCGCGGGCCCGAGCCCTGCGGGCGGGCCACCCGGGGCGTCTGGTCGGGGGCATTGCAGGGCGTTCGGGGCGCCGCGGGCACCGGCTTTTTTGCTAGGCTAGCGCGCTTGTGTCGCCCCCTCTGACGGACGCCCTTTTCCGATGTTCAAGAAGTTCCGCGGCCTGTTTTCCAACGACCTGTCCATCGACCTGGGCACCGCCAACACGCTGATCTTCGTCCGCGGCCAGGGCATCGTGCTCAACGAGCCGTCGGTCGTGGCCGTGCGCCAGGACCGGACCGCCGGCCAGAAGGTCGTCGCGGCGGTCGGCGCCGAGGCCAAGCAGATGCTGGGCCGGACGCCGGGCAACATCACCACGCATCGCCCGATGAAGGACGGCGTCATCGCCGACTTCACGTACACCGAGGAGATGCTCAAGCACTTCATCAAGAAAGTGCACAAGTCGCGCTTCCTGCGTCCCAGCCCCCGCGTGCTGATCTGCGTGCCGGCCGGCTCGACCCAGGTCGAGAAGCGTGCGATCAAGGATTCGGCGCTCGAGGCCGGTGCCCGCGAGGTCTCGCTGATCGAAGAGCCGATGGCCGCGGCGATCGGTGCCGGCATGCCGGTCACCGAGGCGCGCGGCTCGATGGTGGTCGACGTCGGCGGCGGGACCACCGAGGTCGCGGTCATCGCGCTCAATGGCATCGTCTATTCGCAGTCGGCCCGCATCGGCGGCGACCGGTTCGACGAGTCGATCATCAACTACGTGCGCCGCAACCACGGCATGCTGATCGGCGATGCGACCGCCGAGCGGATCAAGCTCGAGATCGGCTGCGCCTACCAGCAGGAGCCCGTGGTCGAGATCGAGGTCTCGGGCCGGCATCTGGCCGAGGGCGTGCCCAAGGTCATCACGATCAGCTCCAACGAGGTGCTCGACGCGCTGCGCGAGCCGCTGTCGGGCATCGTCGAAGCGGTCAAGCAGGCGCTTGAGCAGACGCCGCCCGAGCTGTGCGCCGACGTCGCCGAGCGCGGCATCGTGCTGACCGGCGGCGGCGCGCTGCTGCGCGACCTCGACCGTTTGATCAGCGAGGCCACCGGCCTGCACGTGCAGGTCGCCGAGGACCCGCTGACCTGCGTCGCCCGGGGCGGCGGCCGTGCGCTGGAACTGCTGGACTTGCACGGCAACGAGTTCTTCGCGGACTGACCGCGCGCGGCGCCATCGGCATGTCTTCGGTCGAGGGCAGCGCGTTCCGTCCTCGCGGCAGGCATGAGGGGCCCGCCCCGCCGTCCGCCCGGTCCCTGGTCGCTGGCGTCCCGCTGCCGCGGGACTGATGATCGACTTCCATCAGGACAACACGCCCGATGTCGTCTTCCAGCTCACCGGCTCCCCGATCTGGCGACGTGTCCGGCACGCTGCGGCTGCTGGCCTATCTGGCGCTGTCGTGCGTGCTGATCGTCATGGACCACCGCGGCAGCTGGCTGTCTGAGGCCAGGCACCAGGCGGCGATCATCGTCCAGCCGTTATGGTGGCTGGCCGGCCTGCCGTCGCGGCTGGGCACGAGCATGCGCAACGATGCGGCGACCCGCGCCCAGTTGGCCGAGGACAACCGCCGGTTGCGCAACGAACTGCTGGTGCTCAACGCCCGCCAGGCCCGGCTGCGGGTCGAGGCGACCGAGAATGCCCGCCTGCGCCGGCTGCTGGGCGCGGTCGGGCAGGGCAATCTGGACGTGCAGCTGGCGCCGGTCCTCGATGTCGACCAGGATCCGACGCGGCAGCGGCTGCTGCTCGATGCCGGCACCCGCAACGGCGTGCGCACCGGGCAGAGCGTCATCGACGCCGGCGGTCTGCTCGGCCAGGTCATCGCGACGACGTCCGCCACTGCGACCGTGCTGTTGGTGACCGATCTCGAACATGCGGTGCCGGTGGTCGTGGCGCGTAATGGCGTGCGCCTGGTCGCCTACGGCAGCGGGCATCCCGATGCGCTGCTGCTGCGCAACGTCCCGTTGTCGGCCGATGTCCAGGTCGGCGACGCGATGGTGACCTCGGGCCTGGGTGGCCGGTTCCCGCCGGGGTTCCCGGTCGGCACGATCGCCTCGCTCGAGCCTGACGACAGCCGCGCGTTCCTGATCGGGCGCCTGACGCCGGCTGCGCAGTTCGACCGCGGGCGCGACGTGTTGCTGCTGCGCGACGAAGTCGTGCCGGTGACCACCGCCGATCTGGACGCGGCGGCGGCCGAGCGCGAGGCGGCATTGCGCGCCAGGGCGGAGGCCGCCGCTGCTGCCGAGGCCACCGCAGGCGGTGCGCAGACTGGCGCGGGCGACGCCGCCGCTGCGACGCCGGCCGCGACCGAACCGACACCGCCGGTCTCGGGGCCGATGCCATGATCCGCCGTCGCAAGCCCTGGTTGCTGCCGGTGAGCCTGTTGGCGGCGCTGCTGCTCGGCCTGTTGCCGCTGCCGACCGGCCTGCAGCCGCTGCGCCCGTTCTGGCTGGCGCTGGTGATCGCCTATTGGGTGATCGAGGACCCCGACCGCGCTGGCCTGGGCCTGGCGTTCTGCATCGGTCTGATCGCCGATCTCGCGTTCGGTGGCCTGCTGGGCGAGCAGGCCCTGCGGCTGGTGGTGATGAGCTTCATCCTGCAGCGCTTCCGCTCGCAGTTGCGCTTCTTCCCGGTCGCCCAGCAGGCGGCGGCGGTCGGCGGCCTGCTGCTCAACGACCGCATTGTCAGTGCTGCGATCCACGGCGCGCTGGGCCTGCCGCAACTGCCATGGACGTACTGGATCGCGCCGCTGCTGGGCATGCTGCTGTGGGCGCCGCTGTACCTGGTCATGGACGCACTGCGCTTCGGGCGCCGGACGTAGCGGCACGTGGCCGGGCGTCGTCGTTCGAATGTGCGCAACAACGCCGCCGAGGCGGCTGCGTTCGCGCGTCGCGCGCTGCTGGGGTTTGCCCTGGTCGTGGTCGCGCTCGCGGTGCTGGCCGGCTGGTACTTCAAACTGCAGGTGATCGACCACGAGGTCTACGCCAAGCGCTCGGAGGCCAACCGCATCAAGCCGCGTCCGGTGGTGCCCGGTCGCGGGCTGATCTACGACCGGCAAGGCCGCATTCTGGCCAGCAACGAGCAGGCCTACCGGCTCGATGTCACCCCCGAAGAGGCCGGCGATCCCCGGCATCTGGTCGCCGAGCTGTCGCGCATCATCGCGCTGTCGCCCGACGACATCGCGCGCTTCGAGCGCGAGCGCAAGGCGCAGCGTTCGTTCCGGCCGGTGACGCTGAAGCTGCGCATCAGCGAGGACGAGATGGCGCGTTTCGCGATCGACCGCTGGCGCTTCCCTGGCGTTGAGGTCGTGCCCTATCTCAACCGGCACTACCCCTACGGCGACCTGTTCGCGCACGTGATCGGTTATGTCGGCCGCACCGACGATAGCGACATCGAGCGCTACGGCCAGGCGCATCTGTTGTTCCCGCAGACCGGGCGGACCGGACTGGAGCGCTACTACGACGAGCAGTTGCGCGGCAAGATCGGCTACGAACAGGTCGAGACCAACGTGGAGGGGCGCGCGCTGCGCCGGCTGGGCCTGGTGCCGGCGACCGCGGGCACCGACCTGCGGCTGAGCATCGATGCCGACCTGCAGCGCGCGATGGTGCTCGCCTTCGGCGGACTGCACGGCTCGGCGGTCGCGGTCGAGCCCAAGACCGGCCTGATCCTGGGCATGGTCAGCCTGCCGAGCTTCGACCCCAATCTGTTCGTCAACGGCATTTCGCATACCGACTACCGCCGGCTGATGGACGACCCGGCGCGGCCGTTGTTCAACCGCAACGTCCTGGGCGGCGGCCCGCCAGGCTCGACGGTCAAGCCCCTGGTCGCGCTCGCCGGCCTCGACAGTGGCCTGCGCACGCCCGAGCACCGGGTGTTTTCCACCGGCGAGTTCTTCATCCCGGGCCAGCGGCGCGGCTACCGCGACGCGGGACGCGGCGGCGGCTGGACCGACCTGCGCGACTCGATCTCCCGTTCGATCAACTATTACTACTACCAACTCGCCTACGAGATGGGCATCGAGCGGTTCGACCAGTACATGACGCGCTACGGCTTCGGCCAGCCGACCGGGATCGACCTGCTCGGCGAGAACGCCGGCGTGGTGCCGTCGCCGCGCTACAAGGCCCAGCGCAGCAAGGAGCCTTGGTATGCCGGCGAAACCGTCATCGCGGGTATCGGTCAGGGCTACTGGATCGCGACTGCGCTGCAGCTGGCGCGCGGCACCGCGGCGATCGCCAATGGCGGCACGTTGAACACGCTGCACCTGGCCGCCGAGCGGCGAGACGGCTTCGATGCGCCGTGGCGAGCGATCGCACGCCCGGCCGGCGAGCGCATCACCGAACGCCCCGACCACCTGCGCGCCGTCCAGGAGGGGATGATGAATACGATCCACGGGCGCGGCTCGGCGACCGCGATGGCGCGCGGCGCGCAGTACCGCATGGCCGGCAAGACCGGCACCGCGCAGCGCGTAAGCCGCCGCGGCAATGCCAGCCTCGATCCGCGCGCGCTGCCCTACCACCTGCGCCACCAGGCCTTGTTCGTCGGCTATGCGCCGGCCGAGGATCCGACCATCGCCGTTGCGGTGATCGTCGAGCATGGCGGCTATGGCGGCACCGCGGCCGCGCCGATCGCGCGCCGGATCTTCGACGCTTGGCTGCTGGGCGAGATGCCCGAGGTCGAGGTGGACCCGGCGACAGGCGTGCCGGCTGCGGTCGCCGCCGCCGGCCAGGGGGCGGCGCTGGCGCGCGAGGTCTCCTTCGACGGCGTGATCGACGGCGTGCGCACGGTCCCGCCAGCGGCGGTCGCGGCGCCGGCGCGTGCGGAGGCGCCGCGATGAAGATCATCCTGCGCTGGCTGCTGGATCTGTGGCTGCGCTTCAGCCGGACGCTCGATTGGCCGTTGCTGGCGGCGCTGGCGGCGCTGATGGGCATCGGCCTGGCGGTGCTGCACAGCGCCAGCGGCAAGAACATGGGGATGGTCGGGTCCCAGGCCGGGCGCTACGCCGTGGGCCTGGCGGCGATGTGGCTGCTGTCGCGGATTCCGGCCGTGCAGCTTCGACGCTTCACGCCGCTGGCCTATGCCGCATCGCTGCTGCCGCTGATCGCGGTGCTGTTCGTGGGCACCGGCCGCAGCGGCCAGCACTGGCTCAACCTGGGCGTGTTCTATGTGCAGCCGGCCGAGTTGATGAAGCTCTCGCTGCCGATGATGGCCGCCTGGTGGCTGGGACAGCAGCCCACGCCGCCGCGGCTGGGCGCGATCGCGGTCGCGGCCGCGATCATCGGCCTGCCCACCGGCCTGGTGCTGCTGCAGCCCGATCTGGGGACCGCGGTGCTGGTCGCCTCGGGCGGCGCATTCGCGCTGTATCTCGCGGGCCTGTCGTGGTGGTGGTTCGTCGGTGGTGCTGCCGTCGCCGCGGTGGGCGCGCCCGCGGCCTGGTTCTGGTATCTGCAGCCCTACCAGAAGGACCGCATTCTGACCTTCCTCGACCCCGAGTCCGATCCTCTGGGAACGGGCTGGAACATCATCCAGTCCCGGATCGCCATCGGCTCGGGCGGCCTGACCGGGCAGGGCTGGGGCGATGGCTCGCAGTCCCATCTCAACTATGTGCCCGAGCACACGACCGACTTCGTGTTCGCGGTGCTCAGCGAGGAATTCGGCTGGCTGGGCGTCGTGGTCGTGCTGGCGCTCTACCTGTTCGTGATCGCCCGGTGCCTGTGGATCGCCAGCCAGGCGCGCGACGGCTTCTCGCGGCTGCTGGTCGGCAGCCTGGGCCTGGCGATGTCGGTCTACGTGGTCGTCAACGGCGGCATGATCTCGGGCCTGTTGCCGGTGGTCGGGGTGCCGATGCCGCTGCTCAGTTTCGGCGGGACCGCGGCGGTGTCGCTGCTTGCGGGCTTCGGCGTGGTGATGGCGGTGCAGGCGAGTGGCCTCCGGCGTCGCTGACCGCGTCACAACGATGACGGCGGTGCAGTGTTGGCGTTGCGTGCACGCGTGCTACCCTCGCCGCCGATGAGCCGACGCCCGTTCTTCCGACTCTCCCTGGCCGCGCTGCCGCTCGCACTGGCGGCATGCGCGACGCCTGCCAATCACGCCGAAGCCCAGGCCGACGACTACCGCGCGATCACGCCGCTGGCCGAGCCTGGACGCCCGGAGGGCGCGCTGCTGCCCTCGGTGCCGCAGCCGCCGGAACGACCGGCCGCGCCGCCGTCGGTGACCGATCCGGCGATCGCGCGCGCGCAACGCGTGGAGAATTTCGTCGATTACACGGCGACGACCTACGGAATCGATCCTGCGCACATCCGCGCCACACTGGCGCAGGCGCAGGTCCAGCAGAAGATCCTCGATGCGATCAGCCGCCCCGCCGAGGCCGTGCGGCCCTGGCGCGATTACCGGCCGATCTTCATCAACCCGGCGCGCATCGATGGCGGCGTGGCGTTCTATCGCGACAACCGCGAGGCGCTCGAGCGTGTCGCCGCCGACAGCGGCGTGCCGGCCGAGTACATCGTCGCGATCATCGGTGTGGAAACCAGCTACGGCCGCGTGACCGGCAGCTGGAAAGTGCTCGACGCGCTCTACACCCTGGCGTTCGATTACCCGCCGCGCGCGCCGTTCTTCGCCGGCGAGCTGGCGCAGTTGTTCGCGCTGCAGAAGGCCGAGCCGCAGCTGGCGATCGGCGAGCTCAAGGGCAGCTATGCCGGCGCGATGGGCATGGGCCAGTTCATGCCGTCGAGCTATCGGCTGTGGGCCAAGGACGGCGATGGCGACGGTCGCCGCGACCTGCTGACCCACAAGCCCGACGTGTTCGCCTCGATCGCCAACTACTTCGTCGTCCACGGCTGGCAGCGTGGCGGGCCGGTGGTCGCGCGCGCGCAGCGCGCCGACGGCGCCGCCGACTTCAAGCCCGAGAACTGGGAGCCGGTGTATCCGCTGGCCGACCTTGCCGCGCGCGGCTACACGCCACGTCCTGGCGAGCCCACCGCCGAGGGCGGCACGCTGCTGTCGCTGGAAGGCGAGGCGGGCAGCGAGTACTGGCTGGCGTATCGCAATTTCTACGTGATCACCCGCTACAACCGCTCGCCGATGTACTCGCTCTCGGTGCACCAGCTGGCCCAGGCGATCCGGGCGGGGGTCGGCCCGTGATCCGCTGGCTGCTGCCGGCGGCCGCACTGCTGATGCTCGCCGGCTGCGCGGGCGCGCCCAAGAAGCCGGCGGCCGCCTCCGGCGGCGAACGCGTCGCAGCGCCGGTTGCCGGGTCGTCCGGACACGGCGCGCGCCGGGTTTCGCCCTACGCGCCGGCGCAGGAAGACCCCCGGACCCGCGGGCACTACACCGCAGGCGGCCTCTACCGGCCCGGCGTCCCCGACAGCCTGCCCGACTACCTGCCCAACGTCGATGCGATTCCCGAGCCGGAGGTCGTCGACCTCCCGCGTTCTCAGATCGGCAACCGCAGCCCCTACCAGGTGCTCGGCAAGACCTACCGCGTACTCGACGACCACAGCGAGTTCGTCGAGACCGGGACCGCCTCGTACTACGGCGCCAAGTTCCACGGCCGGCTGACCTCCAACCGCGAGGTCTACGACATGTACGCGTTCACCGCGGCGCACAAGTCGCTGCCGCTGCCCAGTTTCGCGCGCGTGACCAACCTCGACACCGGGCAGTCGGTGGTGGTGCGGGTCAACGACCGCGGTCCGTTCCACGACGGCCGCGTCGTCGACCTCAGCTATGCCGCCGCGGTCAAGATCGGGATCCATCCGGCCGGCACCGGCCGGGTCGAAGTCCGCGCGCTGAGTCCGGGCGAGAACGCCCGGCACGATTACCGCGCCGTCGCGCAGGCATCGCCGACCGCCGCGCCTAACGCCTCGGTCGCCGCGGCCGCGCCGCGCCCGGCGGCGAGCACGATCGATGCCATCGTCGAGGCGCTGCCGATCGCCAGCGCGCGCGCCGGCGAGCGCCCCGCGCCACTGCCGCAGCCCAGCGCGGCGGACGGGCGGTTCAACATGTACCAGAACGGCAAGGTCATGACCGCCGACGATTTCGATGCCTGGCTCGCCGCCCGCGGGCTCAAGCTCGAGAACGGGCGTCAGGTCCCGATCAATGGCGCCGTCGCGGCCGCGACTGTTCCCGCAGCGGTGCCGGTCCCGGTCGCCGCTGCCCCGAAACCTGCGCCCACGCCCACGCCCACGTATCCGACTGCGGCGCCGGTGTCGGGTGGCGTTACGCTGCAGGTCGCCGCGTTCGGCGCCCGGGCCAATGCCGAACGTGCGCTCGCCACGCTGCGCGGCGCCGGCATCGGCGCAGCCCAGCTCGAGGACGGTACCGCCGCCGGCAAGCCGGTCTGGCGTCTGCGCGTCGGTCCGGTCGAAGCTGCGCGCGTCGCCGAGATGACCTCGCGCGTCGCCGGGCTGGGCTTTGGCGCGCCGACCGTCGTGCGCGACTGACGTTTTTCTTCCCATTTTTCCGCCGGCCCTCGCGGCGGGCATTCCGGAGTTCCGTTGCAGATGAAAGTGCCTGTCGTCGTTTCGCGCATGTTGCTGGCCGCCATGGCCACCGCGGTGGTCGGCCTTGCGGTCGCCCAGGACCCCGCGCCGCGGCCGACACCCGCACCGGCGCCTGCGCCGGCCGCCGCCGCCCAGGGCGGCGCTGCACTCAGCGATGCGCTGCCCACACCCCCGCCGCCGGAGGTGACCGGCACGGCCTGGGTGTTGATGGACTACGCGACCGGCCAGGTGTTGGCCGGCGAGAATGCCGACCAGCGCGTGGAGCCTGCCAGCATCACCAAGGTGATGACCAGCTACGTGATCGCCGCCGAGATGGCGGCCGGCAAGGTCAAGCCGGACGACCAGGTGCTGATGAGCGAGAACGCCTGGCGCAAGGGCGGCGCCGGCACCGACGGCAGCTACAGCGGCTTCCCGGTGAACCAGACCGCACCGCTGCTGGATATGGAGATCGGCATGGTCGTGCAGTCCGGCAACGACGCCGCGATTGCGCTGGCCGAACACGTGGCCGGCAGCGAGGAGGCGTTCGCACAGCTGATGAACGCCTATGCCGAACGCATCGGCATGAAGAACACCCACTTCACCAATGCCACCGGCCTGTCCGGTCCTGAGCATTACTCGACCGCGCACGACCTGGCGATCCTGGGCCGCGCGATGGTGCGCGACTATCCCAAGGAGTATGCGCACAACAAGATCAAGGAATTCACGGTCGGGCCGATCACTCAGCACAATCGCAACCGGCTGCTGTGGCGCGACGACAGCGTGGACGGGATCAAGACCGGCCACCATTCCGGCGCCGGCTACTGCCTGATGGCCTCGGCGCTGCGCGGCGACCAGCGGCTGATCTCGGTCGTCATGGGCTCCAGCAGCGAGGCCCAGCGCGCCACCGATTCGCTGGCGCTGCTCAACTGGGGCTTCCGCTTCTTCGAAACCCACGCGGTCTACGACGGCCAGAAGGCGGTGTCGACGCAGAAGGTCTGGAAAGGCAAGGCCGACGAGGTGCAGTTGGGCGTGGCCGAGCCGATGCTGGTCAGTATGCCGCGCGGCAAGTACGCGCAGCTCAAGCCATCGATGGACATCCCCGAGACCCTGGTCGCGCCGATCGAGAAGGGCCAGCAAATCGGCACCGTGCGCGTCGTCCTCGACGGCAAGGTCATTGCGGAGCGTCCCCTGGTCGCGCTCGAGGCGGTCGAGGAGGCCGGCTTCTTCAAGCGGCTGTGGCACGAATTTCTGATGTGGTGGAACTCCTGAGTCCACGCGTCACCGAAAAGGCCGGCACATGCCGGCCTTTTCTTGTTTCGAAACCGGGTAGAGCCGGGGTTCGGAACCGGGGGGGGGGGGTGAAAAAAATGAGGCGGGAAAAGAAGGACACACCCCGTGTTGTT